>CAYLZG010000012.1:669-59121 GCA_964387985.1 uncultured Anaerolineales bacterium | reverse complement strand
TCGGGAGGACAGAACGATGCGTGGTCCATTTCCTCTGCTCCTTTGCGAGAGACTTATGAAATTGGGGCTCGGAAACCGACCTCCGAGGTATCTGGCCAACCGAAGGTTGGCGCAACCTCGGAGGTCTAACATCTAGAACTCGAGCTTGATCGGCGCGGCTGAGGCAGCAGGACGCTGCGCATTCAGGACGCTCACAGTCGCCGCGATGCGCTGGGCGATCTGGCGAAAGACTTCAGCCTGCTCGGTATCGGGGCAGCAGGCAACGACTGGCTCGCCGTTGTCGCCGCTTTCACGGACAACGGATGCCAGGTTTACCCGGCCCAGGAACGGGATGTTGAGCTTGTTGGCGGCCGTCTCACCGCCCCCAACACCGAACACGTCACCGGACATGTTCTCAATCAGGCCAAGAACAGGCACTTCGAGACGGTTGAATGCAGTGATGCCACGGGTCGCGTCGGCCAAAGCCACGTTCTGGGGTGTCGTGACGATCACTGCGCCGGTGAGCGGCACGAGTTGGGCAAGGCTCATCTGTGCGTCGCCCGTTCCAGGGGGCAGGTCCACGATCAGGTAGTCCAGCTTGCGCTCATCCGCCGTCTTTCCCTGTGGATCGCCCCAGGCAACGTCGGTGAGCAACTGCCCGATGGCCTTGTGAAGCATCGGCCCGCGCCAGACTAGCGCCTCGCCGTCAGGCACCAGGAAGCCAATGGACATGACCTGGATGCCGTGCGCAAAGGGCGGCACCATCAGGTCCGACTGCACCTCATCCAATTGGCGGACACCCATGACGATGGGCACGTTCGGACCATAGATGTCAGCATCCAGGATGCCGACCCTGGCGCCCATCTGGCCCAAGGCCACAGCAAGGTTGGCTGCGACTGTAGTCTTGCCCACCCCGCCCTTGCCGCTGGCTACTGCAATGATGTTCTTGATCGGCACGGCGAGCTTCGAGTTGATTCTGTGATCCGCGCGAACCTGGGCATCGAATTTCACCGTGACATTCTTCACGCCAGGCACCTGTGCAACGGCAGCCTTCGCTTCACTCTCGATCTGCGACTTGAGAGGGCAGGCCGGCGTGGTCAATGTGACCGTGAAGGTCACGTCGCCATCCTGCACCTGGATATCCTTCACCATGTTGAGCGTCACCAGGTCCTTGTGCAACTCAGGCTCTTGCACGCGCTTGAGTGCATCGAGCACCATGTCAGATGTGACGTCCTTCGACTTTCCGAAAAGCATTCTGTCTCCGTTCTTTATGCGAAATCTTCCATAATCATGCGTGCGACGCGGCGACCGATCTCCACCGCATAATTAGTGCCGCGGTCCCACGGATACACCTGGCTCATGCTGGCGAAATAAAGGCCCCGCAGGGGCGTGCGCAACGGCGGAATGTTCTGCGAGTGATTGACGGGTGGCACCGGCTGAGCGTAGGGCGTTTTCCACAGCCACGCGTCCTTGACCCAACTCCGGTCGAAATCCGGATTCAGGCGCCGGAATCCAAGTAGGAACCGGTCCAGGAGTTGATCCTTGTCGAGCGAGAAATACTCGTGATCTGTCTGCAGGTAATCCCCGCAGTAGATGACCGTATCGCCGCCGTAGTGTTCCCGATCCATGAAGTTCGTGTGCTCCACCAACGCCAGGAAGGGAAAGCCGGCCTCCTTGGGCAAATTATGCCAGTAATACGGGGAGAGGGAACGGTCGAGAGTGACAACCAGCACCACCGCACCCATCGACTTGAGATTGCGCAATGCAGCCGAGTAACTTTGAGGGAGATCGGGCGCGAGCCTGGCCATCAGCGCGGGCGAGCTGGTGGAGATAACAACATCATACATCTCGATTCCACCTGAGGTTTCGACCCGAAGACCGTCTTCCTGTTTACGGATGCCCGTGATCGGCGTGCTCAAGCGAATATCGACCTTCCGGCGCCGGAGTTCGTCTGCCAACATGTCGAGGAAGCGTTGAAATCCGCCGGCAAACGTGCCCAATCGGGTGGTACGCGCCTTGACGCGCGCCCAGAACCAGGCGGCGTTGACCACATCGAGATTCTCTTCGCCGAACTTGCCGACCAGCATCGGCCGCCAAATCGCATTGTAGATTCGTGGGCCGACCCATTTGCGCAGCCAGGAATCGGCCGTCACACGCTCCAGCGGACGCCAGTTGGATGTCAGTTTCAGATAGACGCCGACCAACCCAAACCGAACGAGGTCAACCACGCCGAAGTTACGCAGCGTGAACTTAACCGCCTCCACATAGGAGTCCAGCGCCTGGAACTTGCCGTTATGCAGCACGACGGTGTATGGCCTGCGGAAGATCACCTGGTCGCTCCAGCCGAGTTCCGCGATCAGGCCAAGCATGTCCTTATCGCCCGCGAACCAATGGTGATAGAACTTCTCAAGGGTCCAATCCCAATGAGGGGCCTTAAACCCTGAAGCAAGGCCACCCACCTGTGGAGCAGCCTCGTAGATGGTAACCTCGTGACCGGCCTTGTTAAGGTCATGTGCAGCTGCCAGGCCAGCCATGCCTGCGCCGACGATCGCGATTCTCATGATGCGTCCTATACCTGATCCGGTTCTTCGATCAGCACCTCTGGCACGTCATCTTCCAAAACCGGCTCGCCCGATAGATATGAATCGATGTCGCGCCGGGCCTTGAGATAGAGTTGAATCATGTCGTTGTCGGTGCCTTTGAATTGCATGACCGTTTGCGTCGCACACAGGTGGCAACCGCGCATGTATTTGAAGCTGCCCTCATGGCACTTGACGCAGCCATCGAGGCGGATCATCATCAACGAGAATGCGAGGCTGTCCGGATCTGTCTCCGGTAATTTCATTACACGATCGACAAGTGCGGACCACTCCGGGCCGCGCAGATTTTTCAGGACCGGGATCAGCCTCGGAGGGAACAGTAGCTCTGCTTTTGGATACATCGAAATTTAGAAACTCACCTTCACATTCGCAGCCTGTGCGCCACTTGCAGGTCCGGCTACAACGGCGCGACCACCCAGCACCAACCCATTGAGTGCATCCATCAACGCGTCCTGGTCGATACTGTATGTCTGGCAAGCGCCCTGGATGGTGTCCACGTCGCTCACAGCACAATGCGAGCAGCCGCCCAGATGAAACGCGGTCAGTATCTCATTGACTCGCGGGTGAACGCGCAGCGCCTCAGCAATCGTCATCTCCGGTTTGAAGATCGTCTCGCCGCTCTGGTGGCGCAAGTCCAGGTGCACATCGGCCAGGCGATGCTCCATCGCCTCATTCGCTGCGCTGACAGTGCTGCGCAACTCATAGATCTGGCCCGTCGTGCTATCCAACCGTTCCTGCAGGCCGCGGGCCCGCTGAAAGGCAAGGAACGCGACGAGCAGCGCCAGGATCGCGATGATCAGTGCGGCAGTTGCCATTCAATCACTCCTTGTCACCCTGGGCAGCCTTAGCCGCACGCCGGGCAGCCGCTTCGGCCTTCAGGCGCTCGATCTCTTCGGGCGAGCGATTGCGGCCTGTCGAAGCCGCGGGCGCGGGCGGCGGTGGTGCGGGCGCAGCTTCAGCCTCAGCCGCAGGCGGCGCTTCTCCGGCCGCCTTGGCCGCGCGCCGGGCAGCCGCCTCGGCCTTCAGGCGCTCGATCTCTTCGGGGGTACGCTTGCTACTCACGCCAGCAGGCGCAGGAGCCGCGGGGGCAGCCTCGCCACCTTCAGCCTTGGCCGCGCGCCGGGCAGCCGCTTCAGCCTTCAGGCGCTCGATCTCTTCGGGGCTACGCCGGACAGGAGCAGCAGGCGCCGCTTCGGCGGCCGGAGCGGAAGCCGCGGCTGCGCTCGGAGCAGCGGCGGGCTTCGCCGGCTTATCCGCGGGCTTGGCCGCTGCCTTTTCGCTCTCCTTCGCTCTTCGGACGGCCTCTTCCTCTCCATAATCGGTCGGCCTGATGCGCGCATAGTAGCTGACCGGCACGCTAAGCTCGTCGAGGTCAAAGACCAGACGCGGCATTCGTTTGTACGCCGCGATCTCGAAGTCGTGGTTCATCTTGATGGCATCGAACGGGCAAAACTCTGCGCACAGCCCACAGTTCATGCAGATTGTGGCATCGATGTAGAATTCGGCCGGCCGGGTAATCGGTTTGCCATTCTCATCCTTGTCGCGCACGATCCAGATACACTGCGGCGGGCAGACCTTCGCACAGATGCCACAAGCGGTGCAGCGAGGCTCTTTGGCTTCCGTCTCCGTGTTCGTCTCATACAAAAGCATGGGGATGTATCGGAAGCGCTCAGGCAGCTTGCGCCGCTCTTCCGGGTACTGGATCGTGAACAAGCCATCCTGCTCGCCGACATTGCTCTGGTCGATCACTTCCTTGCCGCCAGAATAACGGCTGGGGACCTGCTTGATGTCGTCTATATAAGTCGCCAAGAACTCTTTGAGCGTCACGCCCAGGCCCTTGAGCACCCCTGATCCAAACATGATTGCCTCCTACCGATCCACTTCGCCCAGCACGATGTCGATTGCACCAAGAATCACCACGGCGTCGGCGACCTTGTGGCCAATGGTCATCTTCTCGAGGCTGGTCAGGTTGATAAAGGTTGGGGCACGCACATGGTAACGATACGGGTTGGGCTTGCCATCAGAGACGACGAAGAAGCCAAGCTCGCCCTTCGGTCCCTCAATGCGAGAGTATGCTTCGCCTGCCGGCACCCGAACCTGGTACTGCTTTTTGCCCGGCGGCATGATCGGTCCCTCGGGCAGTTGATCGATAGCCTGCTTCAGGATGCGCAGACTCTGGTAGATCTCGTCCATGCGAACACGGAAGCGCGCCCACACGTCGCCCTCGGGCCTGCTGCACACATCGAACTCGAAACGATCGTAAATTGAATAGGGCGCGACCTTGCGCAGGTCGTACGGCACGCCCGACGCGCGTAACATCGGCCCCGCCATGCTGTAGGCGATAGCCTCCTCCCTGGTGAGCACGCCGGTGCCGCGGGTCCGCGTCAGGAAGATCTCGTTGCCGGAAAGGAGCTTCTCGAATTCTTCCATCACGCGCGGCAGACGATTCCACACCAGTTCTCGAGCTCGCTCGATCCAGCCCTCCGGCAGATCAGCGAAGACGCCGCCGAAGCGCATGTAGTTGCACATCATCCGGCTGCCTGAGACCCCTTCGAACAGATCCAGGATCAACTCTCGTTCCCGCATACCATACAGGGCGGGCGTGAAGTACGCACCCAGATCGTTGAACAGGAAGCCCACTGCGATGAAATGGCTGACGATCCGGGTGAACTCGGCCATGATCACCCGAAGATACTCAGCCCGCTCGGGGACCTGAACACCCATCAGCTTCTCCACCGCCAACACATAGCCCAGGTTGTTGGACATGGAGCTGATGTAGTCCAACCGGTCGGTGAACGGGATGTTCATAACGTAGGTGTTGCGCTCGCCGATCTTCTCGTGGCATCGGTGGAGGTACCCCATCTCGGGCTCGAGTCCCACCACGTTTTCGCCCTCGATCGCGACGACCATGCGGAACACACCATGCGTTGAGGGATGCTGGGGGCCCATGTTGACCAGGATACGCTCGGTGCGAAGATCGGCTCTACTATGCGAGGCCTCATCTACGCCCATGATCCGGCGGTATTCCACTTGAGACGACGTCCACAAATCCGGATCCCAGCCCACGGGGAAGCTGACGTTATCCTTCCAGGGCACGCGATCCTCGGCCCAGTTATGCTGGCCATCGGGATGCCGGCTCTTGAACGGTTTGAAATCCTCTTCGTAATACGATTCCCTGTAATCCTTGCGAAGAGGATAACCTTCGAAACCGTCCCACAAGAGGATACGCCGCAAGTTCGGGTGTCCCTCGAAGCGAACCCCCATCATGTCGTAGACCTCGCGCTCCTGGAGGTCCGCGCCGGGCCAAACAGGCGTCAGGGAGGGCATGACAGGATTACCCTTGTCGGCCAGGCGGACGCGCAGCACAAGCGCGTCCTTGGGCTGCGCAACACCATAGAGGTAGTACACTACCTCCAGGTACCCCGGCCAGTCGATGCTCGTCACCATCGAGCAGTAGTCATACCCTTGCTCGTCACGCAAATAGCGTGCCAACTCCAGGACGCGATCGGGCGCAACAACCAGGCCGGTCTTCACTTGTTCCAGCACCGCACCAGGAACGGCGTCGTTGAACGGGAGGGTTTGCATCACGGTCTCAACGGGTGCAATCATTGCACATCTCCCTTACGCCTGCTCGGCGGGCTGCATCTGCTGCTCGCGGGCCGCTTCAGCCAACTTTTTCAGCGCCTCACGGTCCTTCGGGTTGTACAAATCCGGCCCCAAAACGGGCACCGGCACCGGCTCGTTGAGCTGGTTCTTGCGGTACCAGGGAGCTGTCTTGACCGATTGGCGGAACACCTTCTTATGGATCTGCATGACTCCGTACAGCAGCGCCTCTGGGGTCGGCGGACAACCGGGCACATAAACATCAACCGGCACATATTTATCGATGCCAGAGACGACGTTGTAGCCTTCTTTGAAAGGACCGCCCGAGGTCGCACATGCGCCCATGGCAAGCACGTATTTGGGCTCCGCCATCTGGTTGTACAGGCGCACGATGTTGGGCATCATCTTCTTCGTGACCGTGCCGGAAACGATCATCAGGTCAGCCTGGCGCGGCGAAGCGCGCATGATCTCCATGCCAAAGCGGCTCAGATCGAAGCGCGCGGCCTGCACGGCGATCATCTCGATGGCGCAGCAGGCGAGGCCGAACATCATCGGCCACATGGAGCGAGCACGGCCCCAATTGTACACGTTGTCGACCGTGGTCAAGAAGACGCTCTTCTTCAACTCTTCGGGCAGGTCATCTTCGATGTCATCGATCTTCATACACGCCACTTCCTCGCCGCGCAGCGGCGCAAGTGTGAGATGGGAGCCTCAGCTTGCGGGTAAGAATCCCGTCCGCGACTTCTGCTTCTCTTCCATACGACCCAATACATAGACTGTCGCATCGTCCCGTTGGCCAATGCTCAGGACGCGCCAGCCATCGGCCAAAAGCTCGTTGACTTTGGTAATCTCGTCGTCATCCCGGATCGTGATTTGCTTGAGTTGGCGGTATTCCGCGTCACGCATCACGGTTGGCGCCGGCACATCAGACATGAATGGTCTCCTTCAGTCCCGCCATATCGACCAGGTTATCTTTATCAATCTGCGCCCGCTGTATGTGGCCCACCCGAAACACGATCGACCCATGCGGGGCGCCGGTGTCTCCAATGGCTTCAGAGTGCATTTCAAGTGGGGCGAGGACATCGCTGGCCAGAGGGAAAGCCCACGCCGTGTTGCGGATTTTACCTTAAGAGGGACAATCTGTAAAGGTTCAATTTCAAGCGCTATTTGACATATCTGTGAGATGCGGAAGGATTGTTTCGTTTCGAGTCTTGCCCTCGTAGCGACACAGATCGTTCAGTACACAGCGACCGCACTCGGGCCGGGGGGCATGGCACACCTCACGGCCGTGGCGGATGAGATTCAGGTGCAGCGCGTAGTACCACTCGGAGGGAACCAGCCTCTCCCAGAGCCCCTTGATCTTCTCTTCCGTGTCTTTGGGCGCGGCCAATCCCAGGCGCCGCGTCACACGGCCGACATGTGTGTCCACCGGAAAGGCTTCTCTGCCGAAGCAAAACAACATCACGATCGACGCGGTCTTGTGGCCGATGCCATCGAACGATGTCAGCCAGTTCATCGCATCATCAACGGGCAGGTCTGTGAGAAAATCGATATTGAAATCACCGCGCTCTTCCAGGATGCGCCGCAACGCCTTCTGGATGCGCGGCGCCTTTCGGTCAGCCAAGCCACCAGAACGAATCGCATCCGCCACTTCCTGCACCGGTGCATCGAGCACCGCCTGCCAGTCGGGGAAACGCGCCTTCAAGGACTGGAATGCGCGCCCCGAGTTCAGGTCACTTGTGTTCTGGCTCAGAAAAGTCAGAACTAACTCGTCCATCGGAGCATAAAACGGGCGCCAGGATGGCTCACCGTAGGCGAGGAGAAGCCGGTGATGAATCTCGGCAGCCCAGGACTGCAACTCGGCAAGACTGGAGGGTGTCATCTGCATCGGGCTATTATACATGGTCTGCGGCGAACACGCGGCATTGACAGGGGATGCCAGGAACGATACAATCTCATCATTCTCCATCCGTATACATACCTACCCTGCATACCCCGGGAGGGGGAATGAACTACGTTTATCTGTCACCCAACTTTCCGCCAAATTACTACCTCTTCTGCGTGAATCTGGCGCGATTGGGAGCGACCGTGCTGGGATTAGGCGATGAAGACTACCACACGTTGCGGCCAGAACTGCGCGCACACCTGGCAGACTACTTCCGCGTGGGCGATATGCACAATTACGACGACTTGCTGCGCGCCTGCGGCCATTTTACCCACCGCTTCGGTAAGATCGGGCGCCTGGATTCACACACAGAGTACTGGATGGAGACCGAGGGGCGGCTTCGCACGGACTTCAACGTATGGGGGCCACGCCTGGCGGACATGGCGCAGTTCAAGCACAAGTCACTGATGAAAGCCGCCTACCAACGCATGGGCGTTCCCACGGCCAAGGGAGCACTCTGCCAGAACATCGGCCCGGCCCGCGCGCTGATTGCCGAAACGGGCTTCCCCGTGGTCGCCAAGCCAGATGTCGGCGTTGGGGCCGCGAATACGTTTCGCCTTGACACCCAAGCGGACCTCGAGCGCTTCTTTGCCACAAAGCCGCCGGTCGACTACCTCCTCGAGGAATACATTGAGGGCATCATCTGCACCTTCGACGGCCTGGCCGATAAGGACGGAAATCCCGTCTTCTTCGGCTCGCTCCAGTACAGCCACGGCGTCATGGAAACGGTCAACGAGGACCGGCACATCTATTTCTTTACGCATCGCGAGATCCCTGCAGACCTGGAAGAGGCAGGCCGGCGTATCCTTAAGGGTCTGGACCTTCGAGAACGTTTCTTTCACCTGGAGTTCTTCCGCAAGCCAGGTGGCGAGCTCATCGCGCTGGAGGTCAACGTCAGGCCACCTGGGGGCCCGATCCTCGACATGTACAACTATGCGTGCGATGTGGACCTGTACTGGGGGTTCGCCAATACCGTGATGAACAATCGCTTTATCGATCACTATTCTCGTAAGTACTACTGCTGTTACGTGAGCCGCAAGTACAATAAGTCCTACGTCCACAGCCACGATGCAGTGATGGCAGCATTCAATCCACTGGTGATTCAGCACGAACCCATGCCCAGCATATTCAGCCTGGCGATGGGCGACTATGCCTATATTCTTCGCACGCCCGACTACGACGAAATGCTCGCGGCAGCTGACTTCATTCAGGAGATGGCATGAATATTGAATATCACAAGTGGTGGAGCCCCAGCCTGGGCCACGACATGGAGCTGAAGGTGTATGGACACGGCGGCAAGCCGATCGTTGTCTTTCCGACCCAGGCCGGCAGATTTTATGAGTACGAGGATTTCGGCATGGTCGAGGCCTGCCGGCCATCCATCGATGATGGGCGAGTCACGCTCGTGACCGTTGACAGCATCGACAACGAATCGTGGTGCAACTGGGATGCCCATCCCAGCGAACGAGCCCGCCGTCACAACGACTATGACCGTTATATCATCGAAGAAGTTGCGCCGTTCCTCCACCAGCGCGGCTGGGATGGCAGACTCGGCTCGACCGGCTGCAGCATGGGCGGGTATCACTGTGCAAACTTCTTCTTTCGCCACCCCGACGTCTTCGACACGCTGATCTGCCTGAGCGGTCTCATGCAACTGCGCATGTTCATCGGCGATGCTTCGGACGAGAACATCTACTTCAACACCCCACTGGCTTATCTGGCGAACATGTCCGACCCGTGGTTTCTTGAGCTGTATCGAAGCAGCAATATCATTGTGTGTGCGGGACAAGGCCCGTGGGATGAGGATATGCTGTCTGACGCGCGCGCGTTGAAAGACATTCTGGACGCCAAAGGCGTGCCATGCTGGATCGACGTATGGGGCCACGATGTCAGCCATGACTGGCCGTGGTGGCGGCGCCAGATGCCGTACTTTCTCCACCACCTGGGCCTGTAGGGAAGTTGCCCACTTTTCAAGCGGTGGCTTGGGAAGCGGCAGGCTGTGTGCTAGCATTGCTTCTGAAAGAGATGTTCTGCCGCAGGCGGTGAAAGTGCAGCGGCGCGACATCCATCCTTGGGGAGTCATGATCTATGGATGATGAGCTTCCGCGGTCAATGCCTTATCCGCCGGCGCTGGCGGCTGAAAAATACCAGCGTACACAGTCGAAGCCGTTGATCAGGCTGCTGCTGCGCTTGTTCAGCCAACAGCCTGACGACACGCTGCTGTCCTTCGATCAGGTGCATGAGCTCCTGCGCGGACGGGCCGAAATCGATCGCGGCACCCAGATGATCGAGATCTCGCGCATCATCGGCAGCGTCGGTCGCTATCGCGATTTCGATCGCGCGTTCCTCCCTCTCGAGGGTGCGAACGCCGAGCGCTGGAAGCGGCTCGACATCGCAATGAACGAGCTGCGCGACCTGCCGCCGATCGATGTCTACCAGATTGGCGAGGCCTATTTCGTCCGAGACGGCAATCACCGGGTGTCCGTTGCCAAGGCCAATGGGATAGATTCGATCGAGGCACACGTCACAGAGATCCCGTCAGTGGTTCCGCTGACATCCGAAACGGATGTCGACGACCTGATTATCAAGGTCGAATATGCGCAGTTTCTCAAGCAGACGCAGCTCGATGAGACCCGGCCCCAGCAGAAGATCGAGCTCACGGAACCGGGGCGGTATGACATCCTGCTCGAGCACATCGAGGTCCACCGCTACTACCTGGGACTGGATTGGGGCCGTGAGCCGACGCTTGCAGAAGCCGCAGCGAGCTGGTACGACACTGTGTACCTGCCCGTTATCGAGGGCATCCAGGAGAGCAGCGTTCTGAAGGAGTTTCCCAAGCGTACCGAAGCAGACCTTTATCTCTGGGTCGCGTACCACCGGGAACGGCTCAAGGAACGCTACGGTGAGATGCCAGCGGATCGAGAAGTTGCCGCGGGGCTGGGCGACAAATTCGGCGGCCGCGGCATAGGCCGCTTCGTCAAGGTGATCACGCGCGCAATCAGCGCGGCATTGAATGCTGCGGCGGAGTCGCCCCAACCACCTCCGCCGCCTTCCTCGCCGCCATCAGTTGAGGAATCAGAAGAGCCGATTGATCAGTAGCAGTGACTGTAAAGGAGAAGTGAAGAATGCTCCCACTCTTGCACACCAAAATCGTTTGCACGATCGGACCTGCCAGCCGGGAACCGGAGCAACTCGCCCAGCTCATTCGCGCAGGCATGGATGTGGCCCGGATCAACTTCTCGCACGGCGATCAGGTCACCCATGCGGAGACGATCCAGCGGATTCGAGAGGCTGCAGCACAAGCCGGTAAACCGGTGGCCATCCTGGGTGACCTCCAGGGACCAAAACTGCGGGTCGGCATAATGCAGGAGGGAGGCGTTCCCCTCAAGGCTGGCGAGCCGCTGGTAATGACAACGGCCGACATCCTCGGCGAACCAGGCCGCGTGCCGGTGCAGTATGAGCGTCTCCCGGAAGTCGTGGCCGCAGGCGACCGGATCCTCATTGATGACGGGCTGCTGGAGGTGGTCGTTACGGAAGTTCAGGGGACGGAGATCATTACCCGGGTAAGTGTTGACGGCGTGCTCAACTCGAACAAGGGACTCAATTTGCCCCGCGCGGCACTGAGCATCCCGGCCATCACCGACAAAGATCGCGAGAACCTGGCCTTTGCCATCGATCAAGGGCTCGACTGGATTGCGCTCTCGTTCGTTCGTTCCGCTCAGGAGGTTTGGGAGCTCAAGGCCAACATCCGCCAGCTATCGGCGTTCGGCCGCCAAACGCCCGTAATCTCGAAGATCGAAAAGCCTGAGGCGATCACTAACATCGACGAAATCATCGCCGCGTCGGATGGCATCATGGTGGCACGGGGGGACCTGGGCATCGAGCTATCACCGGAGGCCGTGCCCATGCTGCAGAAGACGATCATCGCCAAATGCAATGCGACCGGAAAACCGGTCATCACGGCTACCCAGATGCTGGATTCGATGATCCGCAACCCGCGGCCCACGCGTGCGGAAGCATCCGACGTCGCAAACGCGATCCTGGATGGGTCCGATGCCATCATGCTGTCGGGAGAGACGGCGTCAGGCAAGTACCCCCTGCAAGCCGTACAGACGATGGTGCGCATTGCCCAGGAAGCGGAAGCGGCGCAGTTCAAGGTGAGCCACAAGGAAGTCGCGGCCAAGTCGGGGCGCACCTTCGCAGAAGCGGTTTCGCATGCATCGGTCGAAACAGCACTGGATTTGAGTGCGGCAGCGATCATCACGCCGACGGTGTCGGGCTCCACCGCCAGAGCGGTATCGAGGTTCCGGCCGCCCTGTCCCATCGTTGCTGTTACGCCCAATCCCTTTGCCCAGCGCGAGCTCGTGCTCTTCTGGGGTGTGTTTCCGCTCCTCTCGCAGCGTGGTGCGAATACAGATGCGGTCATTGCCGATGCAGTGGAGGCCGCGCAGAAAGCCGGTTATGTCAAAGAGGGTGATGTCCTGGTCGTGACTGGTGGATCGGTTGAGGGCGGCGGCGGAACAACCAACCTGATGAAGATTCACCTGATCGAGTGCGTCCTGGCGCATGGACTGGGCCTCAGTGACCGCAAGGTGATCGGCCGGGTGCGCCGGTTGGTCTCACCGGTGCCTTCCGGTATCTTGATCGAGCCAGATGAGATCATCGTCACGGAGCGAACGGACCGAACATTCCTGCCCGCCTTACACCGCTCGCTGGGACTGATCACCGCGGACACTGGCGCCAACTCACACTGCCGGCTGGTTGCGCTAGAGATAGGGCTGCCGGCCGTTGTAGGCGTGACCGAAGGAATCGACGTATTCGAGGATGGGATGCATATCGTGATGGACGCCAAGCGAGGGCTGGTCTACGAAAGGCCGCCCGCGCTTTGGAGGTCGCAGGACGAGTGATACCGGAGGCCGGCCAAACCGGATGAGCCGGTCATCTGTCCACGGCTCCAATCTCCCCAACCGGGCGGCTGGAGCCGTTACTTTGAGCCCACCAGGTGTATCAAGGTCGCCTGGGGCCGCGCGCGAAAGCGAAGTGGGATGCTCTCTCCCAATCCGCGGCTGACGAACATCCTGGATGTCCCACGCTCGAACCAGCCTGCTGGCTGGCCTCGACGCAGATGTGTCCCCTGCGTGTGCACGGCCCCCATCACCGGCAATTGGATCTGTCCTCCATGTGTGTGACCGGACAGCACAAGGTCTGCCCGGTCCACACCATCTTGCAGCCAGATGTCCGGGTTGTGCGCCAGGAGGACCAGGGGTGCTCCCGCAGGAATATCGCCGAGGGCTGCTGCGAGGTCGCACCGGCCTTCCAGTGCATCGTCCACACCGGAAAACCACACATCCACGTCGTCAGCCGTCAGCCGTGCCGGCTCATTAACGAGCGGCTGCACACCAATGGCCGACAGTTGATGCAGGATCCCCGGCACATCATTGAAGCGCACCGGCATCCGTACCAGGTCGTTGCGTGCCACCTTGCCGGCAAACTCCAGCAGCGCACCCACAACTTGCAGCCAGTCTCGTGCTCCGGTGTCTCCATCGGCGCTCTCACGCCAGGTGTGGCCGAATACGCCCCAAGGGGTGTACTCCGCATAGTCGTGGTTGCCCGGCACGAAATAGAGCCCATAACGCGGCCGCAATGACTCGATCAACGCGAGCGCCGCGGGCAGCCCATCGATGTCATGAATGAGGTCGCCGGTCAGCGCGACCACATCGTAGTGCTCCTGTGCCAGCAATGCCTGCAGATTGGCAATCTTGCGCGCCTGAACCAGGCCATCCGCCTTGAAATGGAAATCGGACAGGTGCAGGATCGTCAGGCCGTGGGACGGCAGATGTCTTGAGTTCAACTGCACGCGATAGCGATCCAGTTGAACCCGCTCCCGCTCGACCGTCGCCGCAGCAAGCAGAGAGAGTGCACCTGCGCCCATGGCGACAAGGACACTGCCAACCATCCAGCGTCTCAAGATCTCCCCCTTACGCCCGGAACAACCGGATCAACGCGGCCTGGGGCGGCGCGCCCAGCCGAAACGGGAAGCTTTCGCCCAGGCCGCGACTGACGAACATACGCCTGCCGTTCCCTTCGAACCAGCCGGCTGCCCGGCGCCTGCTGAGATGCGTGCCCTGGCGGTACCATGCACCGAGCAGCGGCAGCCGGAGCTGTCCGCCGTGCGTATGACCGGCCAGGATCAGATCGGCGCGGCCGGCATCTTTGTCCAGCCAGATGTCAGGATTATGGGCCAGGAGCACCAGAGACGCTCCCTGGGGCACCGGGGCGAGCGCCGATGCCAGGTCAGGCTGGCCCTGCGTCAGATCGTCAACGCCGGCCAGCCACAGATTGCTGCCGTTTCCCATGGTGTTAACTGCCCGATTGACGAGCGGCTCGATTCCCTGTGCCCGGAGCGCCTCGTGCACCGCCGGGACATCGTTAGTTTGGAAGCGCAAGGCAGCGCGCTGGTTTGCGGCAAACATGCGCAGCATGCGACGCACCTTGCGGGCCGTCAGGCGCATCTGGGCCCTGCCAGACAGATTCCGGCGTTCTTCGAGCGTGGGAAGGACTGCCTTGAAGCTCGATTCCCAGTAATCACGATTGCCAGGCACCGAAAACGCGCCCAGCGGCGCATGCAACTCAGCGAGGAAGGCCAATGCGCGAGCCGTGCCGGCGCGGTTATGGATGAGATCGCCCGTAAACACCACCAGATCGTAGTGCTCGCCGTCAAGCAGTGCCCGGAGCCTGGCAAGGCGCACCTCCTGCACGGGGTCAGCCGCACGGAAGTGGAAGTCCGAGAGATGGAGGATGGTCAGCCCTGCCTCGGGGATGCCTGGCTTGTCGATTGGAATCGCGAAGCGATCGAGCGAAACACGCGCGCGTTCCACCCGATGCGCGTAGAACGCCAATCCCGCGCCTGCGCCGATCGCAGCCCCGATTGACCACCCGAACCATTTTCGCACGACCTTGCTCCAGACGGCTATTCTACCACAACGGTGCGCCGCATGCGCGGGACAGTGGCTTACAGACCGTCTAACACGACCGTAATACTCTCTTAAGGCAGATTTCATTATCGTAACTTATGATACACTGCAAGGAGTCGTGTGAATGAAGTTCCCGCTTATACCATCATCCGAGATCACCCCTGAGTGGGTGTATGTAAACCGCCGGCAATTCATGAAAGGTGCAGCCCTGGCGGCAGGTGCGCTCGCGGGCGCATCTGCGCTGGGCGCGTGCACCTCGCCGCAGCCCGCTGCAGTGACGGAGAGCGATGCCGGCAGCACACAGTCGCCGCCGGAGGGCTCAACGTCTCCCGCTCCGATCGAGCCGAAGGCAAGCGGCGCCGCAGATGAACGGGGCGATGCACTGACTTCCTACGAAGCTGTGACCACCTACAACAACTTCTACGAATTCGGCATGGGCAAAGACGACCCGGCAAGGAACGCCACCGGATTCGTGACGTCACCCTGGACCCTTGCAGCGGGCGGGCTGGTGAATAAGCCCAAGACCTATGGCGTCGAAGACCTGATCGGCCTGTTCCCGCCGGAGGAGCGGATCTACCGGCTGCGCTGCGTGGAAGCATGGTCGATGGTTATTCCGTGGCTGGGCTTCCCGCTGGCAAAGCTGCTCAAGGAGGTCGAGCCAACCGGAGATGCGAAGTACGTGCGCTTCGAGACGCTGCTCGATGCCCAGCGCATGCCGGGCCAACGATCCGGATGGTATGAATGGCCATACGCCGAGGGCCTGCGCCTCGATGAAGCAATGAACGATCTCACCATCCTGTCCGTCGGGCTCTATGGCAATCTGCTGCTCCCCCAGAACGGCGCACCGATCCGCCTGGTGGTCCCGTGGAAATATGGGTTCAAGAGCATCAAATCCATCGTCAAGATCGACCTGGTTGCGGAACAGCCGACTTCGCTCTGGATGGCTACTGCGCCGCACGAGTACGGTTTCTATGCGAATGTCAATCCCAATGTCGCGCACCCGCGCTGGTCACAGGCATCCGAACGGCGCATCGGGGAGAGTGGGCGCCGCGAAACGCTGATGTTCAACGGCTACACAGAGCAGGTGGCGAGCCTGTACTCGGGGATGGACCTGCGCGCTTACTACTGATGCCTACGATCACGGTCCCGCAAGCCGTTGTCCACGCAGCAGCGCTCATTCCAATGGCGTGGCTGCTGTTCGACGCGGCCACGAGCGGGCTCACGGTCAACCCGATTCAAGACATCGAACAACGTACGGGAAAGGCCGCGTTGATCCTGCTCGTACTATCGCTGTCGTGTACGCCGCTCACCATATTGACAGGCTGGGCGCACCCCGTGCGTTGGCGGCGTCCGCTTGGGCTGTACGCGTTCGGTTACGCCGCGGTGCACTTCCTGACGTTCATTGCGCTGGACTACGGCCTCAACTTCCGGCTTCTGTGGGCAGATGTCGCAGGCAAACGGTATATCTTTGTGGGGCTGGCGGCCCTGCTGATCCTCATCCCATTGGCCCTGACGTCGACAAGGGGCTGGCAGAGGCGGTTGGGCAAGGCATGGCGCAAGGTGCATCGATTGGTGTATGTGGCAGGCGGGCTGGTCGTCGTTCATTATGCGTGGGCTGTGAAATCCGACATCCGGGAGCCATTGATCTGGGGCGCGGTCATCGCGCTGGGGCTGCTGGTACGGGTCGGCGCGGTGCGCCGGCTGCTGATCCAGTGGCGGACCGGAAAAAACGCCAGCCCGGCCGGCCGCGTGAAAAAGGCCGCACCGACGTAAGCCAGGGTCTGTTACGTTGTCACGCCGGTGAGCACGGACAGTTCGGCGACTACCTGCTGCGTGTTGCGGAAGTGGATGCCCAGCAAGCCCACTTGGCGTGCGCCTTCGACGTTCGCAACGAAGTCGTCCACGAAGACGGCTTCGGCAGGAGCAACCCCCGCCCGCGCCAACGCGATCTCGAAGATAGCGGAGTCAGGCTTCATGATACCCTCCTCCGATGAAACCGTCACGCTATCGAAGTGCGACAGGATCCCATACTTATCCCCGAAGAGCGCACGCGCGTTATCGGCCATGTTGCTGAGCAGGCCGAGGTGATAACCCGCGTAACGCAGACAATCCACATAGGCGAGCAAAGCGGTGTCGAGGATGTCCTCGGCGAAGAAGTCGCGTCGAAAGGCGGAGAGTTCCGCAGGGGTCAGGCCCAAGCGCTGCGCGATCCAGCTCCAGTGGGTTTCGTTCGTGATGCGACCGCGCTGGGCGGCGGTGCCGCTCTCGCCCCCGAAGACGATCTCGGGGGCTTCTCCTGGGGCCAGACCCAGGCGCTGCTCCCAACTTGAGCGGAGCACCTGGCTGCGGGTGCGAACCAGGACACCCCCAAAGTCGAAGATGATCGCTCTCAAGGACATTCGCGCTCCACGTGCGGCAGTTGTGCGTTCCCACCTCTGCCCTGGGACAGATAGGGGCTGAGGTCCGACTCGGGCCGGCCCATCGCGAGCGCGTAAATGGCGAGTGTCTCATCGGCGATATTCTGCCAGGAGAAGCGCTGCGCCCAGTGACACGCCTGACTCCCCAGCTGGCCGCGCAGCGTTTCATGCTCCAGCAGCAGCTCCATCTTGTAGGCCAGCTCGCTCACGTCGCCCTTGGGCACCAGGTAACCGTTGAACCCGTCGGCAATATTGAGCGACAGCCCACCGACGTCCGACGCAATCACAGGCGTGGCGCAGGCCATCGCCTCGAGCGCCACCATGCCGAATGACTCGTAGTGTGACGGAACGACCACCATCGTAGCCGCATTGTAGTAGTTAACCAGGGTGTCCTGGTCGCGCGAACCCAGGAAGGTGACGCGGTCGTCGATGCCGAGCTCTCGCTCCAACGCCTGGAGACGCGCCAGCTCGTCGTCGGCCGCAGGATCGCCCGCACCGCCAATGATACACACGCAGAGCTTACCCGCCAGGTGGGGCCTCTTGCTCAGCAGCATCGCCAGAGCGCGGATCAGCGTATCGATTCCTTTGATGGGCTGTATGCGGCCAACGAAAAGAACCATCTGGTGCTCCGGCGGGACGCCGATCGCATCCCGCGCCTGCTGGCAGGGAACGGGACGGAACAGATCGAGATCGACGCCAGGCGGCACAACGTGGATCCTTGCAGGATCGGCGCCATACAGGTCCACCATCTGATCCCGCTCCAGGGTGGTGGCTGCAACGATGGCGCTGGCAAAGCGCATGATTTCGCTCTCGCACGCGCTGCGCAAGGGCGGCTCCAGCTCAGCCGGGGTTGCGGCGACCTGGTTCTTCAGCTCAGCCAGGGTGTGAAACATGTGAACGATCGGTGCGCCCCATGATTCGCGCAGATCGTGCGCCGCGAGGCCCGAGAGCCAGTAATGGCTGTGGAGGATATCGTAAGTGACGTCCTCGGCGGCAGCGAAGCGGCGCACGCCGTCGACAAACTCCGGCAGGTGGTGGTAGGTCTCGTTCTTGTTGTAAGGTCGTTCGGGTCCGGCGGGCAGATGGATGACGCGGATGGCATTGCCGAGCCGCGTGCTGACGCGTTTGATGCGGGCATCCTGGGACCGCGTGAACACATCCACTGCAAGCCCGCGATTTCCCAGCTCACGCGCAAGCTCGCGAACGTAGACATTCATGCCCCCGGTCTCCTTGCCGCCGAGGGTCGCGAGCGGACAGGTGTGGACACTGAGCATGGCAATATGCCGAAGAGGATGGATGGTCATGGGTTACCTACTGTAACGCACTGGGAGTTGCAGTCCGCGCCGGCGAAAGACCTCGGCTTGACCACATTCGATTGATCTCCGAATTATACAACGGATACGTGCGCGTTGGGTCCTTGACGGTGACACAAATACGGACCTGGCTCAGCATGCGGCGATATTATGTCGGGAGGCGCACCGCGTGTTCGGTGCCTGAGGTCGCTTCACATCGACCTTAAAGTTATGCGCTGATTCGCAAATGAGGCCTTGACAGCGGGAAAAATGGATGCTAATCTGACCATATTGGTAATACGTATTACGTATTACCTTTCGACGGCGATCGCCGTTTCCTCGGGCCGGCGATCGTTAACAACCTGATATAGCATCATCTCAATGGGGGCAAAGCAGCCATGGACCTGACGATTCATCACGCTCGTGTCGAGAATGCGGAGCAGATCATCAATGCCGGCATTGCCGGCGGCAAGATTGTTGCGCTGCAAGAGGATGAACTGCCCGCCGGCCAGATTGCCATTGAAGCTGATGGCGCGATCGTCTCGCCTGCCTTTGTGGATCCCCACTTCCACCTCGAGAACGCGCTCCTCTCCGACGCTGTCAACCAAAGCGGATCGCTGCGCGAAGCAATCAACATCTATGCCGAAATCAAACGTGACATGAGCCGCGAGAACATCGTGGCACGCGCGACGCGTGCTTTACGAATGGCAGTCGCCAACGGCACGCTGTGGATGCGCAACAACGTCGACATCGACCAGATCGCCAAGGTGCGTCTGCTGGATGCGATCTGCGAGGCATGCGACAGATTTGCTGGCGTGATCGATGTACAGATCGTCGCCTTCCCGCAATTGGGCCTGGCCCGGAATCCCGAGGCCGTGGATCTGATGTGGCAGGCTATGACGCGGGGGGCCACGGTCGTGGGTGGCATGCCACACGGCGAACGGGATATGGACGACGCCGCACGCCATATCGAGATTGCCTTCAAGATCGCCAAAGCGCACGATGCCGACATCGACATGCACATCGATGAGACAGACGATCCTTACTGGCACACGTTGGAACTTCTGGCCGACAAGACCATTGAAGCAGGTTACCAGGACCGGGTGACAGCCGGGCATTGCTGCGCCATGGCCGCGTGGGACGATACGCTGGCGGCCCGTGTGATCGAGAAAGTACAGCGAGCCGGGGTCAACATCTGCACGAATTCGCCGGTAAACCTCCTGCTCCAAGGTCGGGGCGATCGCCAGCCCGTGCGCCGCGGGATCGCGCGGGTGCGCGAGCTACTGGACGCCGGGGTCAATGTCACGTGCGGGCAAGATGACATGATGAACATGTTTTACCCGTTCGGGCACATGGACATGCTGGAAGTTGCGAACTTTGTGGCGCACGCGGCGCACCTGAGCTCGCCATCACATATTCAGGCCGCGTTCGATATGCCGCGCTATCGCGCTGCTCGCGTATTGCGCCTGCCCAACTATGGCCTGCATTTGGGTGCAGCAGCCGACCTGGTCCTGATCCCGGCACGCTCTGCAACCGAAGCCCTCGCCCAGCAGCCCATCCGATCCTATGTGATCCGGCAGGGATTAATCGTGGCGCACAACCGTGTGCAGGCGGAATTCGGCCCGCAGGTGCCGGCCTGATCACCTGGACCGCGCGAGGATGGCCGATGAAGAATGATCCGCTCCGAGGAGACCGCAGACCGCTCTACGAGCGAGCGCAAGCCATCGTGATTGCGCGCATCGTGGAGGGAAGCTACCAGCCTGGCACACAGCTCCCGTCGGAAGACCGGCTCGCCACTGACCTGGGCGTCAGCCGGACCACGATCCGTAGTGCGCTGGCGAACCTGGAAGCATTGGGCTATATCCAGCGCATCCATGGGGCCGGCACATTCGTAGCCAGGCGGCGCCTGCAAGTGGAAGCCCAACTGGACACCCTGGAGAGCTTCCATCCGCAGCTGGCTGCCCGCCTGGGCCTTTCTTCCCACATCACCCACCTGGACATTCGGGAAGTCGCGGCCACTACCGAGATCGCCACAGCCATGGGGCTGCGTGTGGGAGAGCGCGTGATCAGCGTGACGCGGGTCGTCGAGTTTGACGAGGTGCCCGTGGTTTACCTCCAGGACTTCTTGCCTGTCGCCGTCTGCAACTGCAGCGTCGAAGCGCTGCGCGCCAACTTCAGCGACTCCGTGATCGATACCTTTGATGGCCGCGAAGGGCGGCCCTTGATCGAGTGGAGCGACAGCCACCTGGGTGCGGCGCGGACAGACGACACGCTGGCCGCGCTCATGCGAGTCAAGCCGGGCGACGTTCTGTTCCGGTTGGATGAAATCTTCTATGCGGAAGACACCAGACTGGTGAGCTGGTCGCGCAACTACATCGTTCCCGAGTATTTCAAGTTCCACTTCAGGCGCCGCGTCGCGCACAAGGAGGGCATTACGAATTCCAATCAGTAGCTATGGAACTTTGCAGGAAGTAGCGGTCATCACTTCACCCCATTTCTCATGACGGAGGAGGATCTCTATGAAGTCTCGACGTGTTCAAATCGGTGGTGTCATAGTTTGCCTGTCGCTGCTGCTGACGCTGGTGGCCGGATGTGTGGCGCCAGCCCCTGCAACGCAGGCGCCAGCTCCCGCGCAAGCCGCGCCAGCTGCGACAACTGCACCGGCCGTCAAACCGGTCAAGGTAGCGCTGATCCTGCCCGGCCGGGCGGACGACGTGTCATGGAACCAGGCAGCCTATGACGGCATGCAGCGCGCCGTTAAGGACGCCAAGGTGGCGGTCGAACTCAAGGTTGTAGAACAGGTTTACGACCCGGTCGCAATCGAGCCGGCCCTGCGGGATTATGCACAGCAAGGCTACGATCTGATCGTTGGCCACGGCTTCCAATTCCAGGAGCCCATCATCAAAGTAGCACCGGAGTTTCCCAAAGCGCACTTCGCGATCGGCACGGGGTACAAGCTGGCCGAGAACGTCGGCGTATATGATGTCAAAATGGAGCAGGGTGGCTACCTGGCCGGCATCATCGCAGGATATCTGACCAAGACGAAACTCATCGGCGCGGTAGGCGGCGTCGATGTCTCGGAGATCCACCGCGGCCACGTCGCGTTCATGCAGGGGGTAAAGTCGGTGAACCCCGATGCCAAGGTGGTTAATAACTTCGTCGGCGACTTCAATGACCTGGCCGGCGCCAAGGAAGCTGCGCTGAGCCAGATGAAGGCCGGGGCCGATATCGTCTGGCAGAGCGGCGACGGCATCGGCATTGCAGTTCTGGGCGCCTGCAAGGAGCAGGGCAAGCTCTGCTTCGGCAACATCGCCGAACAGACCAGCCTCGCGCCGGACAGTGTCATTTCCAGCTTTGTGTACGACTGGGCCCCGGTCTTCGGCCAGATGATCGAAGAGATCGGCACCAACCAGTTCGGCAACAAGCATTACTGGATCGAGTTCGCGAACAAGGGCGTGTCCTTCGCATTCAACGATGCGGTCAAGAGCAAGATCCCTGCTGAGGCGCTGGCCAAGTACGAAGAAAATCTGAAACAGTTCGAGGCCGGCACCCTCGATCTTGGCGACCTGGACTCTGTCAAGCTGGAAGAATAGTCAATAACCTCTCCGTGCACTTCAGTTCCCCGTGGATGACAGACCCGCGGGGGGCTGGAGTGCGCCAATGTGCAGGAGGGACGGGCCATGGGCATTGTAGAAATGACCGGCATCACCAAGAGATTCCCCGGCGCCACCAGGGCACAATCAGTGCTTGCCAACGATCAGGTCAATCTCGAGTTGCACAAGGGCGAGATTCACGGCCTGCTCGGAGAGAACGGCGCGGGGAAGACCACCCTCATGAACATTCTCTTCGGCTTATACCAGCCGGACGCCGGTCAGATCCTGGTGCGGGATCAACTCGTGACAATCACCTCTCCTGCAGCCGCCATCCATCACGGAATCGGCATGGTACACCAGCACTTCAGACTGGTTCCACCGTTGACAGTAACTGAAAACATCATCCTCGGCCTCGAGGGCCGAGGATTGCTTGATCTTAGAGCTGCCCGGCAACGGGTTCAGCAGGTTGCTGAAGAGTATGGGATCCAAATTGATCCTGGCGCAACCGTACAAGATCTTTCGGTCGGCCAACAGCAGCGGGTCGAAATCCTGAGCAGCCTCTATCGCGGGGCGGAAATCCTGATTCTCGATGAACCAACGGCCGTCCTGACACCGCAAGAGGCTGACAGCCTGGTCGCCTGCCTGAGGACGATGGCCGAGCAAGGCAAGACGATTGTCTTCATCAGCCACAAGCTGGAGGAGGCGATGCGGCTCACCGACCGCGTCACCGTGCTCCGGGCTGGCCGGGTGGTCTTCGAGGCATTGACGCGCGACACCGACAAGGCGCAACTTGCCAGAGAAATGATCGGCCGAGATCTGATCGCCCTGCGCGCGGAGCAGAGAAACCGGGTGCTGGTGCTGGCCGGTGCGCAGGACGCCGCACCGGCAGGGGAGCTGGCAGCTCCGCGCGCCACAGGCAAGGTGATGTTGGAAGCGAGGGCGGTCCACGTCAATGATGACCGCGGCTTGCCGGCGGTGCGCGGGCTGAGCCTGGCGCTCCGCAGCGGTGAGATTCTGGGCATTGCCGGCGTGGACGGCAATGGCCAGCGCGAACTGGCCGAGGCGATCGTTTGCCTGCGTCCCCTGCAGGCCGGCCAACTGGTCATTGCGGAGGAGGACGCCTCGCACTGGGGCACCCATGATTTTCTACAGCGCAGCACAGGTTACATCCCCGATGACCGTCAGAACGACGGCCTCATCCTCGGCTTTGACCTCGCCCGAAATGCCACTTTGAAGCTGTTCAGGCACCGCCCCTTTTCCGCGTTCGGATTTCTCCATGACCGTGCCATCAGCCAATTCACGGTGGAGATGATGGAGGATTTCGACGTGCGCGCACCGAGTCCGTTTGTGCGAGCCAGCACGTTGTCCGGCGGCAACCAGCAGAAGCTGATCCTGGCACGCGAATTGAGCCAGACACCGCGCCTGATCATCGCCAGCCAGCCGGCGCGCGGCCTGGATATCGGCGCGACTGCTTACGTTCACCAACGGCTGATGGAGGAACGCGACCGCGGGGGCGCCATCCTGCTTATTTCGACCGACCTGGACGAGATCATGCTCCTCAGCGATCGCATCCTGGTGATGTACAACGGCCAGTCCATGGGAGAGCTGGATGCATACGCCGCCGATGCGCAGACTCTGGGGTTGATGATGGCCGGCACACCGCTGGGCGGCGCTGAGGGCGCTGGAGGTGCAGCATGACCGCGCGCGAGCAGGTGACCTTGCGGCGAAGCATCGACTGGGGAGCGCTGGGACGGAGCGCCTATCAGGCCGCCCTTTCGGTGACCCTTTCCTTGTTGATTGGCGCGCTGCTGCTCCTGATCAGCGGCCAGAACCCGGTGCTGGCATTCCGTAGCTTGTGGGACGGTGCGTTTGGGTCGGTGAACCGTTTCACGGAGACGCTGGTCCAGGCCACGCCCCTGCTGCTGATCGCGATCTCGGTCTCGCTCTCTTTTCGCTGCCAGATTTGGAATATCGGCGCGGAGGGGCAGGTGATCCTGGGCGGCATTGCTTCGATCTGGGTCGCACTGACATTCTCCGAGCTGCCCCCGGCCATCCTGCTGCCTCTGACATTCATCGGCGGCGCGTTGGCGGGCGGAATGTGGAGCCTGATTGCGGGGCTCTTGAAGGCATATGCCCAAGCCAACGAGGTCATCACGACTTCGATGCTCAACTACATTGCCGTGTATCTGTTGGCATTCCTGGTGCACGGTCCGATGATGGACCCGGCGGGCTTCAACTTCCCGCAGTCGCCGCTGATCGCCCGCAGCCTTGAGCTGCCGAGGCTGGTGGCCGGCACTCGCCTCAATGTCGCATTCCTGATTGCGCTGCTATTGGTGGGAGCTGCTCTCCTCTATTGGCGCACCACGCTCGGCCAGCGCACCGAGATCGTCGGCGCCAGCCGCCGGGTTGCCCGGCAGATCGGCTTCAGCGTGCCCGCGACCATCGCTCTGGTTTCGATGCTCACCGGCGCGCTGGCCGGCATTGCCGGCTGGGGCGAGATGTTCGGCCTGCATTTTCGTCTGATCGAGGAGTTCGCCCGCGGCATGGGATCTTTGGGAATTGTCGTGGCGCTGCTTGGCGAACTGCACCCCTTGGGGATGGTCGTTTCGGCGTTCCTGTTCGGCGCACTGGTGGTGGGCGGCAATGCGATGGAACGCAACGCCGGCGTCCCATTTGCCCTGGTAGATGTCATCCAGGGATGCGTCATCCTGCTGATTTTAGCGCGCGGCTACATCTTCAAATTCAGGAGGGGCGCCCGATGAATGTCGAGCTGATCACTTTTCCGTTTATCGTTGGGCTGCTGGCAGCCGCCGTACGGTTGGCCGTGCCCATTCTCTTTGCAGCCCTCGGAGAGACCTTCACAGAGCGGGCGGGAATCCTCAACCTCGGGTTGGAAGGGATCATGCTCATGGGGGCGTTGGGGGGCTTTGTGGGCGCCTACGCAACCGGCAGCCTGTGGCTCGGCGTGGCGCTGGCGATGTTGTGCGGGATCGTCATGGGGCTGTTGATGGGCTTTATGAGCATCACCGCCAAGGTGAATCAAGTGGTTGCGGGCCTGGGCATCACCATTTTGGGCAGCGGGCTGTCGACCCTGCTCTTCCGCCTGTTCTTTGGGCTGCGCAGCACGCCGCCGACCATAACCATGTTTCCGGTGCAGCCCATCCCGGGGCTGAGCCAGATCCCTGTGCTGGGCGAGATGGTCTTCAGCCACAACATCCTCGTCTACCTGGCCCTGATCCTGGTGCCCGTGGCCTGGGTCGTCCTGTACCGCACGCGCTTTGGGCTGGCGCTGCGTGCGGTCGGGGAGAGGCCGGACGCGGTGGACACGCGCGGCCTCAGCGTGGACCGATTGCGCTACATCAGCCTGATCATCGGCGGCGCGCTCGCCGGATTGGGCGGCGCAGTCCTGCCACTGGCCAGTCTCGGCATCTTCTGGACCCAGATCACTGCAGGCCGGGGTTTTATTGCGATAGCAGTGGTCGTGTTTGCGCGTTGGGATCCGGTGCGAGCGCTTTGGGGCGCGCTGCTCTTCGGCAGCGCAATGGCCCTGCAACTGTCGCTGCAGACGCTCAAGATGCCCATCCCGTCCGAGCTCCTGCTGATGCTGCCCTACATTATCACCATCATCGTCCTGGTTGGCGTCTCGCGCCGCGCTGAATTTCCGGCCGCGTACGCAGTGCCCTACTCGCGCGGGGAAAAATAGGCCGCGCGCCAACATCCTGCCATGAAAGAGGAAACAATGACAGCAGTTGGCAAGTCAGTCGTTCGTCTGGATGCGCGATCTAAGGTCACCGGCGCTGCGGTGTTTGCGCGGGACTTACGCGTGCCAGACATGCTGCACATGAAGCTGGTGTTCGCCGGCCGCCCTCACGCAAGGATTGCCAGCCTGGATACGAGCCGTGCCCTGACCTGCCCCGGTGTCCATGCGATCTTCACGGCACGCGATGTGCCGCATAATCTTTACGGTTTGATGGTCGCAGATCAGCCGGTCTTCTGCGAAGATGTGGTCCGATTCGTCGGTGATAGGGTCGCGGCCGTAGTTGCTGATACGCCGGAACATGCCGCTGCGGCAGCCGCGCTGATGGCGGTGCAGTACGAGGATTTGCCGGTGTTGGCCGATCCGGATCAGGCTCTTCGTCCCGGCGCGCCGATCCTTCACGCCGAACACCCGGATAACGTGCTGCGCACCATCCGCCTGCGCCGCGGCAACGCGGCAGCCGCGATGGCGTCGGCCGATGTTGTGGTGGAGCGGACTTACACCACGTCCTACCAGGAGCACGCCTTCATGGAGCCGGAGGCAGGCCTCGGCTACATCGATGAACAGGGACGCGTTACGGTTCACGGCGCAGGCCAGAACACACACGACGACCAGCGCCAGATCGCTGAGGCGTTGGGCTTACCGTTGGACCAGGTGCGGGTAATCTACGGCCCCATTGGTGGCGCGTTCGGCGGCCGCGAGGACATTTCGGTGCAACTGGTCCTGGCCCTGGCAGCCTGGCGCCTGCGCCGGCCGGTCAAGATCGAGTGGACCCGTACAGAATCCATCACTGCCCACCACAAGCGCCACCCGATCCGCCTGCACTACAAGTGGGGCGCTCGGCGCGATGGGATACTGGTGGCTGCAGAGATGGATATCGTGTCCGATGCCGGCGCATATGCCTCTACCAGCACTTCGGTGCTGGACAATTTTCTTTTTGCGGCCACTGGCCCTTATAACATCCCGAATGTCCGCATCGATGGCCGGGCTGTGTACACCAACAACATCTCCACGGGCGCATTGCGTGGGTTCGGCGCGCCTCAGGCAGCCTTTGCATCTGAGCTGCAGATGGCGCACCTGGCTGAGGAGCTCGGGATCGATCCAATCACGATCCGGCTGCGCAACTGTCTACGCGACGGCGATCTGTTGGCGACGCAGTCGCCGGTTCCGGGCGGCGTGAGCGTAGCGGAGTTGCTCGAAATCTGCGCCAGGCAGGCCGGCGCTGTGGAGACATCGGAAGGATGGCATCTGCCCGATGTCGGACAGGCCGGCAACCTTGCCCAGGCCAAGAAGCGCGGGCTCGGCATTGCCGTGAGTATGAAGAACGCCGGCTTCAGCTTCGGATTCCCAGAGGGCAGCACGGCGCGGGTGGTGCTACACGGTGATACTGAGATCGAGTCTGCGGAGGTCCATACGGCCGCTGCGGAGGTGGGGCAAGGAACGCACTCGGTCCTGGCGCAGCTCGCGGCCGAACGGCTGGGGATTTCCGTGGAACGCGTGAGAGTGGTGGCATCCGATACTGCTGATATCGGCGACGCAGGACCAGCTTCGGCTTCCCGGCTGACATTCTTCGCCGGCAATGCCGTGGTAAGCGCCGCTGACATGGCCCTCGCGGCCTGGCGCGATGAGGATCGTCCGGCTGTCGCCGAGTACCGCTACAATGCACCGCAGACCACGCCGTTCGATCCGGAGACCGGCGCGTCGGTGAACTCAGTCAGCTTCTCCTACGCTGCCCAGGCAGTCGAAGTGGAGGTAGATGCCCAGACGGGCCTGGTTCGCCTGGAACGCGTCGTGGCAGTCCAGGACCCCGGCCGTGCGGTCAACCCGCAGCAGGTTCGGGCACAGATCGAGGGCGCCGTGGTCCAGGCACAGGGCTGGGCCGTGATGGAGAACTTCATCACCGAGGACGGTCGCATCCTGACAGACCGCTTGAGCACCTACCTGATTCCGACGGCGCGTGATATCCCGCCCGTCCTCGAGACACACCTGCTGGAAAAGCCAGACCCCGAAGGTCCGTTTGGGGTGCGCGGTGTGGGCGAACCACCGTTCGGTCCCTTGGCGCCAGCCATCGTCTGCGCCATACGCGATGCGACCGGAATCTGGTTTGATCGACTACCGCTCACGCCTGAGGCGGTGTGGCGAGGCCTACACGAGGGATGAGAGATATGATGTGGCAAACCTACTGCGCGCCATCGACCCTGGCAGAGGCGCTGACCCTGCGAGCCCGGCATCAGGCCTCCGGCCGGATCATTGCCGGGGGCACTGATCTTATACTGGAATTAGAGCGCGGCGTTCGCCAGGCCGCAGTTTTGATCGACATCGGCCGCGTGCCAGGCCTGGACCACATCGCGGTCGAAGATGGCGAGCTGCGGCTCGGACCATTGGTGACGCACAACCAGGTGACGGGCTCGGCAGAGGTCGTGGCCAATGCCTTCCCGCTGGCAAGCGCCTGTTGGCAGGTGGGTGCACCGCAAATCCGCAACCGCGGCACAGTGGCTGGCAACCTGATCACGGCCAGTCCAGCCAACGATGCGATCACGCCGCTGTGGGCCATGGATGCAACGGTCACGCTCGCCAGCGAGGCGCGCGGTTGGCGAACGCTGCGCTTCGACGAGTTCTTCCTGGGAGTGCGGCATACGGTGTTGCAGGACGACGAAGTCCTGGTGAGCATCAACGTCCCCCGTCTGAAACCGACCGAGCAAGGGACATTTCTCAAGTTCGGCTTGCGAGAGGCCCAGGCGATCAGCGTCGTCAACGTAGCGGCCATCGTCGATTTCGGGTCTCAAGGTTTGGAAGACGCGACTGCCAGATCCCCAATCCGCGGCGCCCGCATCGCCCTGGGAGCAGTCGCGCCGACGATCCTGCGCGCTGGCGACGCCGAAGCCTACCTGGCGGGTCGCTGCCTGACCGACGAGGTCATCGCGCAAGCAGCCGAACTGGCAGCGCAAGCCGCGCGGCCGATCTCGGACGTGCGCGCCAGCGCTGAATACCGGCGCGCACTGGTGCGCGTTCTGACCGCGCAGGCGCTGAAAAAGTTGCGCGACGGCGCCGAACGGGCGGACTGGCCAGCGCGTCCGGTCATGCTTTGGGGCGGGACCGAGGGCCGCTTCCCCGCGCGAAGGCACGCGGCCGAGTTTGGAGAGAACGCTGCACCGGGGACACACATGGTGCTCAATGGCGTGCCGACGGTGCTGCCCAGGGCCCACGGCAAGACGTTGCTTCGCGCCTTACGCGAGGATGCGGGTCTGACCGGCACCAAGGAGGGGTGTGCCGAAGGAGAATGCGGTGCGTGTACGGTCTGGCTGGATGGGATCGCGGTGATGGCCTGCCTCGTGCCTGCCGAGAGAGCGGATGGCTGCGAAGTGGTCACCGTCGAAGGACTGGCCGGGATGGATGGGCAACTGCATCCATTGCAGGACACCTTCATCCAAGCAGGCGCCGTGCAATGCGGCTACTGCACCCCTGGCATCCTGATGACTGCCACGGCCCTGCTGGCTGAGGTCCCGCATCCGACGGTGGAAGAAGTCAAGGCGGCTCTTAGCGGTAACCTGTGCCGCTGCACGGGCTACTATTCGATCCTGCAAGCCATTGGAAACGCTGCGGCCGGCTAGCGCGAGACAAGAGGATCGCAGGCGCTGCGCAGGGAGGAGCAGCGGGAAGTGCTGCTCCTCCCACACTCGTTATGGTTTTCGCGCAGACAGGCCCAGGCTATAGACCTCGACGCCTGATAGCTCGCCGCCGCTCAGGCTTCGCCGCCCGACAACATCGACAAACCCCGCCTGGCGCACCAGGTCCAGGTATTCGCGCTCCGGCAGAGCGCCGTTGATGCATCCTGCCCACATCTGCGGATCGCTGCGCAGGCTCATGGGCAGGGGTCCGGCGGTCACCATATCGCTGATGCTCAGTCTGCCGCCCGGCTTCAGCACCCGGTACGCTTCGTCGAAGACCCGCCCCTTGTCCTCTGCCAGATTGATGACGCAATTCGACAGGATTACGTCCACGATGCCATCTTCCACCGGCATATCTTCCGCCTGTCCCAGCCGGAACTCCACCTGTGGCAGCCCGGCCGCCTCGGCCGACCGCCGCGCCCGTTCGATCATTGCCGGCGTCATGTCCAGCCCGATCACGCGCCCGCGGTCGCCCACACGCCGCGCGGCATAGAAAGCATCGATCCCTGCGCCGCTGCCGATGTCCAGGACCGTCTCGCCGGGCTGCAGCGAGGCCATCGCAGTGGGATTTCCGCAGCCCAGCGAAAGACCGGCCGCCTCCGGTGGCACCACGGCGATCTGACCAGCAGTGTATCCCGTGTCCCACAGGACGATGTCGCTACTTCCGGCATCGACCAACTCCATCGCATTCAATGAGGGAGAGCAGCAACTGCTCTGCGATGTCGTCGATCCACAGCAGCCGCCCTCGGTAGCAAGTGCGCCGTAGCTGGTTTGCACGGCTTCGGTCGCGCCGCTCACGCGGCGACTGCCGGTCGCCAGGAAGATGCTGACTGCGGCCTGCGCGGACGCTGGATCGCTCTCCGGGCCGGATGTACAGCACTCGCTCGTGCAATCGACGATCACATTTACCAGGCCTGCCGCCCGCAGCCAGCGCTTCACTGCGCCGCGCTCGAAGCCAAGCCAGACATCGGCCATCTCCTCGCGCATCCACATGTGCTTGTGTTGATCCAGGTCGGTCAGGACGAGCCTGCCGCCGGGCTTCAGCACGCGCACCATCTCGGCAATTGCCGCCTCCGGATTGGGGCAGTGATGCAGGTACATGTTGGCGAAAACCGCATCCAGGCTTCCGGACTCAAACGGCAGGACAGCGCCATCGGCCAGCCGGTGCTCGACGTTTCCCAGGCCGGCCAGATTTCGCCGGCTGACTTCCAACATGGCAGGCGAGCCATCGACCGCGACCACTTTCGCGACCAGCGGCGCAAGTCCGGCGGCCATGAAGCCCGTTCCCGATCCGATGTCGGCGACGACCATCTCAGGCCGCAGGTGTGCCCGCGCGATGGCTGCATCACGCACAGTGTCCCCAAAGTAACCGGTGCGCAAGGCATCCCATTCACCCGCCACCCGCTCGAAATACTCGGCCGAGGCCTGAGTCATGGTCATGTTTCGCTCTCCTTGCCTGGTCGGATCCAATCCATCATCATGCCCACGTTGCCGCACTAAATCGTTGAAGCAGCGCGTGCGAGCAGTTCGCTTACCTGCGCGGCGATGTCGTCGCGCACCTCTCGGAAGACCGCCAGCACGTATTCGTCTGTCCCCATCGCCCTGGCCGGATCAGGGAAGCCGAGATGAACCCGTCGCCCCTTGCCCAGCCATACCGGGCAGTTCTCGGCGGCATCATCGCAGACGGTCACGACCAGGTCGAACGCCACGTCTCGGTATTCATCCGCGCATTTGGAATGCCCCTCATGCTGGATGCCGATCTCCCCCAGGACGCGGACCGCCAGCGGATGCACGTAACCCGCAGGCTGAGTGCCCGCGCTGTAGGCCTCCCATGATTCGCCCTGGCGCGCGTTAGCAATGGCCTCAGCCATCTGGCTACGACACGAATTGCCAGTGCAAAGGAAGAGAACTTTTCGTCTCATCGTTTGATCTCCTCTGGCCTGTACTTGTGAGCCACGTACGGGGTTCCACAGCCGGCCGGATCAGATAGCGTCTCGATCAGCGCCTGAAACTGCCCGGCCTGGGCCGGGTCAAGACTCAACCGCAGGCATCGGTGCGAGCAGCGCCTCCAGCGCTTCCAGACGCTCGGCATTGGCCATCTCGTAAAGCGGCTGGCACCCCACCAGCTCCACTTGAGCCGCAGCCAGCTTCAGTGCAAAGTTCCAGCAGCTCGGCTGGCCGCACTGCCGGCAGTTGATCCCCGGTAGCAGCTTGTATACCGCCATCGCAGTCGGCCGCTGGCGCGTCGCATAGTACGGCGTGATTTCGGCACGGCGCTCCCAGGTTCGGTTAACCAGGTCAACCAGGCCCTCCAACTCCTTGATGGCGGCATCACGGTCTTCTACGTTGCTGGTCGCAATTTCGTAGGCTCGAAAGGCAATATGGTGGCCAGCCTTCTTCCAGGTCAGCACCGCAGCCGCCTCCGCATACACCGCCCCACGCAACGTGGCATTGAGATAGGGAAGCACCTCCGAAATGTCGGTTAGTAAGCGGCCGCGAGCTGAGAAACGCTCCGCACCCGGATCACACGGTGGTGTAAAGATCTCCAGATCATAGTGCTCGATCAACATAACGGCATCCTCGTAGAAAAACGCGTGCTACTTGGCGGCTGCGCGGGTCCGGCGCCGAAGTGCGCGGCGGCCGAGAATGAAGGCTAGGCTCCCGCCGGCGACTGCAGCCAGGCCAACGGTGGCCAGGAGCGGCGCCGGCCGGTCTCGCAGAAGCGCCTCTCCGCTGACAGGCACACCCGAACTAGCTGCGACATCGCTTTCGCACGGTGTGGCGATGCCGCAGATTCCGACCGAAGTCGCGGCCGGCTCCGGCGCAGCATTGCTGACGGCAAGGTCAGGCCAGCCGACGCCACCTGCCGCAAGATAGGTTTCGATCAGGCCCGGCAGTTCGCGCTCGATCTGCTCAACGCCCATCAATGCCCGATCGCCGATCAACAGGAATGGCACGGCTGCCCGGCCGCGTGCGAAGCCGTATCCCTCCGCTGAATTGTAGAACGCGCTGATATCCTCCAGGCTGATGACCTCGACCAGCCTCATATCCAACTGCGGGCCATACTTCGCCTGCATCTTCGGAAGGACGCCATCGAGCACCTCATGACAGTGGCCGCAACCCTCTGCCCAATAGAGTATCGCGCGCACGACCGGCGCCGTTGGTGATGCGCCAGCAACGGGCGTGGCCTTGTCGAGCGCGGCGTCGCGCAACTCCTTCTTGATGTCGCGACAGTCATCGCAGCCCTGGGCCGCAACTGGGACGCCGAAAGACGCCGCCCATATCAGCAGGATGAGTCCCCAGAGGATCGCCAGGCGCATCGCTAGACCTTTGCTCGCTCACCGGCCGGCGCAGACTGCAGCTCATGCCTGAACCAGCGCCGCCGTAACGCAAATGCCACGCTGACCAACCCGATCATCACCGGCACCTCCACTAACGGCCCGATGACCGCCGCGAACGCCTCGCCCGACGCGATGCCGAATACCGCCACTGCCACCGCGATCGCCAGCTCGAAGTTGTTGCTGGCTGCGGTGAATGACATGGTCGTCGTCATCCGATAATCCGCGCCCGCGCGATGGCCGATCCAGAAGCTGACCAGAAACATGACCACGAAGTAGATGACCAGCGGGATGGCTATACGCACGACATCCAACGGCAGCGCGACGATCAGCTCGCCCTTGAGGCTGAACATCACAAGGATGGTGAACAGCAGTGCGATTAGTGTCAGCGGACTGATGCGCGGGATGAAGCGATGCTCGTACCACTCCCGGCCCTTGACGCGCAATAGGATGAAACGAGTGGCGAAGCCGGCGATCATCGGAATGCCCAGGTAGATGAAGACAGTCCGGGCCAGCTCGCCGATACTGATGCGAACGACCGCGCTCTCCAGGCCCAGCGCCTGGGGCAGCACGGTGATGAAGATGTAGGCGTAGATGCTGTAGAAAAGGACCTGGAACACGCTATTGAACGCGACCAGCCCTGCCGCGTACTCAGTGTCGCCGTGGGCCAGCTCGTTCCAGACGATCACCATGGCGATGCAGCGCGCCAGGCCGATCAGGATCAACCCGATCATGTACTCCGGGTAGCCGCGCAGAAAGACTACCGCTAGCACGAACATCAGGATCGGACCGATCACCCAGTTCTGCAGCAGAGATAGGCCCAGCACCCGGGTGTTGCGAAACACCTCAGGCAGACGCTCGTACTTTACCTTCGCGAAGGGTGGGTACATCATCAGGATCAGGCCGAGGGCAATCGGGATATTGGTCGTCCCGACCTGGAAGCGGTCGATGAAAGCTTCCACGCCAGGCACAAAGTAGCCGATGGCGACACCGACCGCCATTGCCAGGAAGATCCATAAGGTCAGAAAGCGGTCGAGGGTTGAAAGCCGTTTAGCCGTTCCCGGGGTAGCAGGCGTGGCAGCAACTTGAGACATGAGTCCTCCTTATTGTCCTGATATCCTCGTCGCCTGGTTACCTTGTTTCTCCGTTGTCCTATCTATTCGGCTGCCAGCTCATTTGCCAGCAGGGTCACGATCTGGCTCACGGCCGGCACACGGCCCGCCGCAACGAGCCTGTCGTTTATTACCAGGCCGGGGGTCGCCAGGATGTTGTATCGGGAGTACTCTTCGAAGTCTCCGGTCTTGACGAAGGTGGCTTCGACGCCAAGTTGCTCGACCGCTGCTTTGGCGTTCTTCTCCAGTCGCGCGCAGTTGGCGCAACCACTGCCGAGGATCTTAATGTTGAGTGTCATGTGTTCTTCTCCAAATATGATCATGGTTTGCGAAAGTGCTGCAGCTTTTTCGTATCAGCAGCTCCGGTTGGAGGGGCTTCAACCTTTGGTGATCCAAACGCCCAGGCGGCGCGGGCTGCCAGGCGGTTGAGCGCCAGCACGAGCAATCCCAGGCCGGCGAGCAGGCCCCCGCCGATCAGCCAGGCACTGACACCATCCACCCACGCGCCGTAGAGCAAGCCCGCCAGCGTGCTGAACAGCGCCACCCAACCGACGTAAACCCACGCTTTGCGCCGGCCAATCACGCTGGCGATGATCAGGATGCTCTGCAAGCTCAGCTCCGGGTCGGCCATCAGATAGGCCAGCAGTGGACCGCGGTGCATGCCCAAATCCAGGAAGAGCCGGGCGATGGGCACCTCGACCAGGGTGGGAAAGTACATGAAGACCCCGAAGAGCACGCCGGCGATGTTCCCCAACACGGTATTCGATCCAGCCACCGCCTGGATCCACTCGGGCCGGATGAGCGGCCGGATCACGCCGACGGCGAACACGCCGGCGATCAGCAGCGGGAAGATCTGCCTGACGAAGCGCCAGGTCTCCCACAGCCATTCCTGCATCTCTTCACGCTCGAAGCTGCGCCGCGCCAGGGCCCAGACGCCCATCAGCGCCAGACCGACCGCAAAGAACTTGCCGGGAAAGGCCACTATGAGGTTGCCCGCGGCGGGGGTCAGCCGCAGGGCCGCGACCAGCAACGTGGCCCCGACCAGCACCAGCGTAACGGTGGTCCAGCGGTTGAAGCCCTCGTCCACATGATTCAACCCGCGCCAAGCTGCGCCGCCGATGGCGATCAGCAGCACGATCAAGAGCAGGCCCTGCACGGTGACCCCCTCCTCGCCGCGGGCGGCGTCAAACGGAACTAGCAGGGCCAGAGTCGCCTGCAACGCGTCTGTGCCGCCAACGGGCAAGGTGACCTGCGCATAGGTGTTCGTGAACAGGCCGATTTGCAGCGTGCCCGCGACAAGCAGAGCGACCAAAAGGCCCAAGAGCAGCCATGAGGCCCGCGGCACCCGGGCAGACGCGGCGAAGGCATCCGGGCCGGCAGCATCACGGGCAGCGTCATCCCGGCGGAAAAGGAGCGCCATGATCAGGCCGATGCCGATGCCGAACGCGATGGAGAGGACGATGCGCGCCACGGCGATGTCCATGCCGATGGCGACGCCGGTATAGGCTAGTGCCAGGATGTTGATGGCCGGGCCGACGAACAGGAAGGTGATGGCTGGCCCCAGGCCTGCACCCTTCTTGTAGATGCCGGCAAAGAGCGGCATGATGGTGCATGAGCACACCGCCAGCACGAAGCCACCGATCGCGGATGCGGGATAGGAGATAAACTTCGGCGCCTTGCGCCCAAGGTAGCGCGTCACCGCCTCCTTCGGCACCAGCGCGGTGAGTGCGCCGGCAATAAAAAACGCGGGCACAAGACATAACAACACATGCGCGGCCAGGTAACTGGCCAGGTTGCCCAGGCCGGATTGCAAAAGATCCAGGATGACGTCAAGCAGATTCATACTGCTCCCCACGGTGAAATCTAGTCATGGCTGTCATGATTCGGCAAGACACTTTGGGCAGCAACAACCGGCGTGCTTGATGTGTGCCGGCGCAGCACCTGCCCGGGAGTCGGAAAAAAGTGCGCCCAGAACTGTGCTCAGCGTATCCGCCATCTCCCCACCATCCAAACCGTAGAAGACGTTGGTGCCCTCCTTCCGGTCGGCGATCAGGCCGGCCTCGCGCAGGACGGCCAATTGTTGGGAGACATAGGGTTGGGGCTTGTCGAGGACCGCCGACAGGTGGCAGACGCATTCGTCGGAATGCCGCACCAGGTCAAGGATCTGGAGGCGCATGGGGTGTGCCAGTAGCTTGAGCCATTTGGCCTTATCCTTATAAGTTCTCATATGCGAAACCTTATATATAGTAATTATCGCATATATACTACCCCTTTGTGTGCCTGGCTATGACATACGTCATGTTGTTGAAACTGAGCATCCGGCGCAACCTCGCCAAAGTGTTTCCATAGGTGGAGAAAGCAAAGCCGGCCATCGCAGTGGAAACCCACGGTGATGGCCAGCTGATTGTTGCCCGGTAGAGCGGTAACGCCGGCTAGACGTCCAGGTTGCGCACCTTCTTCGCATGACTCTGAATGAAGCGTTTGCGCGGGGCAACTTCGTTCCCCATGAGCATGTCGAAGGTGCGGTCGGCCGCGGTAGCATCCTCGATCGTTACCTGCAGCAGGATGCGATTGGCCGGGTTCATCGTGGTGTCCCATAGTTGGTCCGCGTTCATCTCGCCCAAGCCTTTGTACCGCTGGATGTTGACGCCCTGCATACCGCCGAATTCTTTGATCAAGGCGTCGCGTTCGGCCTCAGAGTACGCGTATTTGCCATCCTTGCCCTTCCGCACCAGGTAAAGCGGCGGCTGAGCAATGTAGACATGGCCCTTCTCGATCAGCTCGGGCATGTAGCGGAAGAACATGGTCAACAACAGGGTCCGGATGTGGCTCCCATCGACGTCCGCGTCGGTCATGATGATCGTGCGATGGTAGCGGAGATTGCTGAGATCGATTGAATCCCCGATGCCGCTGCCCAGCGCCTGGACGAGCGCCTGGATCTCCTTGTTCGCCAGAGACTTATCCAGCCGCGCCTTTTCAACGTTCAGGATCTTGCCGCGCAGCGGCAGGATGGCCTGGAAGCGGCGATCGCGGCCCTGTTTGGCCGAGCCCCCTGCCGAGTCGCCCTCGACGATGTAGAGCTCACACTTAGAGGGGTCACGCTCCGAACAATCCGCCAGCTTTCCGGGCAGTGTCAGGCTCTCCAACGCGCTCTTACGGATCACCAGGTCGCGCGCTTTGCGCGCGGCGTCTCGGGCACGGCTCGAGGTGATACACTTCTCGACGATCTTGCGACCATCCCTCGGGTTCTTCTCCAGCCACTCCATCAGCGCCTCGGAAACCGCCGACTCGACCTGGTTGCGGATCTCGTTATTGAGGAGCTTCACCTTGGTCTGGGATTCGAACTGCGGGTCAGGCAGCTTCACGCTGATGATGGCGGTCAGTCCCTCGCGCGTGTCGTCGCCGGTGAAACTGCCGTCGGACTCCTTGATCTGGTTTTGGCGCCGCGCCCATTCATTGATGGTCCGCGTCAGGGCCGAACGCAAACCGGTCAGATGCGTGCCGCCATCCGGTGTATTGATAGTATTTGCAAAGGCAAACACCGATTCGTTGTACCCGTCGTTGTACTGGATGGCGGCCTCAATCAGGTTGCCATCGATCTCCTTCTCCACGTACATCGGCTCATGCAACACATCGCGATTCTTGTTGAGGTAGCGCACAAACGAACGAACACCGCCCTCAAAGTAGAAGGTCATGAAACGCGCGCCGTTGTCAGTCCGTTCGTCCGAGAACTCGATCGTCAGTCCCCGGTTGAGGAACGCCATCTCGCGGAATCGTTGCTCAAGCGTTTCAAACCTGAACTCGGTCTCTTCGAAGATCGTTTTATCGGGCATGAATATCGTGCGCGTACCGGTCTCTCCGTTGGCGGACTGGCCGATCATCGCGATATCATCCTGCGGCAGGCCGCGGTGATAGCGCTGGTAGTAGACCTTGCCCTCTGTCCGGATTTCAACCTCCATCCAGTCGGACAGGGCATTCACCGCAGATACGCCCACGCCATGCAAGCCGCCGGAAACCTTGTAGGCGCCCGAACCAAACTTGCCACCTGCATGCAACTTGGTCATGACCGTCTCGAGCGCAGATCTGCCGGTCTGCTTGTGAATGCCCACGGGAATGCCGCGACCCCAGTCCTGCACCGCAACGCTGCCGTCCTTGCGGATGGTCACCGCGATCCGATCGCAGTAACCCGCCATGGCCTCATCGATCGAATTGTCGACGACTTCGTAGACCATGTGATGCAGCGCCTTGATATCCGTGCCGCCGATATACATGCCCGGGCGGCGGCGCACAGCCTCCAGCCCTTCGAGCACTTGAATATCATCTGCTGTATAGTGGTTCGGACGATTTACCTGCTCAACCACGTTAGAACTCCTGCAAACCCTTACTTGTTCACTTGCCGGCTTACCTGGGCGGCCTGCCACTGCCGGCGGATATCCCTGTAATAGACATAGATGCCGATGACCATGGCCGTTGCGAGGTAGCTATTGACGATAATGGCCAGCGCCGCCCCCACGGGATTGCCCCCGACAAATCCCCATACTGCGCGCGCACCAAGCATCAGCAGATTGACCACTACGGCCAAGCCTAACACCTTGAATCCATTGCTCCGCGCAAGGATAAGGCTATGCGCGAGGCTGGTCGCCAAAGGCTGGCGTTCGAAGGCCAAAGCATCACCGGCGAAGTACAACGCGCTCAGAAACCACATCGTCAGCCACAAGGTGATGCCACCCGTCAGCATGAACAGGAACTGCACCGCGACGCTACTCGAAAACAAAGTCAACGCCGTGACCAACGCCAACGGAAGCCGCAACAAGAACGTGACAACCGAAGCAAACAGGCTCAAAACCGCAAAGTGACCGGCCAAAGGCAACCAACCGTCGAGCAGACCTCTCTGGTCTTCCGTCACCGGCTGCCGTGATGCTGGCAATGCACCATACGCCACAGTTGACCGCGCTGCCGGCAGGCTGTGGGCGATGACACGGAAATAGAGCGCGGTCAGGAGATGACTGATGATCCAGAGCAAGATGCCGATCAGAATAACACCCAGCACTGAGCTAACTTGAAGTGCGTTCTCCTGCCAGAGCGAAGGATCGAGCGGCTTGACAGGCAGCCCCAGGCCGAGCGGAGCAAGCACCGCATCGCTGATCAACAGGCTACGCGTGGCCTGCATTGAGGCCAACGCACTCGGCGGTGCAAGCCAGCCGGCTGTCAACAGAGCGCCAAGGTTGATGCTCTTGCCCAGCTCGATCATTCCCGTCTGCACCAGATCTATGCCCTCCTGGACGGCGGCCATTTGATCCGCCGTATAGAGGAGCGGCAGCATCGCCTTCCAGGTCGACATCAGCTGTTCTGTCAGCGCTGCAACCGAAAGCTTGGGCGCCAGCCAGAGGGCCAGGTCCACCAGGAAAGGTATGACCCACAGCCAGGGCCGCCGCGCAGCCTCGTTAAGGCCTGTCGTCATCGCATCGACAATCCCGGTGCGCGGAATCACATTAGACTTCATCCGAACTATTTTACCATAACACCCGTGATTTCTTAAACTGCAGCCGCGCTTTTTCAAGGTTAGCATAGAGCGCATGTTCGATTCTCTCACGGAGTTGACAGGTTGACGGCCCAAAAATGAAATGGTAAAATCTTGTTTAAGGCTATGGCGATCATCACCCTGACGAGTGACTTTGGTCTGCTGGACCCTTACGTGGGCATCATGAAAGGGGTCATTCTCGGCATCGCGCCTGGCGCACAGCTGGTAGATCTGAGCCATGACATTCCCCCGCAGGACATCGATGAGGCCAGCTACGCGCTCAAGAGCGCGAGTCCCTTTTTCCCCCATGGCACCGTGCACCTGGCCGTCGTAGATCCCGGCGTCGGAAGCGACCGGCGCGCCGTGCTGGTCACCACAGAGCGAGCGTCCTTCGTCGGACCTGACAACGGCATCTTCTCGTTTGCCCTCGATGAGCCGGGAAGTCAAGCGTGGGCGCTCGACCGGCCGGCATATTGGCTGCCGGAGATCAGCCGCACGTTTCACGGCCGCGACATTTTTGCGCCGGTTGCTGCGCATTGTGCCTGTGGAGTCAACCCAACGCAGCTCGGCACACGAATCGACGATCCGATCCGCCGGCCGGCACTGATGGCCGGGCGGTTGGGGAACGGTGAATTGAGCGGACACGTCATCCACGTAGACCGCTTCGGCAACCTGATCAGCAATATTCCAGCGGCCTGGCTCGGCGATGCCAGGTGGACCTGCCACGTGGGCGGCGAGCAGGTTGTCGGTCCTGGCCAGGCCTATGCCTCGGCAGCGCCTGGCGAGCTGCTGTTTCTTATCAGCAGCAACGGGACCGCGGAGATCGCAGTGCGTGAAGGCAATGCTTCCCAGCGCCTCGGCGTGAGCGCCGGTGCGCAGCTAAGACTAAGGATCTGCCAAAGGAGCAACCCATGGAGAAATTCGTCATCGAGGGCGGACATCCCCTGACCGGCGATGTGACGCCGGCCGGCAACAAGAACGCGGCTCTGCCTCTTCTAGCCGCCGTTTTCCTTACCGAGGGTGAAGTCACCTTGCGGAACGTGCCACGCATCGGGGATGTGGGCACCATGCTCCAGTTGCTTGCGGACATGGGCGTGAGTGTGAAGGAAGAGGGCGCGACGGTGCGCCTGTGTGCGGAAAATGCGCGGTTTGAGCGGCCGAGACCCGAGCTTTTTCAACAGATTCGCGGGTCGATGCTTCTGGCTGGGCCACTGCTCGGCAGATTCGGGCAGGCCATCCTGCCGATTCCAGGCGGTGACCGCATCGGCAGGCGCCGCGTCGATACGCACATGCTCGCCTTACAATCGCTCGGCGCTGAGGTCGATTTCAACACCAGGGACTTCACGATGCGCGCGTCAGGTGGCCTGCGCGGGGCAGACATCATGCTGGATGAGGCCAGCGTCACCGGCACGGAAAACGCGGTCATGGCTGCGGTGCGTGCCAAAGGCACCACGATCATCCGCAATGCGGCTTGCGAGCCCCACGTGCAGGACCTATGCAACATGCTCAACTGCATCGGCGCGCAGATCGACGGCGTGGGCACCAACACCATCACCATTCACGGCGTGGACCGGCTGGGCGGCGGCGACTTCGCCATCTCTCCCGATTATCTCGAAGTGGGCAGCTTCCTGGGCCTGGGCGCGGTCACGCGGGGAGAGATCCGCATCCATGGCATCGTGTCCGAGCACATGCGCATGATCAACTGGACGTTTCGGGAGCGGCTGGGGGTACGCCTCCGCGTCGAGGGCGACATGCTCATCGTCTCAGATGAACAGGAGTTGGAGATTCGCGAAGATCTGGGCGGCGCAGTGCCCAAGATCGATGACGCACCATGGCCGCAGTTTCCTGCAGACTTGATGAGCATCGCACTCATCGTGGCCACCCAAGCGCGCGGCACCGTGCTGATGCACGAGAAGATGTTCGAAAGCCGCCTGTACTTCGTAGATAAGCTCATCGGCATGGGCGCCAAGATCATCCTGTGCGACCCGCACCGGGCGGTCATCGTCGGCCCATCGCCGCTGCACGGACAGGAGCTCTCCAGCCCCGATATCCGCGCAGGGATGGCCCTGCTGATCGCAGCGCTGGCTGCACGCGGAGAGAGCACGATCGCCAACGTAGGCCAGATCGATCGTGGCTATCAGGATATCGACCGCAAGCTGCGGGCACTGGGCGCCCGGATCGAACGCGTGCAGATATGAACGAGAACGTATTCAGAAGCCAATCCCAGGTTCCTGAGTTTACCGGCGCAGATGGGGCGCGCATCCGGGAAGTGGCCGGCCGCAGCACCGGTCTGAGCAGCCATAGCCTGGCGGTCATCACGCATCCGGCCGGGGTGTCAACGGTCGAACATCATCATTCGGTGGCGGATGAGGTCTATTATGTGAAGTCGGGAACGGGCCGGATTCGCGTGGACGACGAAACGTGGTCCGTTCAGCCCGGAGATACCATCATCATCCGGCCCGGGCAGCGGCACAAGGTGTGGGCCGATGGACCTGCCGACCTGGTGCTCATAGTCAGTTGCGCGCCCGCCTACTCGGTGCCCGAGGTCATCTGGGACGAGGACTAGACGCGAAGACACCAGGTCTCAAAACGCCACTCAGCATCTTGGTGGGTCGTGAGGCCTGGTGTCATGCCGGTGAAAGTCAATTCGTTTCCGAGGACTGCGGCTTGGCCGAGCTGGGTGCGAAAATCGAGACCACGCGCTCGAGCTGCTCATAGACGAAGTCTTGCTTGAACCCTGCAAGCACTGCAACCAGGTACGGGATGAGGCGGGCGCCGGTGCTGGCGTTCGCATCTGCCAGGTTGACCTGGACAACCAGGAACCCACCGGCCAGGATCAGGAAAGTGATCGCGCCGAGCACCAGGCCCATCAGCGGCTGCACGTGATACCACATACCGTAGTGCTTGTCGAAGTCCTGCCGGTCCGCGATGTGATACCATAACGCGTACATCGCACCGACCACGCCGCCGATGCCACCCCAGAGCATGGTGTTGAAGATGGGCGCCAGGTTGGCCAACTGATCCCCATCAAGCCGGCCCCAAATGCGCACATAGTCGGTCACCTGGTTGGCGAACAGCAGCCCGGCGACGAAAACGGTAAGCCAGAACGACAGATACAGGAACAACCAGGGGCCAAAGAAGCGAGCCTGGCGGCGGCTTTGGCGCCGCCGGGCAATCGCGGTGGCCACCTGCATGACGCGGTATTCCGCATTGCCGAACTCCTCGGGCGTATCAATCATCAATTGGCGAGCCTCGCGCAGCATGCCCAACAGCTTCTGAGTAATGTCCGGCGGCGTGCTGAATTCCTCAGACAACTCCTTGTAGTACTGGTCGATCTGGGCGTGGAATCTGCGCTGCCACTCCGCATCGCGCACCGTGTCCAGCCGCTTGATGACGTTCGACTTCTGATCCTCCGTGCGGATGACGACTGCGGGCAGGGGCGTGTCCTCTTCTGACTCCTTGCCTGGCCCTGGCGGTACTGTACGGGGATCCGGAAGGCCCGTTACAACTTCCACGCCGGCAACCGACCGCACGGGGGTGTCCATGATGATGGCCCCAAATCGCCGCGTGACCGGCAGAGGACGTTCCGGCAGCGTTGAAAGATAGCTGCCCGTGCCGGGGGAGGAGATAGCCTGGCTTCCGGAGTGGACCACAACGTCTCTCAGGTCACCGGCTCCTGTGGCACCCATGGCAGGGGCCTTCTCGTCCTTTGGAGGGGAGACGCATTCTGGTGTTTCCGCTGCAATCATCTCATCTTCCAGTAGTGCCGCAAGCTCCGCATCTATGGTGTGGTGTGTTTCCGCGACTGGGTTAGCGCTGGCCAACCTGTCGGCGCCATCACGGCCCGCACCGGATTTTCCGCTGTTTCGTGTTGCCATGGCGATACCCTCCGCACGCGCGTTATCAGGTCTCCTTCGCAACGATTCCGGCGAAAGTTAAGTACTATATAATGGATAACGGAAAGATTGTCAACTATTAAATATATGCTTTGAGGCTTCTCGCATGCCGAGCCACCGGGTGTAGAGGTCGTTGTCGAACCCGATGCGCGCCAAAACGCGTCCAACCGTGCCGTCAATCAGGTCGTCCAGCGTCTTGGGGCACCCGTAAAAAGCAGGAACCGGAGGAAAGATGATGTAGCCGATGCGTGCAGCCCGGACCATCTGCTCCAGGTGCCCGAGGTGCAGAGGCGTCTCGCGCACCATCAGCAGCACAGGGCGGCCTTCTTTCATCTGCACATCGGCCGCCCGCGTGATGAGGTCATCACCCATGCTGTTCGCTATCGCGGAGAGGCTCTTGATGCTGCAAGGCGCGACGATCATGCCAGCGGTGTCATACGAACCACTGGCGATAGCCGCTCCGATGTCACCCGGCCGGTAAGACACGGTAGCAAGCGCCTCGACCTCGCGCGGGTCGTAGTCGGTCTCCTGGACGATCGTGATACGCGCGGCCTGGCTCATCACCAGGTGGGTCTCGATATCCGGTGCATTCTTGAGCACTTCGAGCAACCGGATGCCGTAGATCTGGCCGGACGCGCCGGACATGGCGATAATCAAGCGCTTCATTTGGTCCCCCAGTGCACCGCGACCGTGCCGAGCATCGCGAGGCGGTAACGCACATCGTGCAGCCCGGCTGATGTCATGATGCTGGCAAGTTCAGCTGGCCGCGGAAATCTGAGTGCAGAGTGCGGAAGGTATGTGTAGGCCGACCGCTGTCCCGTGATGATTCCGCCGACAAAGGGCACGATCTTGAAGAAATAAAACCGGAACAACGCACCAAACAGCGGCGTGTTCGGAAGGGTGATCTCCAGGCAGATGACCCTGCCGCCCGGCCTGACCACACGCGCCTGCTCCTGAAATGCGCGCCGGATATCGGTCACATTACGCATCATAAAGCCGGAAGTCGCCGCGTCGAACACATCATCTCCGAAAGGCAGCGTCAGGGCGTCACCCTCTGCGAACGGGAACGATAAGCCAAACACCTTCCCACGCCCTCGCACCATCATTTCCCGCGTGAGATCCAATCCCACCACGCGGGTGGTCGCGTCCTGCTTGAGCGCCTCGTACCCGATGTCGCCGGTGCCGGTGGCTACGTCGAGCAGGCTGCCTCCACGCGGCAGGTTGCAGAGCCGGACAACGGTCTGCCGCCATACCTGGTCACGGCCAAGCGTCATCAGGCGGTTCATCAGGTCGTAGCGGGGCGCGATATCTGTAAACATCCGCCGGACGTACGAGCGTTTCTCCGCAGGAGCGGGCAAGATTGAGTTCGGATCAGCCAACGTTCCACCCACCTACGCGTCAGACAGGAACATCCAGGGAGCCAACCACCGTTCCAGGCGATCGACCAGGAAATACAGCAGGAGGCCCAGCAGGCTCATGGCCACGACGCCGGCATACATGTCTGCATAGGCCAACCGGCCCCAACTATCGACGATGATATAGTAGCCGAGGCCGGCCGTGGTCGCAAACGTCTCGGCAAAAAAGAGCACCGCCACAGCTGTGCCGATGCTGACACGCGCCGCGGTGAGTGCAGCTGGCACAGTCGCGGGCAGATACACGTACCGGAAGAGCGCGCGGCGGCCCGCACCGAGCGAGCGGACCGAGTAGATCAGTTCGGGGCGCAGCGCGGCAGCCTGGTCGCGCACGACCAGGAGGATCTGGAAGAAGAGGATCAGGAAGATGATGACGATTTTGCTCGTGTCGCCGATGCCAAACAGCAAGAGGATCACGGGCAGAAACACGATCTTGGGAATCGGATAGGTAATATAGAGGATGGGGGAGAAGAACCGGTTGAGCGCCGGACTCTGCCCCAGGATGAGTCCCGAGGGGACGGCAGCCAGCATGGCGAGCACAATGCCCGCCACCACGCGATAGCCGCTCACCAGGAAATGCCGCGCCAGGCCGCGTGGTACGGCTGCCACGAATGCCTGCGCTGTCTCCCACGGCCCTGGAAACGTCTCGGTGCGCAGCAGCCAGCTCAGCAACTGCCACAGGACCAACAGGGCAAGGGAGCCAAACAACAGATCACGGCGCCGCATCACCCGCTCCTCTCGCCGGTCTCTTCGCCGAGTATTGCACGCAGCTCAGCCACCTTCGCCCAGAAAGCGGGTTGGCCGCGATAAGTTGCCTCGCCTGCGCCCGCGTTGTTCACGATGCGCGGCCGGATATTGGGCGGCTGACCCAGGACCAGGATGCGCCTGCCCAGAAATACGGCTTCTTCGATGGTGTGAGTCACCACAAGCGTCGTGACCCCTGTCTCTTCTCGAAGCTCAGCCGTCAAAAGCTGGAGGTCCTCCCGCGTCACCGCGTCGAGGGACGAAAACGGTTCATCCATGAGCAGCAGGTTGGGTTGCTGGAGGAGGCTGCGCGCGATCGCGGCGCGCTGGCGCTGCCCGCCGCTGAGCTGCACCGGATACTTGCTGCGCTGATCCACGATTCCCAGGCGCTCGAGCCATGCGTCGACCTGCTGCGGCACGATATCCGGCCGCGGGTAAGGGCGCTCGGGATCCCTCGCTTCACCCTTGCCCCGGTAGAACTGGCCCAGGCGCATCGGCAGCGCCACATTCTCCCAGACTGTGGCCCAGGGCAACAGGCCGTAGTCCTGCAGGACCAGGCCGGTGCTGGCACGCGGGCGCGGCACGGGATGCCCATCCACGAGGATGCGGCCTCCTTTGGGCTGGCGCAGGCCGGCAATCAGGTAAAGCAGGGTGCTCTTTCCGCAGCCCGAAGGGCCGATCACGGCCCACGCTTCGCCAGCCTGCACGGTCCACGAAAAACCATCGAAGACTGGCAGCCCGTCGCCATAGGCGAACGTCAGGTCGGCCACCTCCACCATGGCTTTTGCAGTCGCGGCGGGAGCTACTCGGTCCACGTCTGCCGCTGGCCCAGGCGATCGACTGCGGGATAAGCCTTGCGCACTGCGAACACCAGCGGGATGCCCACCAGCGCGCCAATCAAAGTTTGAAATGCATTGATGGGCACTTCCAGCATGGACTTCGGCAAACCCTGGATTAGCGCACCACCCAACAGATAGCCGGTCACCATGACGATCGCCCCCACGAGCCAGGCCACGATTAGCCGCGGCAGGCCGCGCTGGCGATGGCCGATAGCCCCTATCACGACCCCTTGCAGGCCGTGCACGACCAGACTGATCGGTGCATAAAACGAATACCCAAGAATAAGATCTGCGAGTGCGGTGCCAAGGCCACCCGCAACTGCGCCAATCCATGGACCAAATAGAAGGCTTGCGAACGTAATCGCTACATCTGAGAAATTGAAATAGCCGCCAGCCGGAGTTGGCCATGGAGAGACCATGGTGAAGACGGCTGTAAGTGCAATCAGGACCGCCAAGAGGCCGATCATAGCGGGAGTCAGGCGCTTATTCATGCATATTTCCTTCATAATGAATGACTAATATCGAACCATTATAGCTTGCGCCGGGGCATTGTAAAGTGGCCGGTTTACGCTTATCGCGGCGACTGCTATAATCGCATGGATGAAACTGGCTGATGAAGTGCTTGACCACGCTCTGAACCTGGGGTTCGATTCGGCGGCGACGATGCCCCTCCCTGCGCCGCGCACCGGAGAGGCATTTAGAGCGTGGCTCGAAGCGGGCTATCACGGCGAAATGGTGTATATGGCCGAACGTGCAGCATTGCGTCTGGCGCCGCAGCTGCTGGCGCCAGATGCGCGGAGCATGATCGTCATGATCGCCAACTACGCTCGGCCATCCAGTTCCATCGCGGGGCTTGACGTGCCCGGCGGCCAGATTGCCCGCTACGCGTGGACGGCCGATTACCACGATGTCCTTAAAGCAAAGCTGTTCAGTCTCGACGCATTCTTGCGGGAAAGGACCCGCCGCAGATCGCTGGGTAAGGCATGTGTTGACTCGGTCCCACTGCTTGAGCGCGATTTCGCCGAACAGGCAGGGCTGGGATTCACGGGACGCAACACTTGCCTGATCACGCCGGGACTGGGGTCGTGGACATTTCTCGCCGCGCTCCTGGTGCCTGAGACGCTGGATACCAGGCTTGCAGTCACGACGGGCTGCACGGAGAGCCAGCCGCCCTTCACCGGCTGTGGGAATTGCACGCGCTGCCTCGATGCATGTCCCACGTGGGCCTTTGTCGCAGATCACATCCTGGACGCGCGTCGCTGCATCTCGTATCTCACCATCGAACTGCGGGGGGCGATCCCACGCGATCTGCGGCCGCTCATGGGGAATTGGGTGTTCGGATGCGACGTGTGTCAGGCCGCCTGCCCGTACAACAGGGCTGCTCCGGAGGCCACGATGCCCGGGCTTCAGGTGTCAGGCGCCGGCAGCACCCTGCCAGGAGCGATCCCGCTGCGCGAGCTATTGGCGCTGGACGAAGCCGCGTTTCGGACTGCCTTCAGGGGTACGCCGGTCATACGCGCAAAGCGACGGGGCCTGGTGCGCAACGCATGCATTGCAGCGGGCAATTCGGGCGACGCATCCATGATCCTTCACCTGCTCCCGCTCTTGCGTGATGCCGAACCGTTGGTGCGGGGGCATGCCGCGTGGGCGCTGGGACGGTTGAGGGGATTCTCGGCCGCCGAAGCGTTGCGCGAGGCGCTTGCCGTTGAAACGGACACTGCCGTGCGCGAGGAAATCGAATTCGCGCTTGAAGGGGTATGATGGACCAGCTTCCCGTTGTGATCATCGGCGCCGGCGCAGCCGGGCTGACCGCCGCCATCTGGGCTGCGCGCGGCCCGAAGCCGGTCATACTGCTGGAAGCCACCGGCACACCCGGCCAGAAGATCCTGATCAGCGGCGGCGGCAGGTGCAACGTCCTGCCATCGCGCGTCTCGCCGGCCGACTACCAGACGGACGGATCGCCGAACACCGTAAAGAAGATCCTCGCTGCGTGGCCGTTGGGGCAGGTTCGCAAATTCTTCGAGGATGACCTGGCCGTGCCCCTGGCACTCGAGGAGGAGAGCGGCAAACTGTTCCCCCTTTCGAACCGCGCGGGCACGGTGTTGGATGCGCTGCTCGGGGCCGCTCAAGCCCGCGGCGTCACGCTGCGGCTACAAGCCCGGGCCGCCGGGGTCGAAACCGCGGGCGATCGCTGGTTGGTGCGGCTGGAAGCAGGGGAAACGCTTGCGGCCGAACGGGTGGTCGTGGCGACCGGCGGCCTGTCGGTGCCCGGCACGGGCAGTGACGGCGCGGGATTGCTCATGGCGCAGGCGCTCGGCCACACATTGATCCCGGCCTATCCCGCGCTGACCCCGCTCACCACCAACAAAGAGGCTCACAAGGAGCTGGCAGGGGTCTCGCTCACAGCGAGGGTCAGCACGCCTCATCCGAGCGGCAAGGGCCAGCTCTCGTATCGCGGCGGCTTTCTGTTCACCCACCGCGGCTACAGCGGGCCTGCCGTCTTGAATATCTCTCACGTGGCTGCGCGGTCCACCTTTGTGGGCGGACCGCGGCCGGTGATCTCTGTCCAGTGGTCACCCCTGGAGGCTGAAGGATGGGAAGAGGCGCTGCAGGGAGGATCCGGTTTCGTGATCGCGGCCTTGCGCCAACAGATTCCCGAGCGGCTGGCCATACTCCTTTTGGCCGAGCTCAACCTGACCGGCCTTAAGATCGGCCAATTGCGGCGCGAGGATCGCCGGCGGCTGATCGACGCGTTGACGCGCTACACGCTTCCCTGGTCAGGGCACGAGGGATATCGCGTAGCTGAAGTCACCGGCGGCGGCGTGCCGCTCGGGGAGGTGGAGCCTGCCACACTGGAAAGCCGGATGGCGCCAGGGCTGCACCTGTGTGGTGAGGTGCTTGACGCGTTCGGCCCTATCGGCGGGTACAACTTCCTGTGGGCGTGGGTGACTGGCAAAATCGCCGGGGCGAGCGCGGGCCGCGCATGATGTGAAGGACAAGAATGGGGGTAAGCATGGCGAGAATCACAATCCTCGGCGCGGGTCTCATGGGCACGGCGGTCGCGTGGCCGCTGGCAGACAACGGGCACGATGTGCGATTGGTCGGCACGCACCTGGATGCTGAGATCATTCGCTCGTGCCTCGATAGTGGCTATCACCCAAGACTGAGGCGGCGGCTGCCGGGCAAGGTGACGCCGTACTATCTCGAAGAACTGCCCGGGGCATTGGATGGCGCGGATGTCATCGTCAGCGGCGTGAGCTCGCCCGGCGTGCACTGGATCGCGCGCACCCTCGGGCCGTTCCTGTGGCCGGGTGCGACGATCATTGCGGTAACCAAGGGGCTGGAGGCAGATGCGGATGGCAAGCTGCGCATCCTGCCGGATTTGCTGCACGACGAGTTGCCCCAGGAAATCCGCGACCAGGTCACACTCTCGGCCATTGCCGGTCCCTGTATTGCCGGCGAGCTTGCCGGTCGCCGGCAGAGCTGCGTCGTGTTCACCGGCCGGGACGCCGCTGCGCTGAACCATCTGCGTTCCATCTTCGCAACCGGGTACTACCACATCTGGACATCGACCGATATCGTGGGCGTGGAGACATGTGCGGCGCTAAAGAACGCGTATACGATCGCGATCGGCATGGCCACCGGCCTGCTCGACCTCGAAGGCGGTCCGGATAATGCCGGCGCGTCCATGCACAACCTGGCAGCCGCCCTGTTCGGCGCGAGTGCGCGAGAGATGTCGCGCATCGTGGGCCTGCTCGGCGGCGGCATCGAGAATGTGCCGTGGCTGCCAGGCGTGGGCGACCAGTACGTAACCTGCGTGGGCGGACGTACGATCCGCCTGGGCCGGCTGCTCGGTGCAGGACTGACCTACACTGAAGCCGTACTGGAGATGGTCGGCGAGACCCTTGAGGGTGCGTACATCGTCAAGCAGATGGCGCAGGTGCTGCCCGAGTGGGAGCGGCAGGGCCGGATCGGAAAACACGAGCTGCCGCTGCTGCGGATGTTGTGCCGGGTGATCACCGAAGAAGCCAGGGTCGACATTCCACTCGAGCGGCTGTTTGACTGATAAGAAGGCGATGGGCCAGAGGCGCCGGGCAGCTGTCCGGCGCCTTCACACCTCCCCCCCCCATGTGCCCCCCGCCCTACGCCGGGCCCAGCACGGTCGAACGCAGCGCAAAATCACCCACGGCTGTCATGTCCAGCTCCACCCCCAGGCCCACGCCCCGCGGGACCGTGATGGTGCTGTCGTCGTTGAGGGCGAAGCGCTGATAGGTAATATCGCGGGCGTAGTAGCGATCTGAGGCCGAAATGTCTCCGGGCAGCGTGAAGCCCGGCAGGCTGGCCAGCGCAAGGTTGGCCGCGCGGCCGACACCCGTCTCAAGCATGCCTCCACTCCAGACCGGAACGTCGCGCGCGCGGCACACATCATGCACCGCCACGGCTTCGGTCAATCCTCCGACGCGGCCAGCCTTGATATTGATCACCCGGCACGCAGCCATCTCGATCGCCTGGCGCGCATGGCGTGCGGTCAGGATGCTCTCGTCCAGGCAGACCGGTGTGCGCAGCCGTGCCTGAAGCTGGCGATGATCCCAGATATCGTCCTCCGAGAGCGGCTGCTCGATCAGGAGAAGGCCCAGGTCGTCGAGGTGCATCAGAATGCCCGCGGTTTCAAGGGTGTAGGCCGAGTTCGCATCCACCTGCAGCCGTATGTCGGGGAATGCTGACCGCACCGCACGGGCATCCTCGACATCGCGGCCTGGCTTGATCTTGATCTTGATGCGCCGGTACCCCTGCTCCAGGTACCGGCCGACCGTGCCGACCAGCGCCTGGGGTGATGCCTGTAGCCCAACCGACACACCCACCGGGACGCGAGCTTGGATCCCGCCAAGCAACTCCTGCAGCGACCGTCCTTCGCGCTTGCCGAGCAGATCCCACAGCGCCATCTCAATCCCGGCCTTTGCCATCGGGTGGCCGCGGACACTTGCGACACGCCCCCGGTACTCCGCAGGGCCGGCAACATCTTGTCCCAGGATCGCAGGACAGATGAAGTCATTGAGGATGTGCCAGGCTGTGCCGGTCGTCTCATAGGCATAGCCGGGGTCGCGATCGGCCACACACTCGCCGATGCCAATCAGGCCCTCGGACGCGAGCTCGAGCAAGATACACTCCCGGTCTGTAATACGGCCGAAGGAGGTCTCGAACGGCGCCACCAAAGGCATGCGAAGATGGTGCAGGGTGATCTGTTCGATGCGCATAGAATATCCTACCAGAATAGAATGACCGGGGTCAGCGTTGGGTGCGCGCGGGCCGCTCCAGCACATAGCAGCTGCTGTTGGCCTGCCGCAGAAAATCGACTACCACATATCCCTCAGCGAACAAGCGGACAAAGGCGGTCCGCGTGCTCCATCGCCAGGCTGCGGCCGCAGCGCCGTCTCGCGCTTTCAGTTCCAAGAAGTCAGGCGGAATCGCCAGTGCCACCGAGGCAGGCCATTGGGCCAAATCGGGAAACGGACCAGGTGGCGCCGGCAAACCATGCACCAGGGAATTGATCCACAACACATCCCTGGGCAGTACACCTGTTGCTGGTTCTTCCCGCATGGCCGCTCGCACGCGCGGCGAATTAACCCACATCTCCACCTGGAATCGATCGGACGGCAGACCCGCGTTGAGGCCGTCATCGAGCGGCCCGTAGGCGTCCTCGAGATAGGTATTGCAGACCGTGCCGAGGCGCGCGATGTTGAGATGCGCGTTGGCGGCCAACAGCGGGTCGAAGGTCCATGTGATGAGCTCGATCCCCTGGGCGGCCACATAATCCCTCTGAAACCGCTTGAGTGCGAAGCCAAGGCCCTGGTTGCGGAAATCGGGATGCACGCCGAGCTGGTGAGAACAATGCTTGAGCCGAGGCGGCTGCACGCTTCCGTCGAAACCCAGAAAGCCGAAGACAAAGGCTGCCAGCCTGTCCCCGACAAACGCTCCGGCCAGCAACCCGCCGTTGTGCGCTGCGGTCAGGAGCATGTGACCGGGCACCTCACCGGTCCCCCAGATGGAGTGCTGCAGCCCGACGACCGCATCGGCGTCTTTCGGTGTGTGCAGATGGCGGATATCGGCCGTCATTCCTCTGCATCTCCGTCACGCTCCAGCGGCGCCGGATCGTAGTCGCCCCACTTTGAGCTGAAGGTCAACGCAAGCTGGATCGTCTCTTCGGTGGCAGCCCGGTCGACCGCCTCGCGGGTGGCGGCTTCGCGGGCAGCGGCGGCGTCGACGTCGGCCGCGCGTGCCGAGCGGCTCACCGACACGATGCGAACCTCCACCAGGTCGCCCATGTGATAGGGCACGCGGCTGCCGGCAGGACGGCCCACGATCGCGCGCGCCAGGGGCGTGTTCGCGCCCAGAAACCCCGCGTCCATATCCGCGGCCGTTTCAGGAACGATGTCGACTGCAAGGCTTTCAACCGCACCCTGGCGGTCCGCCAATTCCAGCTCAACGTGTGTTCCCAGGGCGACCAGTCCCGGTGCAGGGTCGTACTGCGGCTGCTCTCTTCCGCTCATGTTCCTGTCCTGTGTAGATGCACTGAGCGCGAGTATACTACCGTAAGCGTGATCATTCCAACCGGGAGGAGAAGTCGATGACTGCAGTCATCTGGTGGACGCGCCGCGATCTGCGGCTGCACGACAATTTCGCGCTACAGGCCGCCCTTGCACATGGGGAGCCCGTCATCCCGGTCTTCGTACTGGACCCAAAACTCCTCCAGGCCGGCGATGTGAGTGACAAGCGTGTCGCCTTCCTGTTCGGCGGGCTGAAGGCGCTCGATGCAGACCTGCGAGCCCGGGGCAGCCAGCTGATCCTCCGCCAGGGAGATCCGGTCGAAGTGCTGGAGGAGCTCTGTGCGGCGACCGGCGCGACTGCCGTGTTCGCTGAGGCGGATCCCTGGCCCTATGCGCGGCAGCGAGATGCAGATGTGGCCGAGCGCGTCCCCCTCGCCCTTACCCAAGGCATCACTGCGAGGCCATACGACGCAATCCGCAAGGCAGACGGAACCGGCTACACTGTCTTCACCCCCTTCAGCCGGGCCTGGAAGTCGCTTCCCCTCCCGGCATCCGGCGACCTGATGCCTGCGCCCGAAAGGCTGGCGCCGCCATCCGATGTGCCTGACCAGGCGGCCGCGATCCCAAAGACCCCCCAGGTCTCAGAGACCTGGGGGGTCTTATCCGCTCTCGCTTCCTTCCCACCCGGAGAAACCGAGGGGTTGCGCCGGCTGCGCGCGTTTGCGGGCGGGTTCGACGCGCCGATACACCAGTATGCAGGGGTGCGCAATCGCATGGACCTGGACGGGACTTCGCTGCTTTCGCCCTATCTGCGATTCGGCATGATCTCGGCGCTGCGCGCAACCGTAGCTGCCCACCATGCGGCAGAACACGCCCCAACTGCCGAAGCAAGGAAGGGCGCGGAGACCTGGCTCAACGAGCTCATCTGGCGCGAATTCTACCAATCTGTCCTTTACCATTTTCCGGCGGTCCTAGGCCAGGAGTTCCAGGCCAATCTCCGGGGCATCTCCTGGAGGAACGATCAGGCCGAATTTGCGGCGTGGCGCGAGGGCCGAACGGGCTACCCGGTCGTGGATGCCGCTATGCGACAGCTCGTACAGCTGGGATGGATGCATAACCGAGCGCGCATGATCGTCGCGTCGTTTCTGGTCAAAGACCTGCTGATCGACTGGCGCTGGGGCGAACGGTTCTTCATGCAGCACCTGGCAGATGGTGACCCGGCGTCCAACAATGGCGGATGGCAATGGACAGCGGGCGTGGGGACCGATGCGGCGCCCTACTTCCGGGTATTCAACCCCGTGTTGCAGGGTGAAAAGTTCGATCCACAGGCAGCATACATTCGCCGGTGGGTTCCCGAACTGACTCGCGTGCCCGACAAGTATATTCAAGCTCCCTGGACGATGCCCGCCGATGCGCAGCGACTGGCGGGAACGGCCATCGGCAAAGACTATCCTGCGCCCATCGTGGATCATGCGCTGGCACGTGAGCGCACCCTGGCCGCCTACAGGGCAGGCTGACGCGCGCGCGGTCAAAACCTCTTTACACGGACCCGCGCCGGTGCTAATATAAGTGTGCGCGCGACATCGTTACTGCGCCGGCGAGAGCATGCGCGCGGATAATTATTCTGTCCCGGCGCCAGCATCAGGGAGGTGGATGATGTCGACCGAAAGCCAGACCGGTGACGCCGCCCCGACGCAAGAAGTCCATGTGGGCAGCGTCATGCACAAGGGTGTCATCGGGTGCAAACCCAGCACGCCTCTCGACGAAGTCATTCGCATCATCGTGGACACCAATGTCCGAGTCCTGGTGGTCACCGGGCCGGACGAAGAAGCCCTGGGCACCATCAGCCAGATGGATCTGCTGCCATTCTACGGTCGAGACCGAAAGGGGCTGAAGGCGCGGGACGTGATGAGCAGCAAGGTGATCGCAATCCCGCCGGACATGCTGTTGCAGGACGCCATCGAGATCATGGTGGAACGTTCGATCAGCCACCTGGTGGTCAGCGAGCACGGCGATGTCGGGCTGCGTGCGCTGGGCGTTCTGACCACGGGACATATCATCAAGGAGATGCGCGGCAGCAAGTGGATGTGGTATTTCAGCCCGGAGCCGTAATTTGACGGGGGGAACGGGGCTCCTATACGACCCGCTCTTCGAGGAGCACGATCTTCCCGGGCATCCGGAGCGCGCGGCGCGGCTGCAGCGAATTGTGGCGGAACTGGTCAATGCCGGCGTGTGGCAGCGGCTGCGCCCCGTCACGCCGCAGCCGGTCGGTCTCCCGCTGCTTGAACGCGTCCACGATCCAGATTACATCGAAAGGGTGCGCGAGACTTCTGCCCGCGGCGGCGGTTACCTGGATGCAGACACATACCTGGTTAGCCGCTCATTCGACGCAGCGATGCTGGCGGCCGGAGGCACGGCCGAGCTGACGCGCAACGTGTTGAACGGCAGTCTCCGCAATGGCATCGCGCTTGTCCGTCCGCCTGGCCATCATGCGGAGCGGCGGCGCGGCATGGGATTCTGCCTCTTCAACAACATTGCGGTTGCAGCATGGGCCGCGCTGGATGAGTGCGGCCTCCAGCGTGTGCTCATCTTCGACTGGGACGTCCACCACGGAAACGGCACGCAGGAGATCTTCTACGGCTCGCCAAAAGTACTCTTTATATCCACACACCAATACCCTCACTATCCCGGCACGGGTGACTGGCGCGAGGCCGGCGCAGGGGCAGGCAGCGGCTACACGGTCAACCTGCCCGTGCCCACAGGCACCGGCGATGCAGGATTCAGCCGGCTCTTCGGCGAGGTGGTCACACCGCTCGCTGACCGCTTCCAGCCCGAGTTGATCCTTGTCTCTGCGGGCTACGATGGGCACTGGCGCGATCCGCTGGCGGGGTTACATCTATCGCTGGCGGGATACTGGCAGCTTGCCGCCGGAACGGTCAGCCTGGCCGAGCGGTTGTGCGGAGGCCGGTTGGTCATAATACTGGAGGGCGGCTACGATCTCTCCGTGCTCGCGCATGGCGTTGCCGACGCATGCCGCGCACTGCTGGGCGACGCCGAGCCTGGAGAGGATCCGATCGGCGTCTCAACCTGGCCGGAGCCATCGTTGGAACGGCTGATGGCAGGCATACGAACAAAACACCGGCTCTGAAGTTCGACCTCTCTTTTGTCCCCCTCGTCACCCACATGCTATGATATCATCCATCGTTGATCATTCGACCAAAGGAGAACCCATGGACAGCAGAGAGCTCGAACAAACGCTTGTGCTGATCAAACCAGACGCTCTGAAGAACTCATTGACCGGATATGTGCTTTCATTGTTATCCGAATTCCACAGCGGCCTGCGTTTTGCTGCCGCGAAGATCGTCAACGTAAGCCGGCTGCTCGCCGAGGAGCACTACGCCGAGCATCGTGGCAAGCCTTTCTATCCGCCGCTGCTCAACTACATCATGGGTGTGGAGCACTACCCGAATGAGCCGGAAAAACGCAGGGTGATCGCGCTCGTTTACCAGGGTCCCAATGCGGTGCAGAAGATCCGCGACATCGTGGGACCAACGAACCCCCTGGTCGCGCGGGAAAAGAAGCCAGGCAGCATTCGTGCCCTGGGCACGCTGGTGCCCATCAAAGATGAGGCGGGCAACGTGATCAGTGAACGAATGGACAACCTGATTCACGCTTCAGCAACGCCGCCCGAAGCCGAACGAGAGATCAAACTCTGGTTCAAGCCCAATGATGTCCCACCGCTCATGCAGGCCTACCCCACCGCCATGAGCGACTCACTCTATTACTTCAAAGATGGCCAGCTCTTCGAAACGCTCGAACCGGGAGCGGTCTGCCTGCTGGCGCCCGGCGACATCGCCTGGGCTTCAGATCTGGAAGCGCTGCATCTGCTGGCCGCGGGGAAGCCATCACCTTGCACCCTCGGAGCGGTCGCGGCCAAGTACCTGATCAACGAGGAACGCGGGTAATTGGGACAAGCAGGGGCGTAGCCATAGCTACGCCCCTGCGACAACACCAGCGCCCGAATTGTTACTGTATCTTCAGCACCACGGGCGCAGCCTTCCACAACTCGTCGAGCCGGTAGAAAGCGCGTGCATCGTGCGAGAAGATGTGTACGACGACCCAGTTGTAGTCGATGAGGATCCAGCCTGAGGCAGCCTCGCCTTCAGCCGACAACGGCCGGGCCTGTATTTCTTTCTTGAGATCTTCGAGCAGGGTCTCCTGCAAGGTCCGAGCCTGTCGCTCGGAGTCAGCCGAACAAATGACGAAATAGTCGGCCAACGGCGTAAGTTCGCGCAAGTCCATCAGGACAATATCGGATGCCTGGTGTTCCTCCAGTTTGCCGACAATCGCATGTGCCAGGTCGAGTCCTTCCAGAGTGTCCTCCGTTTTCGTGATACAATTGGCTCCGCCCATAGCGGCGGTTATGTCGCCATTGTAGCACAGGCTGCCAGTCACACCAAGAGGTCAAACCATGTCCCCGCGAATCGTATACTCTACCGATCCAGACCCCGTGGAATTATGCCCGCGCTGCGGCCGGTCACCATGTGTCTGCAGGGCCATCGACCTGGCTCCGAAGCAGCAGACCGCCTACGTCAAACGGGATCGCAAGGGCCGGAGCGGCAAAACCGTCACCGTGGTTTACGGGCTGCAACATACGCCGGCCACGCTGAAGGATCTCCTGGCCATGCTCAAGAACACCTGTGGCGCGGGCGGCACGATCAAGGAGACCGAGTTGGAGATCCAGGGGGACCAGCGCGATAAGGTGGCTGAAAAGTTGCGCCAGATGGGCTATAAGGTCAAGTTGGTGGGCGGGTAAGGCTGCACCTGGAAACCTCGGAGGTTTTCAAATCTGACGCGTTACCGGTTCGCCCAGCGCTCTATGAGGGTCAAGATCAGCCAGAGCAGCCCAAAGATGGCCGCGCCCGCGGCGAGACAGACCACCCCCAACACGGCCCCGGCGCCATAATTCAGGATGATCGCGGTCCCGCCGACGCCGACAAGGAATATCACCACTGCGAGCGCGAGATTGCGATCCAGGCGCCGGCGATGGGCCCGCAGATCGGTGGGCGGACGCGGGGTTCTGGTGTCAGACGGCATAAGGATATTATGCCACAAAGTCGAAAAAACCTCCGAGGTTTTGAAAACCTCGGAGGTTTCAGTTTGGCGAGACCTCGGAGGTTTTTCATAACTGGTATACAATACCTCCATGCCCAAGCC
>CAYLZG010000012.1:0-659 GCA_964387985.1 uncultured Anaerolineales bacterium | reverse complement strand
GCGCGAGATTGCGATCCAGGCGCCGGCGATGGGTACGCAGATCGGTGGGCGGACGAGGTTCGTTTGGCACAAGGATAGTATACCCTATTGACACAGCTACGCTGTAACAGGTGGCCGCGGAGCCGGTGGCGCAGCCGTTGCGTCGTGGGGCCCGTGTGCTAGAATAGCCTCATGCCCAAACCGAACGATCTCTTTGCGCTCCGCCGAAATGAGCTCGCCGACAAAGAGGCGCCGCTGGCCGCGCGCATGCGGCCGCGCACGCTCGATGAGTTCATCGGGCAGGAACACATCGTTGGGCCCGGCCGGCTGCTGCGTCGTGCGATCCAGGCCGACCAGCTCAGCTCGGTGATCTTCTACGGTCCGCCCGGCACCGGTAAGACGACCCTGGCCCGCATCATCGCCAACACGACGCGCGGGCACTTCATCGCGCTGAACGCGGTGCTCGCGGGCGTAGCCGATATCCGCCAGGCCATCTCTGAGGCGCAGGAACGCCGCGGACAGTTCGGACAGCGCACCATCCTCTTCGTCGACGAAGTCCACAGGTTCAATAAGGCGCAGCAGGACGCGCTTCTGCCCTGGGTCGAGAACGGCACCGTCATCCTCATCGGCGCAACGACCGAGAACCCCTACTTCGAGGTCAACAAGGCCCTGGTCAGCCG
>CAYLZG010000011.1:33950-59565 GCA_964387985.1 uncultured Anaerolineales bacterium | reverse complement strand
CCGCGGACCCAGCCCACCACGGTTACGCAGGGTATACCGGTACACCACGTCTGCGCCAGGCGATGGTTGACTACTATGCGCAGCGCTTTGGTGTATCACTTAGTGTAGCTACGGAGGTGCTGCCGTTGATTGGCTCCAAGGAGGGCATCGCCAACATTGCCCTTGCATGGCTTGACCCTGGAGATTTGGCGCTTGTGCCTGATCCGGGATATCCCACCTATGCCGCAAGTGTAGCACTGGCAGGTGGACAGGTGCACTGCATGCCATTGAATGGGGAGAACGGCTGGTTGCCCGACTTCAGTGCGATACCCGAGGCGATTGCACGCCGGGCGCGATTGATGTGGCTTAATTATCCCAACAATCCTACGGGGGCGATTGCTCCGCGTGCCTTCTTCGAGGAGGCGGTCGCTTTTTGTCACAAATACGAGATCCTCTTGTGCCATGATGCGCCTTACGCGGATGTGTGTTTCGATGGTTATCAGGCGCCAAGCCTGCTCGAGGTCCCAGGCTCCAAGGATGTTTCGATCGAATTTAACTCGCTTTCTAAGTCGCACAACATGGCGGGTTGGCGCGTGGGCATGGCCGCAGGAAACGCTATTGCAGTTGCAGCGTTACTGCAGACGAAGAGCAACATTGACAGCGGGATATTCCTCGCTATTCAGGATGCAGCTGCGGCAGCGCTGACGGGTGACCAAGGCTGGATTAGTGCCCGTAATGCTGAGTATCAACGCCGGCGGGATGCGATGTTTGACGTGTTGGTTAACGACCTTGGCCTTGAGGTCACGTTGCCCTGTGCAAGCCTCTATCTCTGGCCGAAAGTGCCTGCCGGATGCACGTCGGCGGAATTAGCAGATAGAATACTGATGGCCACTGGGGTGAGCCTGACCCCAGGGTCCGCGTTTGGAGCTCACGGCGAAGGGTACCTGCGCATATCCCTCGGGCAAACAACGGATCGCTTCATGATGGCAGTTGAGCGACTGCGAGAGCTGAAGTACGGGGAGGTCCTCCATTAGATCGAATTTGCAGGACACGCAAGTGCCGCAGGAAACGGCGCTGCTCGTGGGTATCGAGCTTAAGGGCAAGGCAGCGCTCTGGCCGATGGCGGACTCGCTGGCCGAACTGGCTTTGCTTGCGGATACAGCCGGGCTGAAGGTGGTGGGCGCCATTGAGCAGCGATTGGAACGGCCGAACCCCGCGACCCTGATTGGTTCGGGAAAGGTCGAAGAACTGGTTGCGCTGCGCGCAGACACCGGCGCGAATGTGATCATCTTTGACGAAGAGTTGTCGCCGGCTCAGCAGCGCGAGATCGAAAGAGCGATCCGTAACGACAACATCAAGGTATTGGATCGCACGGCATTGATCCTGGACATCTTCGCCCAACACGCCCACACGCGGGAAGGGGCGCTCCAGGTGGAGTTGGCGCAGCTTGAGTACCGCCTGCCGCGGCTGACGCGCGCCTGGACTCACCTTGCGCGGCAGGCTGGTGGCGCCGCGGCACGCGGTGGGGCAGGGGGGGTGGGGTTGCGCGGCCCCGGTGAGACCCAGCTGGAATCCGACCGGCGCGAGATCGGCAGGCGCATCTCCCATCTCAAGAGCGAGTTGGAAGATGTTCGCAAGCATCGCTCGCAGTATCGTAGACGGAGACGCGAGGAAGCCGTTCCCGTAGTTGCTTTGGTTGGGTATACCAACGCGGGAAAATCGACGCTTCTGAACGCATTGAGTGGTTCAGACATCTATGCGGCAGATCAGCTCTTTGCGACCCTGGACCCGACTACGCGACGGGTGAAGCTGCCCGGCGGCCGCGAGGTGCTCATTACGGACACTGTGGGTTTTATCCAGAAATTGCCCACCGAGTTGGTGGCCGCCTTCCGCGCCACGCTGGAAGAGATCAGTGATGCCGATGTGGTAATTCACGTTGTAGACATAACGCATGAAAACGTCGAAGAGCAGGTTACCACGGTCATCCGGGTACTGGAAGACCTGGAAGCTACAGACCAGCCAATGATTACCGCGCTCAACAAGGTGGATCAGTTGCCCGGAATCGAGGACGTGGATCTGTCAGCGGCAGGACTGCAAAATTCGGTGCCTATCTCGGCGTTGACGGGGTGGGGCCTGCCGGATTTGCTGTCTCGGCTGGAGCAGGTGTTGGATGAAGATATGGCATTGATCGATGTGCACTTACCTTATGAACGGGGTGATCTCCTGGCCCTGGTGCACCAGCGCGGGATGATCATACGGGAGACACACGGGGAAACCGGCACAGCTGTAGTCGCTCGTGTCCCACTCAAGATCGCGCCCCGTTTTGATGCCTTCTCGCGGATCTGATCTTGAACAACCACACATCTGAGCCAAAGAAGGGCAGCGACAGCATGCGGTCTGAAGCCGATCAACCGGTTGTCGCTGCCTTTTTTGACATGGATAAGACGCTGCTGACTGCATCGTCAGGCTGGCTATTCCTGAAATGGCTCTGGCAGACTCGCCAGTTACGGCTGCATCAATGGATGTACATTGTGTGTCAGGTGGCACTATACATAATCGGTGTCATCGATTTTCCGCAGCTCATGAGCGGTCTGATGATCCGCGTAGCAGGGTCCAGCGAGTCCGAGGCCTGGAGGATGAGCAGCTCGTGGTTTGACACCTCACTGCGACACGCGATAGCTCCTGGTGGCCCCGAGCAAATAGCCCTTCACAAGCGTCAGGGCCACCATGTTGCAATAGTTTCTGCTGCTACTCCGTATGCTGTCAAACCGATTGCAGAAGCGCTAGGCCTGGACGATGCTTTCCTGGCGACTGAGCTCGAAGTAATCGATGGGCGCTTCACCGGCAAGGTGCTGGAGCCAGCATGCTTTGGACCCGGCAAGGTGGCTCGTACTCGGGGCTATGCAGAAGCGCTTGGAATCGACCTTGCTGCGAGCTATTTCTACAGCGATAGCGCATCAGACATACCGCTGCTTGATGCTGTAGGACGCCCGGTCGCCGTCAATCCAAGCAGAAAGCTGGCGCACATTGCGGACGCGCGCGGGTGGCCCATCATGAAATTTTACTGACGCTGTGTGTTTGCAGATCGTGCTGGATTATGTAAAATAACTGCTGAAATCTGCATGTTCACACTATAGATGTTATGTCGATTTCTGCGTCAATACAACTGCAAAGTCGACATAATGAGAGACGTGCATTGCCCACGATAGGGGATAGTTTCTCGATGCGCTACATCGGACGTAACCTTCTGACCGGCGTGCTTGTGCTGGCTGCGATCGCCTGCGTGTTCGTGGCCGGCTACTACTTTGGGACCAGGAATACCGTGCAATCGGCTGCACCCGCGGAGTTCGATACACTGTGGGCGGCGCGTGGACTTCTGGAGCGATCCTTCATCGGTGAGATTCCGAGCGATCAACGTCAAGCCTGGGGCGCCACGCATGGCATGGTTGCCTCCTATGGAGATCTGTATACGATATTCGTCGAACCCGGACCGAGGGAGATGGAGCGCGATGACTTGCGGGGTCACTTTGGTGGCATTGGCGCGTATATGGGTCGCAACGAGCAGGAACTCCTCGTCCTCACCGTCATGCGTGATCGTCCGGCAGCGCGCGCGGGTGTTCAGGACAATGACATTCTTGTCGCGGTCGATGGCCAGCTGATCACTACCGATATGACAATCCAGGATGTCGTGGCCCTCGTGCGCGGCCCTGAGAAAACCGACGTAGAGTTGACCCTTCAACGCCCGCCATCAACTGAGACGTTTGTTGTCACAGTCACGCGCGAACGCATCGAAACCCCGAGCGTCGAATGGCGGGTGCTCGATGCGGCAGAGCATGTCGGGTATGCACGAATAGCACTGTTCGGAGAGCGCACGGCGGATGAGTTGAGGACGGCACTGAACGAGTTGGCGGAGGTCGGTGTGCAACGATTAGTGCTCGATCTGCGGGGCAACGGGGGTGGCCTGGTCGACGCGGCTGTCAACATCACGAGCCAGTTCTTGCGCGAGGGGGATGTCCTTCGCGAGGTCAAACGCGGCAGCCAGGAACGCTATTACCCCGTAAAGGCTAACCGCAGTCCCGCGCAGGACTGGGAGATTGCCATGTTAGTGGACGGGGGTACGGCCAGCGCATCCGAGATCGTTGCAGGCGCGCTGCGGGACCATGGACGGGCCACCTTGATCGGCGAAAAGACTTATGGCAAGGGCTCAGTCCAGGAGGTGCATGAATTCCCCGATGGCTCATCCTTGCATGTGACCGTTGCGCGTTGGTTAACACCAAGACTGCAGCAGATCGACGGCGCCGGGCTTGAACCCGACCTGGTCGTCGCCATTACACAGAATGATCGCGACAACGGGCGCGATCCTCAATTAGCCCGTGCAGAAGCGTGGCTCAAGGGAGAGCATTAAGCGCAGAACGCATCACCGGTTATAATTATCGGTGATGCGCCTGTTAAGGGATTGATCGAATGAAAGAAAACACAGTTACGACATTTGCCAAGTTATTCGTCGGAGGCATGCTGGCCCTGATACTGCTGCTGGCTGCGTTCGGCGTGGGAGTCGGTGTTGGCATGGGACAAGCACGCACACAAACCGCATCCGCTGTCCCATCCACAGCTGTCGAGCTGGCAGTGCAAGAAGAATCCCCCACTGTCATGAGTAGCCGGCCCTTGCCGCAGGGCACCCCCTCCCCTGCAGAGCGGACACCAACCGCACAAATGACAGCATCACCAACGCCGCCGCGCGCAATGCTGCCAACGCCAACCCGCCAGGACAAAGCAGCACTGCCTGATGATGCGCCACTGGACACGGCACTGCTGAATGAAGCCTGGAAGCTCCTCAAGGAACAATTCTACGGTAATCTTCCTGAAGGCGAAGAGGTAACCTACGCAGCGGTACGCGGCATAGTAGATTCCTTGGGTGACAAGCATACCGCCTTCTTGGATCCTCAGCAGGCTGAGGCCTTCAACATTGATGTTCAGGGGCAGTTTGAGGGCATCGGAGCGCGTGTAGATGTGGCGATGGGTGGCGGGGTGCAGATCAAACATCTGTTCGCGGATCAGCCGGCGCAGAAGGCTGGCCTTCAGGTAGACGATATCATCATCGAGGTCGACGGCACAGACGTCACCTCGATGCAGCTCGATGCAGCCGTTTCCTTGATCCGCGGCCCGCGCGGCACTCAAGTTCGACTGAAAGTGATACGAAACGGTGCGGCCCCCTTCGATATCATTGTTACGCGCGCACGGATCGAAATCCCTGTCATCACGACTCAGACCCTGGCTAACGGCACGGTTGAGTACATCGCTCTGAGTGAGTTCAGCAGTTTGGCACCTGAGCGGGTCCAGGAGGCAGTACGGGCGGCAGTCGGCCGGAAACCCAAAGGCATCGTCCTTGACCTGCGTGACAACCCGGGAGGGTTGCTGGATGCGTCGGTGCGTATCGGCAGTTACTTTGTGCCCGAAGGAAACATTCTCATCGAGCGCTTCGCAGATGGCCGGCAACAAGAGTATAAGCGGCAAGGCCGTTATCTATTGAGCGATATTCCGTTGGCAGTGCTGGTGAACGGAGGCAGCGCCAGCGCGTCGGAGATCGTCGCTGGTGCCATTCAAGATGCCGGCGTGGGCGTGCTGATCGGGACGCAGACATACGGAAAGGGTTCCGTGCAATTACCCAATTCACTGAGCGATGGGTCGCAATTACGGGTGACTATCGCACGCTGGTACACGCCAAAGGACCGCGGCATCGATGAGACTGGCTTGACGCCGGACATCGAGTCGCCCGATCCTACGGCAGAGCAAGTTCAGGCCGATGTGGATCCACAACTCGAGCGAGCCGTGGAATATTTGCTAACGAGCAAATAGTACAAACATGATGGAGGCCTGGGCCAGTGAGCAGGCATAGTGACGGCGAAGTCAAGCAGGTAGCCAGCAACCGCAAGGCGATGCATGAGTATTTTATAGAGGACCGCCTCGAGGCGGGCATCGCTTTGACCGGAACGGAAATCAAGTCGGTGCGAGCAGCAAGGATTAACTTGCGAGATGGTTTCGTCTTGATCCGCAATGGAGAGGCCTGGCTGATTAACGTTCATATCTCTCCGTACGACTTCGGCAACCGGGAGAATCACGAGCCGAGGCGGGAACGCCGGTTACTCTTGCACCGGCAAGAAATCCGGAAGCTGCTAAGCAAAGTCTCTGAGCGCGGCTGGACAATCGTACCATTGAGGATGTACCTGGTCAAGGGCCGCGCAAAGGTCGAGATTGCCCTGGTGCGCGGCAAGCGATTGTACGATCGCAAAGACGCAGTCGCCGAGCGAGATGCCGATCGAGATCTGCGGCGCCAACTCAAGGACCGGGATTGGGACTAGAGATTTTGACGGTAATCAGGGAATTTGATATACTAGGCATGTATGGGGATGACTGGTTTCGACGGGGCAAATGGGTCGTTAGCTGCAAGCCGAGGCGCTCTCACCTCGATAATCAAGAGCAAACCTATAAATGCCAACACAGGCAAATCGTTCACCTTCCCCATGGTACGCAACAGCGCCTTGGCGCTCGCAGCCTAAGGGATACGTGAGCAAAATGGTTGCTTAGCGGCAACCACGGTGCTCCTGGTGGGTCCTGGCGGCGCCAGGTAGCATCGTCAGAAACCGTAGGGTGCTCCTCGCTGATGTCGATAAGCGGGGCTAAGATCTTCGACTGGCTGGACTAGTGGACGGTGGTCACTGCCGGACCGTCCGGCGAGATAAAAAGTAGTGGCTAAGCTTGTAGACGCTGCCGGCTGTTTGTTTCGGACCCGGGTTCGACTCCCGGCATCTCCACCTCAGGCAGGGCGGGTTCCAGAGCACCCGCCCTGATTCTTTTTAAGCCTTCTCGTGACAACTTGCCGTTCGAATGAAGCGCATGCTATGATGCCGTTCTATCAGCACTATGACTGTTTGCAAGGATAGGCCCGTGACTTCATCTCCAGCGCTGCCAAACAACACGGTTGATCCCCGATCCGATTTCCGACACGAACTCGAAATCGCCATGCGCCTTGCCCGTGAGTCAGGTGCGATCGTGAAAACGTTCTACGATGTGCCCCCGACCATCCGCTGGAAGGATCCCACGGAGCCGGTTACCGAGGCAGATCGTGCGGTCAATGCGTATCTGGTCAAACAATTCGGCCAGTTATTTCCCGAGGATGGGATGCTTGCTGAGGAATCGAAGGATGACTTCCATCGCCTGGAGTGTCGCCGGGTTTGGATCGTTGACCCTCTGGATGGTACCGCCGAATTCATCGCGCACAACGGCGAATTCGTTATCATGATCGGATTGGCAGTGGACGGCATGCCAGTTATGGGAGTCGTCTACCAGCCGATTGACGATGTGATGTATGCTGCAGTTCTGGGCCAGGGCGCTTTCGTCGAGGAATTCGGTGAGCGCAATTCTCTGCGCGTGCGTCCGGAGACCGACCTCAGGTCTCTGCGCCTGGTCGTGAGCCGATCGCACCGCCCTGCTATGGTGGACACCATCATCAACCGCGTTGGCCTGCAACGTGAACGAAGCATCGGCAGTGTAGGATTGAAAATCGGGCTGATCGCACGAGGCCAAGCCGAGCTTTATGTCCATCCCAGTCCTGGGACGAAGGAGTGGGACACGTGCGCACCGGATATCATCGTGCGGGAGGCCGGCGGCATGATGACCGATTGCTGGAACAGGCCAATTCGCTACAACCGCCGGAACGTGAAGAACATCTTCGGTGTGCTGGCCAGCAACCGCGCGGTCCACAACCAGGTCGCGGATATCGTAGGCGACATTGTCGACGACGCTGGTCTTGACTCGGAATTTGGATTTTGAGGATGCACTCCGGATGGCACAAGTCCGTTCCCCCTACGGAGCGTGTGGCCATCCGGGGCCAGGAACGCATCGCGCTCACGACCCGGAACGCCGATCCGATATTCTTGCGAGACGTGGCCGGATGGGATTCGCCACAGCAACGCATGCTTTTCCAGATTCTCATCCCGATTGAATTACTGGTTAAGCACCAGATCGACCCTGTGAGACTCACGGATGCCAGCGGCCTGCCGATCGCATTCGCACGACCCGCGGCTAACCAGGGAGGCTATCGTTTTGAACTATATCACATCGGCGATGCTTCCGAGCCGATGGGCGAGCTGGAATTGGCCGATACGCAGTTCAATCAGATCGAAGTGGTTTGGCTTACATTGCAAGACCCGTTGAGCGTGCGTTATGATGTCGATGTACTGCCCGACGGCGAGTCGACTCTGCGCGGAACCGCTGGACGTAACCTGGTATCTGAGGAGGCCGCCATGTTGGCGGGCCTGGCCCCAGGGCAGGTGCGCCGGGGCTTGGGCGTATTTCGTTTACTGGTGGAACGCCTTGAAATCATGATGCTGTGCCTGAACCAGCGGGAGTACCTGGCCCAGCCCCTCTTCTATCATATGGCCATTCTGTTCGAACAACACGGCTTCAGCTATGTTCAGGGCCAATCGCTTATGGAGGAAATCCATCAGGGGTTCCTCCCCGGCGGAGGTCTCGCTCAGAAGCTGGATGGCTCAACTCCATTCCGCAGGCCTGAACAAGCAGATGCTATTCGCGGACGATCCTGGGCGATTCACGATGGTGTCATCGCTGAGCGCTGGGACCGAGTCCGTATGGTCAAGCGCCTGGGCGTAAATGCGCATGTATGCACCGCCCCAGCGATCAATTGGTGATTATGTATACTGAAGCTCTAGAAGGAGTCAGTTATGGAGAAGGTACGAATTGGGGTTATCGGCGGCAGTGGCGTCTATGACATGGGCCAACTCGAGAACGTTCGCGAGGTGCGCCTCGATACGCCTTTCGGCGCGCCCTCAGATGCCTATGTGGTAGGCTCTATTGAGGGCGAAGCGGTCGCATTCTTGCCTCGGCACGGACGCGGGCATCGCATCTCTCCGGGTCGCCTCAACAGTAGGGCGAACATCTATGGTTTCAAAAAACTGGGCGTTGAGTATCTGATCTCGATCAGTGCCTGCGGAAGCCTGCAACTGAAACATAAGCCCGGCGACATCGTAGTCCCGGATCAGCTTTTTGACCGGACACGCGGGAGACCATCCAGCTTCTTCGACGATCCGACAGTCGGGACAGGAGGCATGGTAGTCCACATCTCAGTAGCGGACCCCTTCTGCTCTACCCTAAGCCGCGTGTGTGCCGAAGCCGTGACGGCAACCGGTCACGAAGTGCATCTGGGCGGTACATTCGTGGCCATAGAAGGACCACGCTTCAGCACCAAGGCTGAAAGCAGGGTTTTTCAGCAGCTCGGCTTCGACATCATAGGTATGACGGCAATCCCCGAAGCTTTTTTGGCCCGCGAAGCCGGCATGAGTTATGCCACTATGGCTCATGTCACCGACTATGACGTCTGGCACGAGACCGAAGCGCCCGTCACCGTGGATATGGTAGTACATCAGCTGCTGGAAAACGCCGGCGTGGCGCGGAATTCGGTCGTTAATGCTGTGAGGTTGCTGAAAGGGGCGCCAACGTCCCCTTACGCCGGCGCGCTGCGGGATGCGATCATCACCAATCGCGCTGCCATCCCACCAGACGTTGCCGCCCGGCTCGGCTTGCTCCTCGAACCCTTTCTAAGCTAGGCCTGTGCAGGCGGTCACGATTACGCTCGCACTCAGAGTGAGAAGAGGGCCGGTCAGCCAAGCTGTCGGCCCTCTTCAGTGTCTACGAGTGTGGGCGAAGGTTTATTGTGCGGCCGCCAGGGCAGCCTCTACCTCTGCCTTGAATTCTTCATATGGATAGGCCCCTTGTATCTTCTTCCCATTGATGAAGAAGGTTGGAGTGCCCGTGATTCCCAGGCCCCGCGCTTCGGACTCATCTGCTGCCACCTTGGCGCTGTGCACGTTATTGTCGACACAAGGATCAAACACGGCAGCGTCCAATCCCAGCTCGGCGGCGTAACGCTTCAGAAGCGGCTTTGTGAACGGATTTGCACTGGATGCCTGTCGACTGAATAAAGCATCGTGATAATCCCAAAACCTTCCCTGATCCGCAGCGCATTCTGAGGCCAAGGCAGCCTCGCGCGTCACCGCACCGCCAACGATCATGTGCTTGAACTCAAAGCGCACCTTCCCTGAGGCCTCGTAGTCAGCCCTGAGCTGCTTGCCCTGGTTGAGTCCAAAGGCTGCGCAATGCGAGCAGCCAAAGTCGGAGTAGTCAACTATCTTCACAACCGCATTTTCAGGTCCCCAGGAAGTGCCCTCGCCAACGCGATTTGTTGACGCAAGGGGCGCATTGGCGGCCCTTGACGCCAGCACGATGATGCCTGCGACCACAAGGACTACGGCTGCAATTACTCCCAACAGAGCAGCCGGCGGAAGACCGCTTTTCTTGGCAGTTGGCTTCCCTCTGCGCGGGGCCGCGTATGCGGACTTTGGCTTCTGCGCTTGTTTTGCCATACAAACCTGCTCCTCGTAGTAGTAGAGTCGGAAACACAGTCTTTAAGTATACACCGGATGTGCTAATTGACAAAGCCTCCTCGTTGGACTATGATGACCGAAGTCCAACCGTAGATGGTGATCTTGTCCCCGAGGAACCATTCCAGATGAGCGCCGCAGCACTGTCCGGACTGACTGGATACCAGGCGGCGGCTCCATTCCGGCGCACAGCAGCATCCGCATTATTCCTGTTGATCCTGGCCGGAATACTCGCTATTGCTCCGTTTCGCTGGACGGTGGCGGTGGTGCTTGTCATAGCGCTGGCTATCGTAGCGGCGATTCGACCCGCAGTTGGGTTGATTCTTATCGCAGTTGCCATCCCGTGGGGAAACACCCTGGGGTCGCTTCCTATCCGCGGCGTCGGCCTGGTTGACGTTCTTGTTGGAGCTACCCTTGTCGCCTGGCTGGCACGCAGCGTAGCACAGCGCGAGATCCAAATCGAGATTGCGGTGCTGTTTTGGCCTTTGCTCGTCTTTATCTGGGTAGCTGCCGCAAGTCTGGTTGATGCGGCTTCATGGCAGTATGGACTGCCCGAATGGCTGAAATGGGCCGAATTCGCCGCACTTTATGTCGTCGGTCTGCAAGTGCTAGGCCGGCGCTCGGCCCTGGTAGTGGTCGCTGCGCTGCTGGTGGCCGGTATCAGTCAGTCTGTGCTTGGGGCCTACCAGTTCTTGACCCAAACCGGGCCCGAGGGGTTTATCTTGATGGGCAGGTTCATGCGGTCTCACGGCACACTTGGCCAACCGAATCCGTATGCCGGCTACCTGGGGTACCTGGCGCCTGTTGCTGCAGCAATTACGGTGACGGCCTTGGGGATGTGGCGAAATACGGGGCGTCCCAGAGACCTGGTGACCTGCATTATCTGCGCGGGAACGGCGTTCGCTCTGGTTGCTGGAATTTTAATGAGCTGGTCGCGCGGCGCCTGGTTGGGATTGTCAGCAGGTCTGCTCGTAGTGTTTGGTCTGACCAGCAGGCGCAGCGCATTGATTGCACTGTTGGCCGTTTCAGTGCTGATCTTGGTCGTTGCCGTGGCCGGCATAGGCTGGCTCCCCGATTCTATCGAAGGTCGTGTCCAGGATTTGGGAAGCTACACCGGAAATCTGGATCCGGCCAAGACAGAGATCACCGACGAGAACTTCTCGGTGCTGGAGCGCCTGGCCCATTGGCAAGCGGGCCGTTTGATGTTTGAGCATGAGCCTTGGCTCGGCGTTGGAATCGGCAATTACAGCGCATACTACGACCGATACGCGCAGCCCTACTGGTATGATCCGTTAGGGCATGCACACAATGTGTTCATCAACTTCCTCGCCGAGACGGGCATCTTGGGTCTGGGGGCTTTCGTGACCTTTTGGATGGCCGTGGCCTTCTCCCTGTCTCGCCGTGTATGGCGTGGATGCCAGGCCTGGGAGAAGGCGCTGGCCGTCGGTCTCTTGGGCACGTGGATGTACCTGACGACTCACAGTCTGTTCGATAACCTGTTCGTGGGACACATGCAACTGCAACTGGCCCTTCTATTGGCAGCGCTCTTCGCTTTGCGGCGTCCCCCGAATGTACCTGCCTTCCCTACCCTACAATGAATCACGAAACACCGTTTGGTAACTTTATGTCAACTGATACGTCGAAATTCGTCAGCATGCTGTTACGCCTTCCCCTGATCAACCGTTTGGGTTTCGCACAGAAACCCCGGGAATTTGTTCGCTTTTTGAAGTTCGCCACCGTGGGCGCCTTTGGCATGGTGGTTGACCTGTCGGTGTTGACAGCCTCTCGCGAATGGCTCAAACTCTCCCTGCCCTTGTCGGTCGGTCTCGGTTTCACGGTCGCGGTGATCAGCAATTTCACATGGAATCGCTTGTGGACTTTTCCGGAGAGCCGCCAGCGGCCGCTAGGTAACCAGCTTTTCCAGTTCGTCCTCATAAATGTGATCGGCCTCGGGATAAACGAACTCGTGGTCCTGGGCCTTCATCCCGTTTTTGCCAGAGTATTGCACGACCCGCCTGCATACATCGCTGCGAAGATCATTGCGATCGGCATCGTACTGTTTTGGAACTACTTCGTAAACCGGAAGTGGACCTACAGGGGCATCGACTGATGATGCGAATCACGATCGACTACACATCCGCAGTTCGCCAAAGAGCTGGCATCGGCCGCTACACACGGAATCTGGTGGCAGCACTTGCTGATGCGGATAGCAGCAACCAGTACACCCTGTTTTGCGCCGGAGAAGGACCTGCACCTGCACGGTGGCCGGCGAATTTTAACGTTCGAACGACCCGAATTTCCTCTCGTGCGCTTTCAGTTGGCTGGCACAGACTGCACTTGCCGGTCACTGTCGAGCGCATCAGTGGCGTATCCGATGTTTTTCACTCTCCTGACTACACGCTTCCGCCCCTGAGGACCGCGCGCGGTGTCGTCACCATCCATGATCTCTCCTTTCTCAGGTTGCCCGAGTGTGCCGATCCTGGCTTGCGCGATTATCTGAGCGAAAACGTCCCGCGGGCGGTAAGGCGAGCGAGCAGGATTCTGGTGGATTCCAATAGTACTAAGCAGGATGTGGTGGAGCTCCTTCACGTCTCGGCTGATAGGGTGTCCGTGATTCCCGCGGGGGTTGAGCCACGTTTCAGGCCGGCGCTTGATCTTGAAGTATGTGCACGAGTTCGCAACCTCTACCGTCTGCCTGAGCTTTTCGTGCTTTTTGTTGGCACTATCGAGCCGCGAAAGAACCTCAGCCGGCTGATATCGGCGTACAGCGACTTCCGGCGCCAGACCGGACTGCCTCACCAGCTTGTGATCAGCGGTTCCAAGGGTTGGCTCTACAACGAGATCTTCGAGCAGGTGACGCGAGAGGGGCTGGCGGAAGACATACTGTTTCCAGGTTTTGTCGACGATAGCGATTTGCCCGTGCTGTATACCCTAGCCGACCTCTTCGTGTTTCCATCCCTCTATGAGGGGTTCGGCCTGCCACCGCTTGAGGCGATGGCTTGCGGTACCCCAGTTATTGCCAGCGATAACTCCAGTTTGCCCGAGGTTCTGGGAGAAGCAGCCCTGTTGGTTCCGGCCGAAGACACGACGGCGATTACCGATGCCATGGCTCGTGTCTTAAGCGATGCCAATCTGCGCACGCGCCTCGCCAATCTCGGCCGAGCGCAAGCGGCGCGCTTCACCTGGTCGGGCGCAGCGCATGAGCTCATAAACGCGTATCATAGGGCGTTGGAGTAATATGGGCTCCCACGATTCTCTGCGTCCTACGCGGCTGCCCCCCTATCTTGGGTGGTATCCTATGCTGGGTGTGTTTGTGGTCGCCCTGGTGGGGTATTTCGGGGGATGGATTGGGCACAGAGCAGCGGGTCTCGTGGTGACTGGGGTCGACATGGCAGAATACGTCAAATTTCTTCCGCCAGTGCGAGCGGGCGATCTCGACATGCTGCGCGAATCATTCTACGCCCCACTGGCAATTGGTAGCCTGATCGCAAGTCTGTCAGCAAGTCGACGGGTGCTTCCGCTGTGGCTCAGGTGGTTGGCGGGCATCTGCTCCATCCCTTTGGCGCTTGCCATGCTGCCTCCGGCCTGGAGCCCCTCAGTGCTTGCCCTACCCGAGTTTCAATTGCAGGTCATCGTCCTCGCCGCTTGCATCGCTGCTCTGTCTCTTCTCTTGGTAACGCGGTTCTTGCCGGATGCGATCATCCTCCTGATTATGGCGCTGCTGGCGTTGATCGCGGCCCTCTGGCCGGCATCCAGTCTTTTAGAGGTGCTGGCCCCAATTGAAGCGCTCTACCTCACTCCTATTCGTCCTGGATGGGGATTCTGGGTTTCCACGGTTGGCTTCCTGCTGATTGCAGTTCTCTCCATTCGCGCCCTCATCCCCAGGCGCACCCGGCGGCACATCCCTGGCTAAGCTGAATCCGAGACGCTCCTACCTCCCACAAGTTCTATGAGCCTCCTGCCTTCAACATTGTAAGAAGCCGTTTGCCACCGACCTGGCGGAAGTTGGCGCCCTGACTGACAGCTGCAATTGCCACGTCAATGTCCTCCACCACTGTTCCGGAAATCGCGTCGATGCCATAGCCAAAGAGGACCGGAGTGAGCGGGGTTGTAGCGCCAAGCAATAACACAAAAGCATCCGGGCTGCAAAGAGCGATTAGCTCCTCAAACGTGCCGTTCACCAGTGACATCCCCGTGATGGCAACTATGTCGGCCTTGGGCAGAACCTCCGTCGCCGCCGATGCCGGAAGATCGCCAGGGCTCGGATTGAGTTCCAGAACCGAGCAGATGCCGGCCACCTCACGCACTTTGGGAACAAAGGGGAAATGCCCTACGATGGCAACATGCTTGCCGGCGCCTAGTTCGAGGATAAGAGATTCCGCGTTCAAGGGCACACAGCGATTCAACTCCGGTTGAATGAGTGCGTTGAGCGCGGCGAATCCAATGCTACGCTCGGTCAGACTGGCTGACCGAACCCAGCCCGCCAGTTCAGAGCCCATCTTCCCAACGAGCTTCCCGGCATCGCGCACCACGGGTTCACCGTGTTCGCGGCCATGAACGATTTGGGTGGAGGCCAGACCTGCCCTCAGCCCATTTGGAGTTTCAACAACGACGATTGTCCAGTGTGTTCCGACTCTAACATCGGTCACCCGGCCGTCAGTATGTGTGGCGGACAGCAGCCTTTCAATCAGCGACATGAAAATCCTCCACTCGGAAATGGATCGATGTCGGCCCTCTGGCCCCACGATGCGTCAATCCTGGTGCGCAAGCGCGAGTCCGATGCGTCCCCGCTCACGGTCGATGCTGATGACCGCCACATCGATCACGTCGCCAACGCTGACCACGTCCTGGGGGTTGCGGACAAACTTCCTCCCCATTTTGCTTACGTGAACCAGGCCATCCTGCTTAACACCCACATCCACGAAAGCGCCGAAGTCGACGACATTGCGAACGGTGCCCTTGAGAATCATGCCCTCACGAAGATCATCGATACTCAGGACGTCTCGGCGAAGCACCACGGCCGGCAGATCATCGCGCGGATCTCTCCCCGGCCGAAGAAGTGCGTCGACGATATCGTGAAGGGTTGGTTCACCGATGGAGAGCAGCTCGGCTACATCCGTCCACTTGCCACCCTGCGCGTCCAGGCTCATTCCTTCCGCAGCAAGCCACCGGCGAAGTGAATTGGGCAAATCTTTCATACGGAGGCTCAACCCGGACAACTCCAGGAGGCCTTTGGTCGCGCCGTAGGACTCGGGGTGAATGGTAGTGTTGTCAAGCGTGTTGCGACTGCCTGGCACGCGCAGAAAACCAGCTGCCTGCTCGAACGCCTTGGGCCCCAGACCTTTGACTTTTTTCAGTTCCGCACGCGATTCGAAGGGACCGTTCTGGTCACGGTGAGCAACGATCGCACCCGCGACCTTTTTGCTGATGCCCGAAATGTAGCCCAGAAGCTGCGCGGATGCTGTGTTCACATCGACACCTACGTGATTCACCACGGACTCGACCACGGCATCCAGCGCTGCGCTCAACTTGGCCTGGTCCACATCGTGCTGGTAGAGCCCAACGCCGATGCTCTTCGGATCGATCTTGACCAGTTCCGCCAGGGGATCCTGCAGACGCCGGGCGATCGAGACTGCGCCGCGCATGGAGACGTCCAAGTCCGGAAACTCGGCACGGGCAAGATCGGACGCGGAATAGACGGATGCTCCGGCTTCGCTGACCATGACGTATGCAACGCCGGTCGGAGCTGCTTTTCCAGGCCGAGAGTAACCCTTCTCGGTCTGGATCAGATCTGCTACCAAGGCCTCCGTCTCGCGGCTGGCAGTGCCATTTCCGATCGCAATGACCGTCACGCCGTCAGTATCGAGCAACTCCTGCAACCTTTGCTTGGAATTGTCCGTTTCATTGCGTGGGGGGTGTGGGTAGATGGTGGCAGTGTGAAGCAGTCTGCCCGTCGGATCCACAGTCGCCACTTTGCAGCCCGTGCGAAAGCCGGGATCAATACCCATCACCGTGCGTTCGCGAAGCGGAGGTTGGAGGAGCAGATTCCGCAGATTTGCCGCAAAAACCTGGATCGCATGGTCGTCCGCATACTCTCCTAGCTGGCTATTGATTTCGCGTTCGATCGATGGACGCAGCAGACGCTCGTATCCATCCTCGATGGCCAGGCGCACCTGCTCTGTTGCCCTGCTCGACGGCGCATGAGTCCACAGACGAACGATTTGGCTGGCGATATCGGTATCCGGGGTCTCCAGCTCGACCTTCAAGCTGCCGTCGGCCGCACCTCGAGCCAGGGCGAGCCACTGATGTGGCTGTACGGAACGCAAAGCGCATCGAAAGTCGTAATAAATGCGATAGCGGCCCGCCTCATCCGCAGCTTCGCCTGCACGGTGACTGACCACGAAACCGTCCGCAGCAAACCGTTGGCGGGTCAGCAAACGCGAGTTTGGATCGTCGCTAACCTGCTCGGCGATGATATCGCGCGCTCCCGCAAGTGCGGTCGACTCATCAACGACGTTCTCACTGAGATAGGCCCGAGCAAGTGCCAGGGGATCTCCCGCAGGATCCTGCATCAGCAGGGTTTGGGCAAGCGGTTCCAGGCCGCGCTCACGAGCCAGGGCCGCGCGCGTCTGTCGCTTAGGTTTGTAGGGGCGGTATAGATCCTCCAGCGCCTGATGCGTCGCCGCAGCATCCAGAAGTTCGGAAAGCTCCTCAGTTAGCTTTCCCTGGGACGTGATCTCCTCTTTGACTATGGCCCGACGTTCAGCCAACTTGCGCAGGTAGTCGAGCCGCATCTGCACCTGGCGTAACTGCACTTCATCCAGGTTACCGGTGGCCTCCTTCCGGTATCGTGCAACAAACGGAATGGTATTGCCCGCGTCAAGCAGGTCAACCACGGCGATGACGGAATTTCGGGGGAGGCCTAGCTCCCTGGCAATGGTCTCAGGAATAGTCAACAAAAATGCATTCCTTATTCATCCTTCTTCGCACGCTGCTGCAGCTCGTACAGCTTGTTAAGGGCGGCAAGCGGGTTCAGGGCGTTAACGTCGATCGTTCTCAGCTCAGCGATGATCGGATCTTCTGCAGAAAAAAGCGGCAATTGGAAAAGCATCGGCTGGCCCAGGGCCGAGCGACGAGGGCCCGCTGCACCCGATGCTTCCAGATCAGCAAGTATCTCCTGGGCCCTGGAGATGATCGGTCTTGGGAGCCCGGCCAGCTGGGCCACGTGGACGCCATAAGAGCGATCCGCTGCACCAGGCAAGATCTTGTGCAAGAAGACAACAGATTCTCCCTGCTCAGCAACAGCGACATTGAAGTTGACCACATGGGGCAATCTTTCGGCCAGGTCCGTGAGCTCGTGATAATGGGTGGCAAAGAGGGTCTTTGCCCGCAGGCCGGGGTGGTTGTGAATATACTCGACGACGGCCCACGCGATTGCCAGGCCATCATAAGTGCTGGTGCCGCGGCCTATTTCGTCCAGGATCAGCAGAGAGCGGCTCGTTGCATGGTGAAGGATGTTTGCCGTCTCAACCATCTCAACCATGAACGTCGACTGGCCGCGCGCAATTTCGTCCGATGCGCCGATGCGCGTGAAGATTCGATCCACCAAACCAATACGGGCCGAGTCGGCAGGGACAAAAGAGCCGATTTGTGCCATGAGGACAATGGCGGCGACCTGCCGAATCCAGGTGGATTTGCCCGCCATGTTCGGCCCTGTCAAAATGATGATAGCCTGGTCGGGTGTGAGATATGCATCGTTGGGTGTGAAAAGCGCACCGTCCTGTAGCGTCCGTTCGACTACCGGATGACGTCCGCTGCGAATGTCGATCTCACCATCGTCCGTCAGTTCTGGCCGGACATAGCGGTTCACCTCGGCGATCTCAGCCAGGGAAGAGAACACATCGAGCCTGGCCACTGCGAAAGCCGTCGCCAGGAGACGGGGAGCGTTCGCGGCCACCTGCGCCACTATGTCACGATAGATCCGGCCTTCAAGCTCCAGGATGTGTTCCTCTGCGTTTAAGACGAGCGACTCGTATTCTTTGAGCTCAGGTGTTATATAGCGTTCCGCATTGACGAGGGTCTGCTTACGGATGTACTCCTGAGGCACGTGGGCGGCGTTTGCCTGTGTGACCTCGATATAGTAGCCAAAAACCCGGTTGTATCCCACTTTAAGCGACTTGATTCCCGTGCGCTGGCGTTCCACCGACTCCAGGTCGGCAATCCATGCCCGTGCGTCGCGTATTGCCAGATGAATGCCGTCGAGCTCGGCAGAGTACCCCGGGCGAATGATGCCGGCACTGCCTCGGGTCGGGGGCGGCTCATCAGCAATCGCTTTCCAGAGTAGATCGGCCAGGTCGAAACACGCATCAAGGGTGACCTGGTTGTCTAGCTGAGCGGTCACGACGGTAAGCCTCTCGACGCGGGCGAGGACCTCGCGGATCCCGATCAAATCCCGAGGTTGTGCACTCCCCTGAACACAGCGATTCGTCCAACGTTCCAGATCGCCAAGTCCACGTAGAATCTCGCGCAACTCGGCGCGCAGCAAAGCGCTATCGCGCCACGCCGCCACGAAGTCCAGTCGGCTCTCAAGTGCCTGTCGACTAAGAAGTGGCTGCCCCAGCCAGCGACGAAGCAGGCGGCTGCCCATCGGCGTGAGCGTTATGTCGAGCACGCCCAGGAGGGAGCCACGCACCGTGCCGCCGCGCATGCTTTCAACAAGCTCCAGGTTGCGTCGTGTGGTTTCGTCCAGCGTCATGAATTCGCCTACGCTGTAGGTGCGCAAGCTGGTGAGTTGGGGTAATCCATCCTTCTGGGTTTCCTGCAGATACTGCAAGAGCGCTCCAGCAGCTGCGGTCGCTAATGGCTTGTCCTCACAGCCGTACGCATCCAGCGACGCAACGCCAAAGTGCTCCTGAAGTGCCGCGCGCGCAGTGGTCGCCTCAAAATGCCAGGCTGCGTAGGGTGTGACTCGATAATCCTGCAGGATTTGCCTCACAGGATCTCCTGCGGAGGCGCCAGCCGCTGTGGAAGCTTCCCTGCGGGCCCAGCGCGGATCCTTGGCGGCATACAACACCTCCGCGGGAGACAAACGACTCAGTTCCTCCCCGACCCGTCGTACGACGTCGCCGCTATCCGTCAGCTCGGTGACTGAGAACTCTCCAGTGCTGATGTCGGCGAAGGCCAGTCCCGCGGCAAGTGGGCTCAGCGCCAACGCAACCACATAGTTGTCGCGCTTCTCTGACAATAGCTCAGGTTCGATAAGCGTGCCTGGCGTGACGACTCTGCGTACAACGCGGGGAACGAGCTTCTCACCCTTTGGTGGTTCGTTGCCGATTTGCTCCGCGATGGCTACTCGATAACCTGCGGCGATTAGTTTCGCGATGTAGCCATCCACGGCGTGGTATGGAACGCCGGCCAGAGGGACTCGTTCATCACCGCCCACCGGACGCGATGTAAGCACGACATCGCAGACGCTGGACACGATCTTGGCGTCGTCGTCGAAGGTCTCGTAGAAATCACCGAGGCGAAAAAGAAGGATGATGTCGGGATATTGCTTTTTCAGCGCCAGGTACTGGCTGCGCATGGGTGTCGTCATGAAAGAAAATTATACACGAAGTCCGGGCTTGGCCGCGAATAAAGGTTCACCCGGACAGCGCCAGCTCACGCGATATGTCGGCGGCGATTCAGAGGAGCCACTCAACCAGCCGGTCCCAGCCTGTCCGCTCCGCGAAGACAAGTGAGCGATAGACCCGCATCGCTTCTTCTCGCCGTGTGGGGCTCAGTATGCGAGGCAGGAATACCGACAGGCCAGTGGCTTCCGCGTAAGATGGCAGAAAGCCTACGCGCAGAATGGGAGCATCCGGATTCCGGCTCACCATATGGTCGCGAAGGGTCTCCGCGATGACCTTGACGCGTTTGGCGTTGCGGTGAAGGTTCCAGGTCGCCTCAGTGGCTAGAGCTGCGGCAAATGAGCCCAGATCGCGGTAGCTGCGATCCTGAAAGGCGAGAGCCTGATCTGCCGCTCGCTGAGTCATGCTGCGCAGCAGAGGCGCAGGATCCGCAAGAAGAGCGTCAACCAGTTCTTTTGCCAGTACTTCGGTGATTCCGGTCCGAGCTGTGTCGATCGCGGACTGCGTGACCGTGGCAGCAGATCGTGTCTTGCCTCCATAGCTCCTTGCATATTCATCGACAATGAGTTCGGCCAGTTCTCTGGGGCCAATCCGGGGTTGGGCGTTGATCGCCCTGAGGATGGCCGCGTAGGGCCAACCTTCCATGGGCTCAACCTCCTGAGACGCCACAAAGAAGTCGGCGAAAGGCGCCAACTCCCGCGCACCCTCGATCATGGCCATCAGGCAAGCATCCATACCGATCAAGTCAATCCGGCGACCGATGACATTGACTGCATCCGACAACGCCCAACGGATTTCCTGCGAGTCCAGGAAGTCCTTGCTTGAATCATCGAACGCTATCGGTCGAGTCTGATCTCCACCTGTCATTCGCCTTGGAGTGGAACGGAAGATCGGCTGGTGCGCTGGGCCCGCTGCCGCAGAGCGCACGCTCGCATAGATATCGACGTCAAGCCAACCCAGGCCATGGTTCCAGAAGATCAGAGCGTAGTGTTCCGCCGGATAGTCCGTTACCGCACGGATGATGAAGTTGCGCAGGTTCTGAGGATCCCCCATGTTGAGGTCCCCCAATGGGTGGACCAAGCTGTTTGACATGCCATTGCCCTTGCGCACCTCGATGAGGTACGAGCCCTGAAGGGTGTCGAACAGGCACGTCACCGCGCACATGTCCGTTGTACCGATCTGCCCCATCTTCCAAAGGTCCTTATAGCCGGCCGAAGTCATTTCGGCCATAAGGCGCATGGGGCCGGCATTCGTGTTGAACACCTTGCCGTTATCCCCGGCCATGTAGACCATGATCGTCCATGGACGCTGTTTTGGGGTGACTGAGTTCATGCGCTCCTCCGCCAGCTTGCTGTCTGGCCTGCATTGTAGCGCATGATAGGTCAAAAAGTCAATGGCATTTATTAGTCGTCTGGAGAGCGGCAGTTGACCCATCCGTCAGCTGCCGCTCTCTCGTCCTATTCCACCGTGACGCTCTTTGCAAGGTTGCGCGGCTGATCGACGTCGGCCCCTCGACGAACTGCGATGTAATAGGCCAGAAGCTGAAGTGGAATCACGGTAAGCACCGGTGTAAGCATCTCGGACGTGCGCGGCACCGTGATGACATGCTGAGCCTTGCTGGCAATGAAGTCATCCCCGTCGCTGGCGACAGCAATCACAATGCCGCCGCGTGCACGCACCTGTTCTACCTGGCTGATCATCTTTTCGTACACCCGGTCTTGTGGCGCAACCACCACCACCGGCATATGTTCATCGATGAGCGCGATCGGACCATGCTTCATCTCACCCGCGGGATAACCCTCCGCATGGATGTAGCTGATCTCTTTCAGCTTCAGCGCGCCCTCGAGTGCAATTGGGAAGTTGATGCCACGGCCGAGGTACAAGAAGTTGGTGTAGTGGAAGAATATCTGCGCCAACTCCTCATACTGCGAGACGTTTGCCCTGTCAAGGATTCGACCAACCAGGTCTGGCAGCCGGGCCAGATCATCCAGTAGCGTGCGTCGTTGAGCACGAGTCAATGTTCCGCGCAGCGCACCCAGATGAACCGCAAACAGGTATTGATCTACGAGAGAGGCAGTAAACGCTTTAGTTGATGCGACGCCGATCTCAGGGCCGGTATGCATGTGGATGACGCTATCACTGACGCGAGTCGCCTGGCTGCCAATGACATTGACGATCGAAGCGAGGTGTGCGCCATGAGTCCTGCCTTCCTCCATAGCTGCCAGTGTGTCGACGGTCTCACCAGATTGAGTGATCGCCAGCATGAGCGAGCGATCGTCGAGCACCGGCTCTCTGTAGCGAAACTCGGATGCGTACTCGACTCGCACCGGCACCCGCGCCAACTGCTCGAACATGAACGCGCCCACGAGCTCTGAATGGTAAGAGGTCCCGCATGCGACGGACACCAGCTGGGTTATGTCGCGTGCCTGTTCCTGAGTCAACGCCACCTGCTCCAGGTAGACTTCTCCCAGGGCCAGATCTACCCGGCCGCGGATCGTATCGGTGAGAGAGTTGGCCTGCTCAAAGATTTCTTTCTGCATGAAGTGCTTGTAGCTGCCTTTTGCCGCGGACATAGGATCCCAAGGAATACTGTGTATCGTTGGCTGAAAAGGCAGGCCATCCAGGGTGGAGAAGAGCGCGCCATCTCTTGTAACCAGGGCCATCTGGCGGCTCTCCAGGAAAACCATGCGTCGAGTATGCTCGAGAATGGCGGGCATGTCAGAAGCAATGAACATCTCTCCTTCGCCATAGCCGATGGCCACCCCGCCGGCCGCCCCAAGGCGTGCCGCGATGAGTCTGTCCGGCTCGCGTAGAGAGAGCGCAACGATTGCACTGGGTCCCCGCAGCTGGGCCAACGCCTGGCGCACCGCACTCTCCAGCGTGCAATCATCTTGATAGTGCAGTCCTATCAGATGCGCAATGACTTCCGTGTCTGTTTCCGAGCGGAACTCGATGCCTTCGGCCTCCAACTCGGCGCGCAATTCTCGGAAGTTCTCGACGATGCCGTTCTGCACTACAACCAGGCGTCCCGAATAGTCAGCATGAGGATGGGCATTGCGCTCGCTTGGTTTGCCATGAGTTGCCCATCGGGTGTGCCCAACACCGATGTTGCCGCTCAGCGGATCCTGACCGAGACTTTGCGCCAGATTGCTGAGCTTACCCACATCACGGCGGACGACGATCTGGCCCGCGCTAATTGTGGCGATTCCTGCAGAGTCATATCCGCGATATTCAAGGCGTCGCAATCCGTCGAGAATGATCTCGGCAGCATTGCGCGGGCCGATATAACCGACGATCCCACACATAGATGCACCCTCCGATTTTGTTCTTAGCCAGTATCAGATTGTCGAGAGGAGATGACAAAGGGCGCGGGCAGTTGGGGCCGTGCGAACCTGGAGGCATCCGCCGATCTGATCGATTTTCCCCCACAGATGTGCAGGGTTAGCGCCCACCTCGCGGTGGGGAACCTCCTCCTCGTCAACGCACACTGTTGTGCGCGTCCAGGCGCTGTGTCTCTCCCGGTCAAGTTGTAATTTCAGGCAGGCGCCTCCTCTCGTCTCTAGATCAACTCCAGCCAGAGATCCCCAGCACCGTCAGCGTCAGCGTATGCACCGCGCATTTCCGCTGGCAAGCACCGGGCGAGCTGGACCATGGCCGCGTCGGTCATTTCGCGCAGCGTCTCCCGGCCCGCCCTGCCATCAGGCAAGGCCACACTTCCATCCTCTTTCCGAGGCCAGCGATAACGGAACGGCTGACCATAGGTAATGATCGCCGTAGGCCGGCCGATGAGTGGAATCCGCCAGCGAAAAGCCGGTGTGCCCGTCACGGCAGCAGGAATCAGCCAGCAGTCGGGTGCTTGACGCGCCACAAAGGCAAGACCCTCTTTGGCGGTCAGCAGCCGTCCATCGAGGCTGCGAGTGCCCTCGGGGGATATGACTGAGATGTCGCCATCGCGTAGTAATTCCCATGTTGCCTTCAGTGCATCCCGATCGACGGCCCCGCGCGTGATGAAGATTACCTGGTATCCCTTGAGGAGCCACCCAACCACGGGCCAGCGACTCACTTCAATCTTGGTCAGGGGAACAGCATACCGCTTGAGTTGTCCGCAGATGATGACCGGATCTAACCAGTGGATGTGATTATAGTAGACGATACCCGCACCCGCCTCAGGAACATGCGATTCATCGCGCACTTCAACCCTGAGAAACAACCAGATCAGGAAACGCAGGATTGCGCCGTAGACGCGACGTGTAAGGGGGATAGATCGCCTTCTGCCCGAAGCAGTGTCTCCGTCTGCCGCCAGGTGCGTCTTCATGCTATCCAGCTCGAGCTTTCCGAGGGCTTAACTGGTCCCGCCTGCGATTGTGAGTGGAAAGATCCCTTGTTTCCGATCGAGCCCGTTGCTGGTCCTGCCAATGATTGATCAATATCTTCACCCGGTCCATTACATCATCCACGCTCAGTCCGGTGGTGTCTACCACAATTGCGTCTGGTGACGCTGTCAAGGGTGAGTGTTGCCGGTTGGAATCATACTCATCGCGACGTTTCACATCAGCCAATACCTGGTCAAATTCGACGGATTCGCCGCGCACTTGCCGTTCCAGGAAACGGCGACGGGCTCTCTCGGGAAGGGTCGCATCCAGGTAGATCTTGAGATCCGCGCGCGGCAGAACGACTGTGCCGATATCGCGTCCGACCATGACGATTTTTCCGACTTCACCGATCCGGCGCTGAGCCAGGCACATTGCATCCCGCACCCCTGGATAAGCGGATACAGGGCTGACCGCCTTCTCGACTTCGACTTTGCGAATGTCCCAGCTGACGTCCTGCCCGTCTGCCAGCACTGTCACATCGCGTCCATCATCGACCGTGGGCGAAAGCACATCGATCTGTAGGGCTTCAGCCATCTCAGTGATTGCTTCCTCATCGTGGGGCGAAATGCCCCGTGACAGGGCCACGGCTGCTACTGCGCGGTACATGACACCAGTATCAAAATAGAGATAACCAAGAAATCTGGCCAGAAGTCTACCGATGGTGCTCTTACCCGAGGCGGATGGCCCGTCAATTGCCACTGCGCTCGGCGCCATTACCGGAAGACTTCCTTCGCTCGCTTCGCTTACGGAGGGAGATTTTCTTGACAATTCGTTCTCGCCTCGATAGGCCGCCTCCCGTAGTGAGCGCACCTCACCCTGAGTCAAGTCGCGCCAGGTTCCCGGGCGCAATTCGCCGAGCGATAGAGACCCGAGTCCGATGCGGACCACACGCAGCGCCGGATGACCCAGGAGCGAAACCATGCGGCGCACCTGCCGCTTGCGGCCTTCACGCAGGGTTATCTTAAGCCAGGTAGCGCGTGGCGTGGGTCCCTGCGAACGCCGAAGCGTGCGCTCATTCTCACCGCCGGTCGGCGTGCTTTTGCGTGCTGGTGCGAACATAGGAGGTGGCTCCTTGAGGAGCACAACGCGTGCCGGCAAGGTCGGCCCATCATCGAGCATGACGCCGTGCTGGAGCCGGCGTAGTTTGCGCGCGTTTGGCACCCCCTCCACTTGTACC
>CAYLZG010000011.1:0-33938 GCA_964387985.1 uncultured Anaerolineales bacterium | reverse complement strand
TTGGGTGCTCATAACGCGGATGCGAAAGATGCAGCGCCAGGTCGCCGTCGTTGGTCAGCAACAGCAAGCCCTCGCTGTCGTGGTCGAGCCGTCCAACAGCATAGAGGCGCTCGGGGACCTTCACGATCTCTTCCCATGAGGGATAGCCGGCTTTCGGATCGGACCCAGACAAGACCCCGAAGGGCTTGTGCAGCACTATGTAGCGGAGTTGCTCAAAGCGAATGCGCTTCCCGTCCACCCGAATCTCGGACTTCTCAGGATCGACTATGACACCCAACGCCGTGACCACTTGGCCATCGACAGTCACCCGGCCGGCCTGGATCATCTCTTCGCTCGCTCGTCGCGAAGCAACACCGGCATGCGCCAGCAGTTTCTGAAGTCTTTCTTCGGGCATCCTATGGACCTTGTATGACAGACAACGGTACGGTTGCAACTAGCTCTGAGCCAAGAACCCACCGCAACTCTCCGATGGGGGCAGTGCCAGTCATGACGGCACCCGCCTCGAGACGGACAACTGGCAGCAACAACGACTGCTGCCAGATTGGCACAAAGATATCAGAGGTTGACTCAGACCGCAAACGGTAGTAGTGGTCATCATGTCCGATGACCCAGGCGAGCCCGGAAGCGGGCAAGCTCGTACGATGCCAGGCAAAGGCTTCAGCGGAATAATCCAGTAGCTTACGGGCATCACCAAAGCGATCGGTGCTTCCAAGTTCGACCAATACAGTGGTGCGGCCACCTCGAGTCACCGATGCTATCAGGCATTCGCCAGCTTCGTCAGTGGTGCCGGTCTTAACCCCATTTGCACCGTCGTAGACGCCCAGGAGTTCATTAGTGTTTTGCAGCTGGCGTCCTCCGATCGTGATAGACCTGGCTGCCACGATTTCGGCGATGTTCGGATCTTGAAGGGCGGCTCGTGCCAGTGCGGCCAGATCTGTTGCGCTCGTCACCTGCCCAGCGGCATCGAGACCATGAACATTGGTAAACCTGGTCGAAGTCAATCCCATAGCGCTGGCGCGAGCGTTCATCAGTTCCACAAAGTCAGCTTGGGTTCCAGCAACGTGCTGGGCCAGCGCGACTGCTGCATCATTCCCGGAGGGAAGCAACAGTCCATACAACAGTTCGAGGACGCTGAGCCGATCACCTTCGTTCAAACCCATCCGGCTGCCAGCTGTCGCTGCAGCAGTCGGGGACACGACGACCACGTCATCCAGAGGGACCTGATCGACGACAACGAGGGCGGTCATCAATTTCGCTGTGGACGCGGGGGGCCGTTCCTCGTTCGCGTCCTTCTCATATAGCACCAGACCCGACTTCAGGTCGACCACCAACGCGGATGGAGCTGTAATACTCGGAATGTCGCGAACACGAATAAGCGCATCAACGTCTTGCGGCGACAGACGCAGCGCGGGGCGATCTCCGTCAGTGATGACCGGCGGACCGAATCCGACACACATCGTGAGGACGGACACCCAAAGCACACTTCGGAGCAGGGAAAGTCGCGCGGACGTTTGACGCGCATGTGCCTTTGAGATAGAATGCGTCGTGCTGTGCATATGACGGTCCCAGTCCTGGTTCAGCACATGCATAACCCTTATGAGGTCTGCGATGCCGGTCTACGAATATCTGTGCCAAGCGTGCGGCAAGCGATTTGAAGCACTTCGGCCAATGAGCCAGATGGATGCACCCATTGCCTGTCCCCTGTGTACCACTCCTGAAGCGCGCCGCGCTATGTCGGTCTTTGCTGCGATCAGTCGCGAGTCGGGCGGCGGAAGCCGCATGGTTGCCAGCAGCACTTCTGCGAGCGGCTGCAGCGGATGTTCAGGTGGCAATTGCGCCAGCTGCGGTCACTGAATCCTCCTGATACCCACCCCTGACCACAAAGAAGGGGCGCCGGTACCGGCACCCCTTTGCCACTTGTAAACGAGCCGGGACGTCAGTCGGCGCCGCGGACAATGATCTCGTAGGTCCTGACATTGTTGTCGCAGTCGCGTTCTCCTGCGATGGGAAGAACTTCGACCGTCAGCTTGTAATGCGAGCGTAAGGGCAATTCGGTAACCTGCGTAAACCGCACAACACGCACCTCATCGGGGGCGAGCGATCGAACGGTCACTGTCTCATTGACTAATTCGCTGAAGGCCGAACCATCGTGCGGATCAGAGAGTCTCGCAGACACACGCACTAACGGCTCGGTAACCTGTCCCTCGTTTTCGATCGCGACCAGAAGCGTAACCCCGCCGTTGGACATGATCTGAGCGGCTTCCAGGGGGGGATCGAAGTCCACGCCCATGATCGCCACCCCACGTTCGTCCGGGGTCACGGTGGCAGGAGGGGAGACCGGTGCAGCAGCTGGCGGCGGCTGGACAACCTCGATGAGCGGTTGACAAGCCGTTACTGACATGCCTGCCAAAAGCAATAGCAAAACGGAAACTACTGAGCGCAAGCAGCACACACCGGCTGGCAGCCTAGTGCAAAACATCATAGCCATTTCAGGATACTCAGGTGGAGCCTATTTGTCAAAGACCCGAATACGCCCCACCATCTCCAACGTACAGCATCTGCATCCGGATACGATCCACGCTTCGGTCAGGCAAGATCAAACGGTCTGCACCTGTGCCGTTTGCGAACCATTGGTCGCTTTCTTCGTGCCGAACCAGTCTTTCTCGGTCCAGCCGACCAACATCGGAACCGCAATAAAGATGGACGAGTACGTGCCGGAAATCAGACCTACCAGCATTACTGCGATGAACTGCTTTATGGTCGCTCCGCCAAACAGCAGAACACTTACCATGATGAAGATAGCGTTGAGCTGCGTCGCCAGCGACCGGTGGATCGTCTCCATGATGCTCCGATTAGCGATGCTTGTGAACGACTCCCCGCGGTACTTGGGAGAATTCTCGCGGATTCGGTCAAAGACCACGATCTTGTCTTGCATCGAGAAGCTCATCACGGTCAGCAGCGCCGTCAGGAAAAGAGCATCAGCCTGCCAACCCAGTACGAGACTGACGATGCTGAACAGGCCCAGAGTAAGCAGCAGGTCATGGAACATCGCCAATATGGCCACCGTGCCATAGCGCACCGGATGGGCAACCTTGCGAAACGCGAACACCATGAACCCGAGGATCACGATGGCGGCGGCCAGGATCGCAAGGAACGCTGCCTGCGTTACTTCGCGACCAATTGCCGGACCGACTGAGCTGAACTGGAGCTCGCTGGCAGATGGATATTTTGCCTTGACCGCATCGAACAACTCAACCTTCTGAATTTCGTCGATCGGCGCAAGGCGGACCTGCAGTGCTGTGCCATTGCCCAAAGTCGTCACGGCAGGATCCTCGATCCCATTCTCCACAAAGACCTCGCGCAGTTCCTCAGTGGCAATCTGCTGATCGAATTGCAGCTGCCAGATCGAGCCGCCCGTGAAATCGATGGCCAGCTTGAAGGGCGTACCGGTGGTCGCCGTCGAATAGATCATTGCGGCCAGGCCGATGAGGATAATCAAGCCCGACACGATGAAATAGATCCGGCGCTTTTCGACAATGTGAAACATGCTATATCCCCCTCACGCGCCCAGCAACCAGCGGCGTTTTCGAAACACCTCTGCGCCTGCATTATCAAACACCGCGCGCATCAACGTGCGGGTGACTACAACGGCAGTGAACATGCTGACCAGCACACCGATGCCAAGGTTCAGGGCAAAGCCGAGCACGGCCTGCGCGCCAAAGGTCCGGCCGAAAATGATCAGGACCAGGCAGATGATCAGAGTTGACAGGTTAGAATCGAGGATGGATGTCCAAGCACGGCTGAAACCTGCCTCCACGGCCTGGCGGACTGTACGGCCCCAGCGGAGTTCTTCCTTCATGCGCTCAAAAATCAATATATTCGCGTCAACAGCCATCCCTGTCGAGAGCAAGAAACCTGCGATGCCCGGAAGCGTCAGTGTAACAGGGATGAGCTTGTAGAGTGCCAGGTTGATGCCCGCGTACAGAATTAATGCCAAGGCGGCCAGGAAACCCGGAAGGCGGTAATAGATGGTCATGAAGATCAGGACGGTGATCAAGCCAATAACGCCTGCAACGATGCTCTTGCGCACCGAGTCAGCGCCCAAGGTGGCGCCGATAGTATTGCGGTTGACCACTTCCAGCGGCACAGGAAGAGCGCCGTAGCGCATCTGCACCGAGAGGTTTTGCGCCTCTTCCAACGTAAACCGGCCCGATATCTCTCCCTGACCGTCGGGAATCGTGCTGTTGATAGATGGCGCAGAAAGCACCTGGTTGTCCAAGACAATGGCCAGGATGTCACCCACATGCGCAGCCGTATAGTCCCTGAAGATGGTAGCGCCGTTATCGGTTAGCTCGAAGTTGATCACCGGTGCACCCGTTTGGTCCAACGCGTTGCCGGCAGTCTTCAGGTCGCGCCCGGTCATGATCGTGGTGAAGGTCTGATCAGGATAGGGGTTCGGGGTCGAGCCCAGACGCTCTTCCGTCGGCGCGGCAGGATTGTTGGTCGTGCGAATGTAGTCGCCCTGGTTGACTGTAACGCCATCAGGGATCTCGACAAATTCTAGCTGACCCGTGCTTCGCAGCGTTTGAACGGCCTGCTCCGGATTGTCGATTCCAGGCAGTTCTACGATGATGCGACTCTCGCCTTGAAGCTGGACCAGGGGCTCCGTCACGCCGAGACCGTTGACACGGCGCTCAACAATGACTTTGGCGGCCTGCAGGTCCTCCGCCGTCACGGATTGTCCGGCGGCAGGTTTTGCCTCAAGAAGCACCTGGGTGCCCCCCTGCAAGTCAAGGCCTTGCTTTATTTTGAGATCCCGAGATTCTGCTGGTTGTTGCCAGAACAGCGCCTGCTTGGCAAACCGGGGATGATCGATCGGCAGAACAACAAATAGCACGACCGCGGCCAGCAGGAGGATCAGCATCAACACCAGGGTGTTGCGACTGCGCATTGTCTTCTCCCCCGAATGATAGAATCGGTGGTAACCAACCACCACAAGGGCTTGGGCGTAACTAGCCCCGCAAGGTCCTTGCGGGGCACAACGAAATAATTATACCGCTGGGAACATGCAGTGTCAAAAAGCATCCTTGTTCAGCAGCGTTAGGGACTGGGCCAGGATTTCGTCAGCAGTCAGCTCATCCGTTGCGATGTAGAGGTCGCAGTGCTCACGGGCATGTCGCAGGCGGTGCCGCTCCTCATCGAGCAACCAGGACTCGAAGTGCCGGTCGCTACGACGCATACGCGTAGTCTCGATGGAGCAATCAAGGAAGATCAGTACATCGGGTTTGGTGATGCGCTGCCACATGTTAGGAACGTAAGAATGCTCCTGAAGCACCTCGCGCGCATTGAGACCATGCGCACGCAAGCCCTTCACGAGGGTCGACTTGCCTGCCGCGCATACTCCTACGACCGCGATAAGCGGATGATCATCTGTAGCCATAGTGGATCAGTTGAGGACGACCGAACCCAAACGCTTAACCTGCGACCCTGCACTATCGTATCACGACCGAGGGCAGCGGAAACGAAACCTTCATGCGTCTTATTTCGAGCGAATCTTCGGACTGGCAATCAAACACGCGCATCACGACGACCGAGACATCATCGCCTGGCCGGCGATCATCCGCACTAACTGCAACACCCAGGAGATCATCAGCCATATCTTGCGCGGCATTCGAGGCGCTCATATGCAACGAGGCCAATGTAGCCTGAATGTCCAGCGGCATCCCCCGGCGAGAGCCGGAATGAAGCAGTCCGTCCGTGAACGTCACTAGCACTTGCCCGGCGGCCAGCGGCCACTCGTCGATCACTGGCCTGACACGTGAGTGCACTCCTACCGCATCTGCCGGCGACTCCAGAACTGTCCAAATCTCCTCCATCGGGTCAGCCTCCGAAGGGTGCCGGATCAGGACTGGGCACTGGCTGTTACGTGATATGACAATCGTTCGCGTCTCCAGATCGACGGAAATGATAGTCAGCTCGGCTGACACCTGGCTGTTCCGCTGAGTGCGCAGATAGTCGTGCGTCGCGCGTGCCACTGCCCCATCGCGTACCCCCTCGGCGAGGAGGGAGATTGCTTTGCGCACCGCGATATTGCTGATGGCCTTCGCTGACCTGCCACTACGCTGGCCATCAACGATGACAACCGAGAAGCCGCCATTCGGGCGTTCGACGATTTCAACAGAGTCGCCGCTTTCCGCTACTGCGTATTTGGCCACTTTGGCAACAGCGATCTCGACAACCAGCATCAGTGCGCCGCCTGTTGACGCAGCCACGTCATGGCATCTTCTTCGCTATGGATAGCGCCCGTCGCTTGTGCCTCAAGAAGCTCTTCGAGCAATTCGCCGACTTTTGGGCCAGGTGCCAGCCCAAGAGCAGTCATCACTTGTCTGCCGTTCAGGAGGGGTGTTGGATTCACGCGTTCAGTTCGCTCACGGAAGAAGGCTTGGAGCAGCGCATGCGTCGCCTGGCGGAGCCTTTCCCATCCGGTGCGATCGGGTGCAGGCGCATGGGTCGCCAGGTAATCCGCCAGCCCCAACAAAGCGACATCCGGCCCGGTTCCTTCCGCGTCGCGGAAGAAGCGGTACTCCGCACGGCGGCTGAAGGGGTATTCGTGCGCCAGCTCGCCTGGTCTCATGTGAAGGTCAGTCAGCCGCGCCACGTACGAGATTTCGTCGGCCGACATCTTGAGAGCACTCAGCCGGGCCTGGGTTACGAGAGCGCCCCAGTGATCATGGCCGAAGAAGCGCATGCGGCCACTTTCTTCCACAGTGCGCTTTGCCGGCTTGCCCCAATCGTGCGCCATCGCCGCCCAGCTCATCAGATCACGACGGTTGTGGCCAGTTGCCAGGGGGAGGCTCAAGTGCATGCGTAAGTCGGGTCCGAAGGGCTCCAACAACGCCGCGGCCTCATGCCACTGCTGCTGAGGTGCGATGACCGTGCTATCACCTTCAGTGAGTGTGGGAATGTGAAAGGGGCCCTCTGGCCACAACAAGGCGAAGATGCCGTGCAAATGAGCCAACACGCTGCGGCTATGATCGAAAACATCCTGGTAGTGTGGGGGCGACTGGCTCACACCGCTCTGCGCGGCCGACTCGGGCAGAACATGCGGAAGGAGGGCCAGATCGGAGAGCAACTTCAGGTAGCGCCAACTGTCGGGCGCCACCACGATCCGCATCAACTCGTCACGTATGCGCTCTGGCGACACGGAAGCCAGCAAGGACGCATCACGGCGTACGAGGTTATACGTGGCGCCATCGAGCGTGAAGTGCAGTTCGGCAACCATTCGTACACCGCGCAACATACGCAGGGGATCGTCGCAGAAAGTCCCTTCGCTCACCGCACGAAGCAGTTGGCGGTTCAAGTCCTCACGGCCATCAAAGGGATCGACAAGCTGCAAAGGCTCGGAGGAGAAGTCCATCGCCATGGCGTTGACGGTGAAATCCCGCAAGGCGAGATCGTCCAACAACTCAGGCGCGCGCAACCGCGCGACATCTACCTCAAGTGATTCTCCTGTCCCGAGTGGCAGAATGGCGCGACCGACATCACGGTCAGCATCGAGCACAAACCACGCGCCGCCGAACGCCTCGGCCAGGTTGCGCACCAGCCGAACGGCACCATGCGGGACGATCACGTCCAGGTCGTGAGTGGGGCGGCCCAACAAGTGATCGCGCACATAGCCGCCGACCAGCCATGCAGGTCGCCCCGCCTCACGAATGAAACCCAGGACCTGATCGATCATTCTCTGGCCGACTTACATGAGTGCTGCAACGAGCTCAGCGATCTCACCGGGATGTCTGGCAACACGCACGCCCGCGGACTCGAGCGCTTTGATCTTATCGGCCGCCGTGCCCTTGCCGCCACTGATAATGGCGCCTGCATGGCCCATTCGCTTTCCAGGAGGCGCAGTCTGCCCAGCAATAAACGCAGTGACGGGCTTGGTCATCTGCGTGGCGATGAATTCTGCAGCCTTTTCCTCATCCGTGCCACCAATCTCACCAATCATCACGACTTGCCGGGTTTCGGGATCGTCTTCGAACAGCTTCAGCACATCGACGAAACTCGTGCCGTTGATAGGATCGCCGCCAATTCCCACTGCAGTTGATTGGCCGATCCCGCGCCTGGTGAGGGCATAGACTACTTCATAGGTCAACGTGCCTGACCGGCTGACCAGACCCACATTCCCGCGCGTGTGGATATACCCTGGCATGATCCCGACCTTTGCCTCATTTGGGGTGATCAATCCAGGGCAGTTCGGCCCGATTAGCCGGGACTTGGTACCGTCCAGGTAAGCTCGCACTTTGAGCATATCCAGCGCTGGGATGCCTTCAGTGATGCAGACGATCAGTCCGATCCCTGCATCCGCTGCCTCAAGGATGGCATCAGGGGCAAACCTGGCGGGCACATAAATGATGCTGACGCTGGCCCCGGTTGCGGCAACTGCCTCGGCGGTGCTGTCGAAGATAGGTACGTTGCCGACGGCCCAGCCACCGCCTTTTCCAGGCGTGACACCAGCAACGACCGGTGTCCCATAGGCGAGCATCTGCTCGGTGTGAAACGCTCCTTCGCGTCCGGTGATGCCTTGCACGACCAGGCGGGAATTCTTGTCGACCAGGATGCTCATGCGATCCTCCCCTGTGCAGCAGCGACGGCCTTCTGTGCGGCCTCGGCAAGCGTCTCGGCAGTCATCATATTTGCACCCGCCAGGATCGCGCGGCCCTCCTCAGCGTTGGTGCCAACGAGCCGTACCACCATCGGCACTTCTGTCGGCACTTCCTGTAATGCGCGCAATATACCTTTTGCGACCTCATCGCCGCGAGTGATACCGCCGAAGATGTTGAACAACACGGCCTTGACCTTCGGGTCAGACAGGATGATACGCAGCGCTGCCGCCACCTTCTCGGCCTTGGCGCCGCCTCCGATATCCAGGAAGTTGGCAGGCTCGCCCCCATACAGCTTGATGATATCCATGGTCGCCATGGCCAGGCCGGCACCGTTGACCATACAGCCGATCTCTCCGTCCAGCTGAACGTAGCTTAGGCCGTTGAGGCGAGCTTCCTTCTCTTCCGGCGTCTCCTCATCCTCGTCCCGCATAGCTGCAAGGTCAGGATGGCGGAAAAGTGCGCTATCGTCCAGGACAATCTTGCCGTCGAGCGCCTTAAGCGAACCATCCCCCAACACCGCCAACGGATTGATCTCGGCAAGGCTGGCGTCAATGGCCATGTAACAGTCGTACAGGCCCCGGCAGATCTGGACGAACTGCCCCATCTGCTCTCGCGGCAGGCCGATACCCAGAGCAATGTCTCGCGCCTGGTATTCTCTCAGTCCCAAGCAGGGGTCGACCGGGACTGTGACGATCTTCTCTGGCGTAGTCGCCGCGACCTCCTCGATATCAATTCCACCTGCAGCCGAGGCCATCACGACGACCCGACGGCGCGCCCGATCCAGGATCATGCCGAGATAGATCTCGTTCTTGATGGTCAACCAACACTTTCTTTACCGTGAGCCCCTTGATATTCATACCGAGGATGCGTTCGGCCACCTCTGCCGCCTGAGCGGGGCTTTTCGCAAGCTTGATGCCGCCCGCCTTGCCGCGCCCACCGACAAGCACCTGGGACTTGACGACAACTGGCCCGCCTATCTTCTCTGCTATCGCCTGCGCTTCGGCTGGCGTGGTTGCCACATCTCCTGTGGGCACGGAAATCCCGTATTGTCCGAAGATACGTTTCGCCTGGAACTCCTGTAGTTTCAAAGCGCGCCTCCTTCAATGTAAGTCTGCGACCAGAAATGCAAATGGTGACACTTCATTGTGTCACCTGAGGGAAATCAAGGTCTTGTCAAGGGGGCTATTCAGCAGACAAGGTATACCACAAAGGCGTCCAGAAATAAAGGGGCCTTCTTACCTTTCCCATAGAAAATTACCCAATACGGCGGACGGACATTCAAACACGCTTTATTCCAAGGGCGGGAAGATCATGATACGGTGTGCATCACCATCTGCCACAATCACCTCCCCTGCTGGGCCTATTGCAATGCCAGTCGGCAGAGTGAAAGACTCTACGTCGTTACCATACAGTCCCCACGTGGCCTTAAACTCACCATCGGTGTTCCAGACCAGAATGCGGTAGTTCTCAGGGTCAACCGCATACACGAGGTCGCGCTGTTGATCCACGGCAAGTGACGGCTTATTGACGACCGATTGGCTGTCCCAGCCATTAACGGTCCACTGCTTCTCGTACTCGAAGGAGGGACTGAACCGCTGGATACGCTTGTTCCAGGTGTCAGCGACGTACCAGCGGCCATCACTATCCTGAGCAAGACCGACCGGCTCATCGAAACGGCCGTCTATCACGCCGCCACCACCCCACTGCCGCACGAAGCTGCCATCAGGCCGAAACACCTGTATGCGCTTGTTTCCGGTATCCATGACGTAGATGTCGCCGTCCAGGCTGACAGCGATGGTGCGGGGACCATAGAATAGATTCTCTTGGCCCAACTCACCACCTGTGGAGCCAAAGACCCCCCAGGCTGTTACGAATTGTCCATCATTGGTGAACTTCTGGACCCTGTGATTCCATGTGTCCGAAACATAGACACTGCCGTCTGCACCGACTGCAATGCCCCAGGGTTCATTGAACTGTCCCCGGCCACCGTCCGTGCAGCCCTCGCCCGTGTCAAGTTTGCATGTTGAGCCCCAGCCGCGCAGGTATGTTCCGTCGGCAGCGAAAACCTGCACCCGGTTATTGCCCGAGTCGGCAACATAGATGTTGCCCGAGGCATCCGCTGATACGGCGCGCGGGAAGCTAAGTTTGCCAGCTTCGGTTCCCTGCTGTCCAGCTAAGCCGATTTGCTGTATGGCAGCGATTTGGCGCTGCCCCTGAGCATAGGGATCCTGCGCCGGCTCGGCAATCCCGCCTTCTGTTGCAGTGGGAGCACCCCAATCCCAGACTTGAGCCGCCACGTCTTTGCGCACAAATACTGAGAAACGGTGAATGGGATCCCACTGTGCCGTTTTGGTCATGTAGCGACGATGGATTACCACGTCCCAGAACTGCCCGCGTTGCACCGGATCGGCCAAACCTTCCCGGATGCGCTGCCAGCTCAGGCCCTTGTAGGTCTCTCGCGGCCACCAGATCAACCGATAGTCGAACTCATAGTAGCGATCACCGAGATAAGGTTTGACCTTTGACAGGTTCTTGTCGCCAACTATCACGATGGGAGAATCCATCGAGTCTCGTGACGGATTCTGCCCATAGTAGACTTTATTCGGGTAATCGCGGAGATACCATTCGAGCGGCCACGTTGAGTCGTCATCATAGGCTACCCGAATCGCATGATCACCAGCTATCTTTCTGGACAGTTCTTCGACCTGCGACATCGCCAGCTTGATATCAGGGGTGGCATGAGCATAGACCATCGGCTCGATCGCATAATCGTAGTTGGTGAAATTGAAGCGATATGAAACGCTCACGGTAAACACCAGCAGAAGCGCAGAGAGACTCACCACGACTGTACGCGCGCTCTGATCCCACCCGAGAGCCACGATCCGGTCATAGAGAAAGTAAACCAGCACCAGTGCCGCGACAAGGGCCAGGATCCATTGTGCCGAGTTGCTGAGCCCGCTGACTGTCACATCTGCAAAGGGGCGGCGCGCCGAAGTGGGCAGCAACGCCTTGAGAACAATCAAGAAGAGCGGAACCATGAGCAAAAGCCAGAGCAGGCCCTTGCGTACGCCAGCTTGCCAATCGATGCCGTCTATCACGCGGCCTAACCACCAGCCCGCCAGTGGCGCCATGGACATAGCCATGTAGACCGTATGCCAGGGCATCTTTTCACCGACGTAGGTAAAGACAGCCCAGGTGGCGGCCGGCCAAAAAACGAGAAAAGCGACGAAGATGGTCTGGACTGCCAGTGGAGGTGCCTCCGAGACTTGGAGCTCAGCGCCGCGTGCACGTGCGCGCTCTGCACCCAGATTGTCCGGCGAACTAGCGTCTACGGCAGGTTCTACACGGCCGGTCTGAGGCACGGTGCGCTGGCGAAAAAGCCAGGCGACCGCGCCGATGGTGCCGACGCCACTAAGAAGCCATGGTAGGAACTCATAAAGAGGCACGATCAAATAGAAGTAATACCACGGCTGACCACCCCGCATCACTTCTTGCTGGTCGATCCAATAGCCCAGGGAACCGATTAAGCCGGTACCGACACCCTGCCCGTTGGTCAGGAAGGTGGTGAAGAAAAGCAGCTCGATGGCCCAGAACACGCCCGCAGCAACAAACCAGCGCTCGCGCAACCAGAGAAATCCGAAAAGTCCGCTTACGATGAACAGAATACCCACCACCAACAGACCTTGCCAGACCATCGGTAGGGTGATCTGGCCAGGATTGTTGAATTGGCTGATCTGCCAACCAAGCGCTTTCAGGATCACCGCGGACAGGAACGGCATCACCAGAGTCAGCAGGAGAACGATCAGATCTATCTCTCGGAAGATCCGAAGATGCCAGCGCCATTGTGAGATCGCAAGCAGGACGGCCATCACTGCCAGCACGCCTCCAAGCCCTGTCAGCATCAGGCCTGGCACTTCCACTTTGAAGATCACCAAGAGAAGTCCAATGATCAGTAGAGTCAAGCTCACCGTAGTGAGGAGGCGAAATCCATTGCGGCGATTGGCGCTCCGGTCGCCTGGCCACACAGCTGTCCAGAGCTGGGCCGCGAGCGCGAGCACCAGAAAGGATCCGAAAATGGCGCCGAAGATGAACGAGGCCTCCATCGTGAGAAACGCCAGGCCTAAAGTGACCGCAGTGCCAATCAGCCAGGGCTGTTCGCGCGTTTCAAGATAGCGGAACATGCAGACGATCAAGAGCACCAACAAGCTGGTGAGCATCACCTCGTCGCGTATGTAGCGGCTGTGATACACCAGAGCGGGCGATACCGTATACATCAATGCGGCCAAGAAAGCGCCTGTGCGCCCCAGCCAACGCCGCATCAGCCATATCACGGCGACCATGACCACCCCAAAGAGAGCCACCTGGATGCGAGCGCTCCAGTCATTCACTCCGAAGAGGAAGTACATGAGGGGGTTCAGGATAAATTTGAGGGGGCCATGCATCATGGGTTGGTGTTGGTAACCGCGGCCGTCGAACAACTGAAATGAGTAGACGGCATGGAGGCTTTCGTCGTGGCTCATTGCCCGCGCACCCAGCGTGATCGTACGCGTGAGCAGCGCTAACAGGACCAGGACGATCCAAGCGAGCTTTTCGCCGTCGAGCCTCAGGAAGTATATCAGAGTCCGGTCAAGAAGTCCGGGAGACTTGCTATCGTCGTTCTGCATGTGCATCACCGTTATGCTAATTCTGTGATCTGTCGGCCCACAGGATCAGGCGCGTTTTTTCTGGTGCAGCAAGCGCCTCACGAAAGAGCACCCACCGCAGCACCGAATTGGAGTCAGGCAATTGTGCGATGGTCCAGCGCTGCAACACGGCAAATTCCGCGCCGCTGTAGTTGCTCAGCCAGGGCTGATCCTCCAGAGGAGTCAGCACCAAAGGCGCAGCGTCCGGCGGGATCGATGCGCTGAATCGGGCGTTTGGGAAGGCGCGCAACTGCCACTTAAGGATCGGCAGCACCGGGTCATTCGCCAGGGATGGCCAGATGACATCGACGGCTGCTTCGCGTTCGCCGCCGTTTCGAGCGGACAGATTGCGAAGTTCCCTTTGCAGGTCGGCCAGATCAGTAGCCGGCATCTCGTGAACGACTCCGGATTGGCGTCCCGCGCCGCGATCATAGCTCAAGGAAACCATGCTGCCGATTTGCCATGTCATTCCAAGCACCAACGGTACGATGGGAAGGGATCGAACAACGGTGTGCCAGTTATCCCACACTCCATAGGCGATCCAGACAATCACCGAGACGGAAAGCGTTGCGACGCCCACACCGGCGTACAGCGAGCGCCATTCCTGGTTGTTCGCGGCGTTCAGCGCGCTGGGAAGTCCGATCGCCGAAGCAACCAGCATTGCAAGTGATATCAGCACCAGAAGCCACGGATCACGTTGGCGTCGCCATTCGTACGCATATCCGAAGACGCGGGACACCACGGGCCCGGCCAACAATACCAGACCAAGGGCGACCAGCGACAGGTCAACCGGGTGGCGGCCGCGACCGGCGACCGCCACCAGCAATGCAACCGCCGTTGGTACACCAAGCCACACTCCTGCGCGTTCGTCGCGGCGGAGAAACGAGATCGCGCCAGCTATCCCGAATGCCAGGATGAACGGCTCACTGATCGCCAGTCGCAGGACGATCTCGGCGATTGAGTATTCACCGCGCCCTGGAAGGAGATCGAACAGCCACGTGCTGAACAAACCCATGCCGGCAGCCAGGCCGGCCGGTTCTACCAGAAAGAAAGTAGCTATGACAAGGGAGAGGAGCAGTCCGGCGAGTGCCAAGCGCGTCTGGCCGTGAATGCCGGATCGGAGCTCACGGACTTCAGGACGTAGCCAAAGTGCTGCCACAACCAGGCCGAGCAGGATGGTGTATGCATTAGGGCCACTGATCAGGAGCAGACCGGCTGTCAGACCAAGCCAACCGCCCGCCTTTCGTCCCTGCCTCATTTGGATCAGGGCCGCGAACGTCGCCAGCGCCACTACCGGCACCAGCGCATCGCTGAGCGCCAGGCGGCTACTCCACACGCCCAACGGCGACAGGGACCACAAAAAGGCTCCTGCCAGAGCGCCTCCCGGAGTGAGGTGGCGTCGGAAAGCAAAGAAGAGCGCCGGTGAAAGCCCGCCAAGGAAAGCGGGCCAAAAGCGTGCGGTCGAGTCTGAGGGCCCAAACAAGGCAAACGTGACTCGCTGCAAGACATGAAGCAGTGGACTTGTGCCGCTCAATTCGGGGACGACGCCGTGCACTGCTGCCACGGCAGGCAGTGCCTGAAGGGCTTCCGCCGGGCCGAGGGTTGATGCGCCGAGGGACCAAAGCCTAAGACCCAGCGCGATGAGCACGGCCAGCCCATAACCGGCATGCTCCACGGTAAGGCAATCCACCGCGAAGGACATCTTACTGTTAGGAGAATCCTGAACGGCTTCTCGTACCATAGCATTACCTTGCATAGATCCGCACGCCATCAACATCATACACGAGCCTCAGGTGTGCATCGAACCTGACCAGAGACGCCTCCGAGACGCCATACTTGCTTCGTTCAAGTCCGCCGACAAAGATATAGTCTACACCCCACTGCTGGAGGATTCCTGGCAGTTGATCCGCCGGGGCGGACCGGTAGATCTGGTCGATCACAGCCGGTCGCATCGCGGCCGATTCGTCGTATCCCTCGTTACCGCGCCACTGGCGCTCGTGAAAGTCCCAACCGAGAAGCGTCGGATTGCCGGTGGCCATGGACACGCGACCCGATGTGCTGTAGGAGCCACCGGTCGCTTCGAGCACGATCGCGTCACGGCTAACATTGCTGCGGAGCCAGTCGATCGCCGCGACTTCGGCAGGATTCGAGGTCCGCATGAATGCCAGCCCGTCGAGCGTCGGAGCGCCCTGGAAATCGTTTGCCTTGTCGGGGACGGCGGCCAGCGGATACCACATACCGCAGAGGATGAGCACCACGGATAGCGCGAACGCCGGTGCTTTTAGCACGACCGGCGAGCTCCGGGCAGCAAGCCGGCTCAATGCATAGGCAGATGCAAGCGCCAGCAGGATCCAGGCCTGATAGTAGAATTTGAAGACCGTGTTCATCCGGTTTCCGAAGAGATCGCGCAGATAAACGAATTCCGGCACCAACGTAAGGGCAAGCGCGATGAAAATCAACAGCGATACGAACAGATCGACAACGACCGGCAGAGAAGCAAGACGATCGCCGTCGGAAGCATCATCAGGAAGCCGGCTGAGGCGAGACCAAACAGATCCGATCACCCAGGCAAGAAGCACTGCCAAAGCCAGGTAGGTCCATGGGGAGTCCACACGGATCCGGGTGACCAATCGCAACAGGCCCCCGAGCGATGCATCTGCTACATTGTCAGCGATTTCGGGTCTCCGCAAGACTTCTTCCAAAAACGCTCGGCCTTGTGGCAAGGCGATAAAGCCCAGAACGACCACCGCCAGAATCACCAATGGCAACAAAAGAGTCCAAGGCAAGGCAAGAAGGGTTCTGCGCGTCGTTGCCCTCCAGTTGGCCCATCCCGAGGCCTGCCGCGTCGCATAGGCTTGGGTCTGCGTGCACAGCTGGAAGCCGGTGTAGCATTGCAGCAGAAGAAAGAACACGGTCACCACCAGGAAGGGACCGAACATCACGAAGAACTGCGAGAAGCGGCTTGGAAAGAGCAAATTCGGCAGGATGCCGCCCAACTGCGATTGAAAGCCAATGTAGAAAGGAATGTATGCCAGGTAGCCCAACAGAGCCAGCAGCAGTAAGGTGAACGCTGCCGCGCCCAATGATCTGGGGCTCAATCCGTAACGGATCGCGACGCCTAAACCCACCGCCAGCGCGGCCAGCCCTGCATAGATTGGAAAATCCCACGTGTTGAGGAATCCCAGGCTGCCCAGCGCCACCGCATAGAGCGGGATGCCTTGCCACCCTAGCCCGGTTGCGTCGCCCAGAATGTGCGCGTAATGAAGCAACCTGGTGGGCAGCCTTCCTCCCATCTCTGGCCTGGGTTCAGAGGTCAGCGTGCCGACCAACATGTTCAGGCAGAGCAGGATCGCAAGCAGCGCGAATGGGAGAGCAAGGACATGGGGATGCAGATCGCCCAGTAGGAAACTGAAAAACGGGAACTCGTCGATGACCTCGACCGAGTTGCCTGCGAGATCAATGTCGTGGATGACGCGGGAAGCGCGCCACCACCACCAGTACCCGCCAGTGACTTCCCCAGTGGGAGCACTGTCAGTCAGGCCTTTGATATTCAGCCACTCGAAGAAATCGATGGGCAAAAGATTGAGATGGTATACGCTGTCGATCACACCCTCAAGGTTGCCCATAATGCCGAGCAGCAGGGCTCCCAGCAAGCCCCACCCAATCGCCGCGCGATTGCGCAACTGATCTATGACCAGGGAAAAGCGAGATGTTTGAACGGTACCATCAATCGATTGGCGTTCAGGGGCGATCTTGCTGTGCGAGAGTGCGATCAGGGTGTAGACAATGCCGAAGGCAGCGGTCATCACGAGGGCATACCACATGGCAACGCCGAGATTGAAGCCAACTTCGGGAAGGACGCCTGTAACCCGAGTCAGCGCCGCAAGCATGACGTAGCCGAAGTAGTAGTAGCTGATACCGTAGCCGGAAAGCCATGGATCCTGGGGAGGGAAGAATCGGCTGCCGAGGACGCCGTTGACAAAGGCGAACTCCATCGGCTTCTCGGTGCCATTGATCTCCGGATTGTAGGCGCGGAAGACCGCCCAGCCCGCAAACACAAGGAGAAAGAGCAGTTCAGTAACGACGATCAGGCTGCGGTTCTCTTCGAGCCAACCGAAGAGCGGACGCTGGTTGTTGGTGTCGAGGCGCATTCCCCCGCGGCCGAGCCACCACGAAAGGCCGCAGACAGCCGCCAGCGCGAAGAGGATGCCCCCGGCATCGTTAGGAAGAAGCTGAAAGATCGCACCCAACCAAAGGAGATAAGACACCAGGAGCAGTCCCAGCACTTTGGCGAAGGGATAACCGCGTCCGGGCAATCGAGCGAAGAGCCGCCAGGTCAGAGGCAGCGCGGCCAGGCCAGCCACCTGGATGGCCAGCCACCACGAAATCAAAGCCAGCATGCGCGTGTCCAAAACAACATTAATCGAACCAGCAAGAAATTATTGTAACATGAACGACGGTCGCGACAAAAAGCACGCCTTATACTCCTCCATCGCACTCGTCCCGCCTGCATCATCTCAGAACCTTAGGGATGCTGCCGTTTAGCGCTCCCTTCCCTGTTTGCGAAAACTTCTCGATCAGATTCAATTAAATTTGACCACCGGCCCGCGTTTTTTGTTTTAATGCATATGTGTGCGAGATGTAATTACTACACGAGGCAATTAGATTGCATTCCATGGCATCACCAGGGTCTTCCTTAAGATTGAAAATCAGATTAAGACACGATAGATAATGACGTCGTCATTTCGAAACGCTACCTCGAGCTCGCCAGACTCTACGAGTACTTCGAACTTGCGCAAGGAGTCCGCAGTGAAAAGAATGTGCTCCAGGCGTCCGATATATATGTAGTCCACACGCAGCTCTCGCATGAGTCGACGCGCGACCGCGAGGTCCGTCGTGCGGAAGAACTCCATCGCACGAGCCCCCTGCTCCGCAACCTGCATCGCCGGGCGCTGCTCGTATTGGTGATGACCCACAAGTGTAGGCAAACCCGTGATACTGGCTACACGCAAGCCACCGGCACGGTAGTAATCGTATGAGACACCTTCCCCATCCAGGGTGTAGCTGCCAGCCGGCGCCTCGGCCACGACATGCGCTCCTCGCACGTTGTTCAGCAGCCACTTAAGCGCCTGGTATTCTCCGGTGAGCTCAATGTGGCTGCTGTTGTCAGGCCAGGTGTACTCGGCCACAGTCATGTAGGCGAGGCCGTCCAGAGTTCCCACGGGCGGCTGCGCGCCCGGAAACCGATCCTCCACGCGCGCTCGAACGCCAGCGAGCAAGAACACCAGCCCACCGGCCAGCAGAATAGCAGCGCCCACCTGCCAGGGCACCGCCAGCCAGGCAGGAGCACGAAGCGTCAGAACCCATAGGCGAGCCAGCATATAGCCTCCGGCAATACCCAGGAGGATCCATGCCGGCACGGAGAACTTGAACAGGGTGTTCATCCGGTACCAATCGCCGCCTTCCAGGAAGTCGCGCAGATAGACCAGCTCAGTGCCGGCGACGACCCCCAAGCCCAGGATGAGCAGCAGGCCAACGAAGGCACGGCCAGGAGCAGCCGTACGGTCAAGGGGCAGCGGAACGGCGAGGAGCAGCGGCAGTGCGGCGAGCGCTGCGGTCGGCCGGCCCAACGCTGCCAGGACGGCCAACACCGCAATGACCAGCAACACACCCAAAAGCCAGACACGCCCGCCATGATCCCGGGCCCCGGTACGCACCTCAACGACCATCCGTCGCGACAGCAGGCCAGCCGTTACATAGCGGAGCGACAGGAAGAGGAAAAAGCCCCAGACATGGAGCCAGGGCTGCATCGGACTGGCGCCCCGCACCCAACCCAGGAAGCGACCGACGACATTCCCACCCACGTCGCCGACCTGCGGCTGGTAGTTGGCGTAGAAAGGCCGGTATGCCAGCACTGCCAGCACGATCAGCGCGGCGGCAACCAGCAGCGCAACCGCCAGTCCGCGAAAACGTTGCCCTGGCGAACCAGTTGCACGCCAAGCAGCTACCAACAGGGCGCCAAGAACCAGGAGCGCATAGGTGGGCAGATCCCACGTATTGATCGCGCCGAGGGCACCGAGCGCTAAGGCTACCACGAGTATCTTGACAAGCCACTGCCAGGGCCTCAGGGAGCGACTGCGGAGCAAGTCCAGCGATAAGCCAATGACCAGCAGACCAAAAGGCATGGAGATCAGGTGCGGGTGCAGGTCGGCGAAGGTAAAGGTCCAGAGCGGAAACTCGTTGATGGTAAAGGGGATGACACGGCTGGCAGCCCAATAGTCAAACGCGGGGAAGCCCTCACCGCGCATGGCGGCGGCCAGCCCATTGAGAGCCCACTCCAAGCCGGTCAGGTTCCCGAGCAGGAGCGTCACAACGACTGCAAGCAAGCCTACGCCTGCAGGTGACGGGGATGGTCCGGAAGATCCGACCGCCGGGACTTCTCCTCCGGCGACAGACACGGCGGATGAACCTCCGGGCCTGGCCGACTGTCGAGGCTCGGCACTCAGGCTGTATGCCACGCTGAATACGCCCAGGGCTGCCAGCGCAAACAGGGATGGCACCGCAAGGTTGTAGGCCACTTCTGCGAAGATGCCGGTGAGCCTGACCGGCAGGCCAACAAGGTACAGACCAAAGTAGTAGTAGTTGACTGTTCCGCCGGCGAAGTACGGGTCGTACGGCGGGAATACGGGGCTGCGGAGGGTAGCGTTGAGAAAGGCAAAGTCCATGAACTTCTCGCCGCCGTTCCACGGATGCCACAGATCGGGGTTCAGGAGGCGCACCAGGACGAAGAGGAGATAAGCACCAGCGAACAGCGCCTCCTGGCCCAGGATCAGGTGCTTGCGGGTTCGCCAGAACGCGGCCATCTCGCGGCGCTGTCCAGCCCATGCAACGCGGCCAACGAGGACCACAAATAGCAACAGCAGGACCAAGGGAGGCAGCGAATTTGTCCACAGGTCCAGGCTTGCGCCCATCCAGTGCAGCCACCCCAGGAGCAGCCACCCCGCCATACGGCTGAGAGCGTGACCGCGATCAGCCAGGCCTCGGGCCAGTGGAAACAGAAGCGGCCATGCAAACCATCCGAAGACCGAGATCACAAACCACCAAAGAAGGGTCGCAACCGGTGTCGAGCCGCTGGCGAAGGGGTTCCACCGGTAGTCGGTAACGTCAGGCAGAGACTCCACGGGTTGTGCGAGCGTTAAAGGCTGGGAGGGTCCGGGCCCTTGCGCCCGCAGGCTGGCCAGGCCAGGCGCCTTGCCCTCTGCCTGCCGGGACGCAATCCATCGCACCGCCCATGGTCCCCCCTCCGCAAGGACTGGTCCGCCAGTGCGAGATCGCCCGTAGCCCTCAGACGGCAGATGGCGCTGCAAGCGGCCAGCAATCTCATCAGCGCTGAGGCGGCCGACGTTCTGGAAGATCATGGGACGGGGATGATCGTACACGCTGAAGCTCTCGTCGGCGTTGTCGTCTCGTATGACCAGAGAGCCCAGACGCGGGTAAGCTGAAAACTCCGCCGCCAACTCGTAGCCCAGCTCCCCAGAAAAGAGCTGGCGATAGTACTGAAAAGTCATCGGGTAGCGCACGCCGAGCCGTTTTATTGGGGCATAGGCGCGGTTGCTTGCAACGGCAAGGTAGTCGCTGCTGGCAAGCTCAGTAGCGAGCTTGTCGACCTTGTCGCCGCTGTCGGGAGCCCACACGGTCAGTTCTGAGCGCTCATAACTGCGCAGCGGCGGACGTCCCGCGATCTCGTCCATGGTCAGCGGCAGCGCATCGTCCCATTCCTCACTGATTATCTTCGAGCCCTCGGGCACGTTGCGGTAGATCCAGAGGGATGCATCGATCCAAGGGTGCTCCTGGCGGTAGACATTGGTGAAGGCAAAGGACCAAAGCACTGCAACGAGGGCCGTGCCGAGCGCGACGCCAGCCCAAACCCAGCGGCCGCGGCTGCCCCAGCGCGCAACAAGCCACCGAAGGACGCGGACGGCGAAAACCGCGCCGAACACCAGCAGGAAAGGCAGCAGGGGCGCCATGTAGCGAAGGAACTTCGTGTGGAATGCCCCCGTAACCATGAAGTAGGGGACTCCCCACGCGAGCAGAACCGCAGTCGCTGCGCTCGCGCGTCCCAGCCCAAACCGCACCAAGCCCCATACCAGCCCTGCCCAGCAGATGATGGCCAGCGGCCATGTCAGCCCCCACTGGCTGAGCTGCTGAACCAGGTACCAGTACGGAATCGTGCCGATATACTGCCGGGTGTAAGGTGGGTCCATCACGCCGCTCACCATCGCATTCTGCGACACTATCTGACCCACGTATGCGCGGAACTCAAGCAGGGCAAAGGGGTTCGTGATCGCAAAGGTGACCACGGCAACGAGGCCTGCGGCGGCCAACTTACCGAGGATGTGCCTGGCGTACGCCAGGAGCCAGGCGGCATTTGGCGCACGCTGGGGTGGATGCGGTGGCGCGTACAGCGCTGCGGCAAAAAGCGGCAGGGCCAGCATCACGGCGCTGAATTTCGAGCCGATCGCGAGTCCCGCCATCATCCCGGCAGCGACCCAGGTCCAGCGTCCTCCCTGTTCGGCATAGCGCGCAGCAAGCGCGACGGTAGCCGTTATGAAGAAGGTAAGCAGAGCGTCGACTGCCGCGTAGTGGCTGAGTTGGATGGGCAGGACCGCGAAGGTGTACGCAGCGGCGGCGAGAAGGCCTGTGGCGTATGGCAACGATGCTGTCGCGGCACCCTCGAAACGCTGAGAGGCCAGGGGCCGTGGAATATCTGAGGCCTCGGCTTCCCGTCCCCGTGCTGGTCCTGAGTTGCCGGGGCTATCTGAGACATGCCCGATCAGCCGCCGAGCAACACGCACGCTCATTGCATAGACCAGCAAGAGTGTGCCAAGGTCAGCCAGGGCTGAGATCGCCCGGCCTACCAACGAAAGGTGCGAGTAGTCACCAAGCTGACGCCCGACCGTGTGAAGGGGTTGCATCCATGCCGGAAAGGCCAGGGTTGTTTCACCAAACCAACGACCGGCGGCTGCCGCCGCTTGTCCTGCAACGACCAACAGGTAAAGGGGGAAGTGGCCATAGGCAAAACTGCGCGGCTTGCCTGCCATGTCTCCCGCAGCGGGCGGCCAGCGAAAAGGGTTGAGCGCAGAATGCTCCGGATCGAGCGCAACTCCCAGCTGCGAGACAAAGCCTCCCTCAACCCCAGTAGGCCAGCGCATCGTGTCGGCCACCCAAACGATGAAACGTTCGTCAGGGTGAAGATGTTGAAAGCGGTCCCAGTTGATGTCCGTGAAGCGAAGCGCACCGCCGATGAGGATCAGCGCCAGCAGCAGTGTGACGCGAACGGCGCGACGATTCAACAGAAGCATGAACGGATGACCTCACTGCATCTCGGGAGAGTCAAAAGTCCTCGGCGAGGCATAAGTCGCCTGATCGAGATCGGAAAAACGCTCCTCCAGAAAAGTCGCGGCAGCCGCAGCCGGCTCGCGGTCCGGTGCGACGATCTCCAAAATGGTCACTGCTCCGCCCCGGTATGCGACCCGGAGGTAACCCTCCTGCTCGAGCGCGTCGAATTTGGCCAGCCCGTCCGGAGCATAGTAGGCGCGCTCCAGCTCGCCCACGATGACGTACTTCACGCCGTAGTGATCGAGGAGTTCTCTCGTGCGAACCGGGTCGAGCGTGTTGTACATCTCCGTCACGTGCCGCACCCGGCGCTCGACCACCTCGCTGGGAGTCACCGAGCGCTGCTGCCGCTGATGCCAGTTCCAGCCCTGGATCGCCGGCAGGCCGGTGTAGACGCTGAAGCGGCTTCCCCAGCGATACTCAGGAATCTGCGCCTCCAGGATCGTAGGCGAGCCCTGTACGTTGTTCATTAACCACAGCATGGCAGCCTTATCGTCGGCCAGAAGCAGATCCTGGCCGTTATCGAAGTACTGCGCCCGATCCATATATGCCATGCCGTCGAGACCGCGCGGCGATGCTTCCGCGGAGAAGCGATCCCTGATCTTGGCCCGGGCAGCAAACGGCGGGTAAAGCATCACGCCGATGAAGAGGACCGCCAGGACCGCCCAAGCCACCTTACCCCAGACCGGACGCTGACGGTCCGTCCAGGCGGCAAAGCCGGCCAAACCAACAGAGAGGCTGACACCAAACAAGGTCCACGCCTGCAGATAGAACTTGAACACCGTGTTCATGCGGCCGATGTCATCCTGCTGTCGCAGGACTTCCACGCCCATGGTGATAGCCAGTGCAAGCGCCAGCAACAGGAGGGTCATCCGGCGCGAGGGCGGCAGATCTCGGCCAAGCGCGAGGATGATGGCAACAAAAAACAGAGGCAGCGCAATCACCCAGACACGAGCCCCGATCGCCCAACCAGCCAGCAGAATTACCAGCCCTGAGCCTCCGAAGACAGGAAGCCCGCCGGTCAACCAGGCCGGCAAACGCCGCTCACGGCTCTGCGCGACCAGCTCCCCAGCAAGGCAGACAATTGCCAAGGCAATGAAGAAGCCCCAGTGGGTGAGGTAATCCGCGATTGCGGTCTTGCCTTCCCTGTAAACTTCGAGGCCTGCGTAGGCCGTCGCGTAATTGCTCGTGAAAGGATAGAAGGCGAAGACGCCTACGAGAAAAAGAATGACAAACCGCCACAGCACGGATACGGCCGAACGGATCGCGAAGGCCAGCCATGCCTCCATGTCGGCAGGCCTGGCCGCTGCGAGGATCGGACCCCGGCGGCTGATCTCCAGGATAACCAGCGCGGCCAGACCCGCCAATGCGTAGGTCGGAAAGTCCCATGTGTTGGTCGCGCGAAGACTGCCGATGACGAAACCGAGGAGGACAATGACGGACAGCTCGGGCAAGGCAATGGCCCATGGAGAAGGCTCAAGGCCTCCATCGCGCATCCGGGGAACGTGCATTGCCAACGAAATTGCGACAGAGAGCGCGAGCAAGGTTACCGGCAGCGCGATCATGTGCGCGTGAAGATCCGCATAGGTAAATGTGAAGAACGGGAACTCGTTGATGGTATCAGGGATGACCCGCGACGCGTTCCAGAACCACCAGTCGTTCGGAAACTCCAGGGATGCCTTCCCCGTAACGACGTTGACCAGACCGCTGACGGCCCGCACGAGGCTGGCAAGTCCCGGAATAGTGCTCTTGAAAGCCACAGTGCTGCGCTGGCCGAACTGATCGAGGAGCAGCTTCGCGTTGCCCAGATTTCCGATAATGACCACAAAGAATGTCCCGCCGAGACCGGCCAGGAGCGAGCCGGTGCGAAGACCGCCAAAGGATCGCTCGTCACCCTCCAGCCGAGTGGAGTGATCTCCTTCGGCCAGGGCATAGGCAGCGGCGAATGCTCCGACCCCGGTGAGGCCGAACAGGGTGGGCACGGCCAGGTTGTACGCGACCCACGGCACGATGCCGGTGAGCTTGATTAGCGCACCGACGATGACCCACCCGAAGTAGTAGTAGTTCATGAACCCACCCGCATGCCACGGGTCGTAAGGGGGGAAAACCGTGGACCGGATGATCGCGTTGAGATAGGCGAACTCCATGGGCTTCTCGCCACCGCGCGCAAGGTGCCACAAGTCGGGGTTGCCGATCCGAATCAGGAGGAAGAGCAGGAAAAGGCCAAGGAACACGCCCTCTTCGACAAGCAGCAGGGCGCGGTGCGTTCGAAGATACTCAGAAATCTCCCCGCAACGCCTCCACGACACCAGCGCGGCGAAGCCGATCAGCAGTCCCAGACAGAGCCCGATCCATGCGCGGCTGAATGAAGCCAACTTGAGAGCTGGCGCGAACCAACTCAGCCACGCAAGCAGAAGGATGCCCAACGTCTTGGCAACGCCGTAGCCCCGATCGGGGAGTTTCCGAAGAACAGCGAAGGTGATAGGAAATGCAGCCAGGCCCAAGACCAGGACCAGGGCAAGCCAGGCGAGAACCGAGAGCACGGACGAGCGGTTGAGCAGGCTATCTTGGTCGAAGATCTCCGACCACGTTCCCCCGGCCTGCTGCACCGCGGCCTCTTCAGGCGTCATCAGTAGTGCGGTGGGCGCCTGGGTAACCTGCTTCGGCCACATCTGGATGGTGTTTTCCAGGTCGATCTGGTCGAAGTAGCTGCGCACGAGCGATTCGCTGTACTGCGATGTCTTTCGGTAGATGCGCACTTCGGGGTGGTCATAGACGCTGAAGGCCTCCTCAGCGCCCGTGTCATCGAACTGAAGCCCAAAGATCGTGGGGAACGAGGTGAAGCGCGCGGCTAGCTCGAAGCCCAGTTTCTCGTCGAAGAGAAGCTGGTAATACTCTTTAGTCATCGGGAAACGCATCGGGAGCCGCGGGATGGATCCCCAAAGACGATTCGAGCTGATCACAAGGATGTCGGCATCATTCAGCCAACGGTAGATGGCCTCCCGCTTCTCCGGCGTATCCTCGCCGTAATTCTCGATCTGGCCGCTGCGACTGCCGTCTCCCTGCCTCAACCCGTAGTAGGCGCCTGCAGGCTTGAAACTGATCTTCCCATCGATCGAGAAGGGCAGAGGATCGTCCCAGTGTTCGTTGGCTACGACGCTGCCTTCAGGCACGTTGGCATAGATCCATCTCGAGGCATCGACGCGGGTCAAAGGACGACGGTAGATGGCCAGAAAACCCCAACCCCACAAGGTGGTCGCGATTACCACGACGGCCATCAGAGCGTATGCCACGCCGGGTGTCACCAGACGGCGCAGACCCGTCTGCAGTCCCACCCACCGGCGGCCCACCCCGGCAGCCACGCGATCGCCCGCACCCGCCCGCGCCCTGTCCACCAGCCACCACAACAGCCAGGCGCCGAGCAGAATCAACATCGGGTAGATGGGAAGATAGTAGCGCATGGTGTAGGAGAACTGCATGCTGTGGTACACGAACATACCGCCCACCCATGCGACCGGCAGCAGATGCGCCTTCACCATCTCTGCATTAGGGCGTACGGTCAGGCCACGAACGATCTGGAACGCCGCTACACCCCATCCCGCCCACGAGGTGAGCCCAAGGAGCAAACCCATTCCCCAGATCACCATGTTAGTCCAGGGGAACACGAACGGAGTGCGATTTGCCCACTGGTGCATGGGAGGCTGGTCCGCCTCTCCGCGAATGATGTAGCCGATCGTTCGCATGCTGCTGCGAAAACCATCGGAGAGGGAGAAACTCAACAAGGAGTTGCCCCCGAACGCGTAGGGCTGAAAGATACGGAAGGTGACGCCCGCCAGGAGAACCATGAGAATCACACGGAAAAGCGTGGCCTGGATCATGTTCGACGTCCAGCCCAGCAGAACCTCTCTGTCGCGCACCGCGCGTGCGGCGGTGAATTCATCCCAGGCGCGGACACCCGTGGCCAACAGCGCAATCGCTGCCATCGGCGCGAGATTGATGCGACAAGCCAGGGCCGCCCCAAGACTTACACCCAGTGCCACATAGGATCCCCATCCGCTCCGCCGTCCCGGGTCCGCGCCCTGCGCCACACGCACGGCAAAGTAGAACGCCAATGCGGCAAAAAAGGTGGCAAAGGTGTCGACGGTGTAGAAGTGCGACTGCTGGAGCGCCAAGACGGCCGGAGTGTACAGCGCAGCGGAGAGCAGCCCGACCCGGGTGCCATAGAGGCGGCGACCGATCAGGTAGACCAGCCATACCACCCCCAGATCGAACAGACCAGACATGAAGCGACCCACCAGGTGCACCCCGTCGTAGCCGGTCATCATGATCGGTACGCCGGGAGCAGATTCCCAGATCGCAGCAAACTCGTTAATCTTCTGCGCGATCTCCGCGGCGACTCTCACGATAAACAGGGGCAGCGTGCCATAGACGAAGAAATCGTAGCCGATGTTGTAGGGATTCATCGGCGACTGAGAGCTATCGAAAAATTGGCCCAGAGAGATTGGCAGCCGCATCGCGCTGGTCACCATGGTCAGATGACGCTCATCGGGATGAATGTGCGCGAACTGATCCCAGTTGAGGTTCGTCAGGCGCAACAACGCGGCGACGACGAGCAACGCGACAAGGATCCAGTGCGGCGCCGCATCCGAACGCAGCCACGCTCGGCCCGCCGCGAAAGGCTCGCCCATCGCGTCAAAACGGGGCGCTGAACTTCGATCACTCTCGGTTTTCTGGATCACCCGAGTATCTCCGTTTCTACTCTACACGATATGCGACAAACAGCAGCGGGAGCTCATCGCTCGCCGGCTCGTCGATGTCGATGCGATGGACAGGCTCCTCAACACCGCCCGGATAGGCCTGCCTGACCCACTTCAGTTCTTCCAACCGCTCTGGCAGGAAAATGAACACCTTCTTGAGCCCGGAATCGGCCAAAGAGGGCGGACCGTCCAGCGGATCCCACACATCTATCAGAGGAACTCCCCTTGCAATGAAAGGGGTCGAGCCAAAATCAGCGTACATGCGCGGCACGCCAAAGAAGTACTCCTCCCAGCCGGGCCCCAGATCTCGCAAGTAATACCCGACGCGGGTTGCGACCTCAGCATTCGCATTGCCGTAGACCCAGCTCGCCTGATAGTCTCCAAAGTAGAAGCGAACACTGATGAACGCCAGGACTGCTGCCAGAGCAACTGCGATGGCGTGGCGGCCGAGCTCAGGCCAACGCAACAGATCTCTCAGCGCGGCAGCCAGCTTCCGCAGCGCGATTGCCACAAAGAAGACTGCAGGCACGGCACTCGACACCAGGCGCTGGCTGGAAGGCGGGTTTTCGGTCAGGGCGCCGCCCAAAACGATCACCACTACAAACCAGATGACGAATACCGCGTAGCGCCACTTCAACATACGGGCTATGCTTGCGGCTAACCCGAACACAAACAAGATGGAAGCGAAAAAATCCATCAGCGGTATGGTGCGCGGACCATACCAGGACACGCGATCCTTGTAGAAGTTAAAGGCAAGGAAGGCTTTCCGCAATTGCTCGCCCAACAGGCTGGCGGCGCTGCGACCGGTAACCCCCATCTCTCTCTCGAGCCAACCCGACTGGAAGATGCCCACTGCGTTAACGCGAGCGTTGAAATTGGCCGGGTCGCGGAGCGCCAAAAGCGCCATCGGGCCAACCGACACCAGAAACCCACCGAGCAACACAAGAAGGTTGGACATCTGCCGGGGGAGAAAATCGCGATCGGTCAGTGCAGCCCAGACCAACACGGCGAGCATGATCACCAGCACCTGGCGCGATCCGGCATAGAAGTAAAACCCCAACCCCGCTATGAGGCCGCTCAGCGCCCAGGACCAACGCGGCCCCATCTGCGCCTTCACTGCTCCTGCGACCTCACGACGCCATCCCAGAACCAGGAAGTAAAGCGCCCACACCATAAACAATGGATCAGCAACCTGGTTGGAACCCAGGCGGCTATAATGGATGTGAAAATGATACGTTGCCAGCAAGAAAGCCGTTAGGAATGCCAAAGAGCGGTCGAACAGCTCACGCACCAGCAGGTACGTCCCCAGGACAGTCAGGACGCCGACTACGGCCCATGGCAGACGCAGTCCCACGACACCATCGCCGACAAGTTTGAACCAGGCCGCTTGCCAGTAGAACGACATGTTCGGCACAGAAAGCCAACCGAGATCGAACATGTTGGGCAACCGATTCGCTAACACATCCCGCGCCCACAAGCCCTGGCTGCCCTCATCCCCTCCGAGCGTCCATGGGATGACATCAATGCGCCAGGCGCGCAGCAGAAGCGCTCCCAGCAGCAACCAGAACAACAGGCCGAGCTCCCAGCCATTGACCGCCAGCCACTCCCGGGCCCGCCCGAGAGGGGACGGATGGGCTGCATGGGGTGCAGCGCGCGCCGGCAGTTGTTCCCCGGCCGCGCGCGTCCCAGACCATCTCGAGATTGCATGGTGAGGCAGGCCGGTAAAGGCAGCCAGATACAATGCCATTGCCGAGATCCACATCCAGAAGACCGGCCAGGCTGAGCCCCCGCCTGCCAGGGTCTCACTGAGCCGCGCCGATCGAATTGTGACCAGCCCGCCCATCGACAAGGCGGTCACTACAAACAGCGTACGAACCGCCGACGTGGCCGACCAGCAAGATCGACTGCGAGCCTGTGCGGCAACCTCGCCCCCTGCCGGCCGCACGAGGAGGAGAAAGCAGAACACCGCCACGGTATAGAATACTACGCCGTCCCAGAAGTTGTCCGGTTTGCGGGCAAAGTAGAACTGACCGAGGACGGCAAAGCCCAACGCCCCGAGCAGCAACAGCCATCGCCCAACACGGTTCTGCATGGTGACTCCCTCACCCGGCAGGCAGTGAAGATATACAAAACCGGTGCACTCACACCGTCGTGGCGCCGGCCGCTCCAGGCTTCCGGCATCGCAAGAACTGATAGGCGCCCGCAGGCGGAAGCGGCTCTTCGTAAAACGGCCGCAGCCAGAGTTCGAACAGCCTACGCTGCGCACCGAAAAGCATCCACCGATCCAGCAGACGCTTGCTGATGAGGTTCGGCACCCCAAGATAGTGGCTCAAGTCAAAGCGACGGTGCGCAGCTGCCGAGAAATAGTAAGTGTGATCTTCAACGTGCAGACCCACGGCAGCCAGGCGGCGACGCCATTCCTCAGGCGGATAGACGTGATGATGATACGAAATCCGGTTGAAGAAGGCGCCGTATCCCTCGCCAAGCTTGCCAAGTCCGATGTTGCGCAGCAGCGTGGCGCCCAGCAGGTATTCCCCAAAATGCTCGCTAGGCAGGGTCGTCGCAAACACACCTCCGGGACGCAGCACACGGCTGATCTCAGCCAGAACGGTACGATTATCCGGGATGTGCTCGATCACGCAATTGCTGATGACCGTATTGAAACTGCCATCGACAAAGGGCAGTGCAGTGCCGCTAGCGAACATGACTTTACGATACACACCTCGCCTGGCCGCTGCCTCAGCAAGATCGCGCACCATCACATCGACCCCGATGTCGACCGGCAGCCTGTCGTAGGCGATCGAAGCGAAGTGACCGTCGCCGCAGCCGATGTCGAGAACCGGAGATACCAGAGGCACCTGTGCCATGAATCGACATTCGACCGCGCGCAGAATCGCGCGATGCGGAGCCATATCCCTCAGTTGCTCTCTCAGATAGTCTTTCAAGTCATCACCAGCAGTGGTCACAGGTATCAGCTACGCTGGATGCTCTTCTCCCGAAACAGAGCTTCATATTGATCGACCGTGTGGCTGAGCTCGAAGGTCCGCATGATGTCATCGTGCTGCCTGGCATATTTCTGCGGATCTCTAAGAACCTTGACGATGCCTTCAGCAAGACCATGAGCGTCGGCGATGGGGACAATCTCGCCCATCCCGGTCATGGTCACAGGCTGTCGCACGCCAGGCAGGTTTGTGGCGACAACAGGTGTGCCGCACATGAAGGATTCGACCTGGACAAGCCCGAACGACTCGGTGTTGTTGATCGACGCGACCGTGACGACATCACAGATGGCAAAGAAATTGGCCATCTGCTCCGGGTTCAACGTTCCCAGAAACGTGAGATAAGACCGGTACTGCTGGATCAGGGCCTGCATGTCGTCCCAGATGGTCTCACCGATCACATCCTTACCATAGGGTCCGGCAAAGACAACCCGGATGTCCGGCATTTCCTTGAGAATTTCCGGAATCGCGTTGATTAGATAGCCTGCGCCCTTCTCGTAGGCGAAGCGGGCCGCAAAGCCGATGACTTTCTCGCGACCGTTCAAGCCGACGCGCTGGCGCAGGGCCGCGATGCCCTCAGCTGTCGGCTTCGGAATGATCACGGGCGGCAGAATCACCCTGACCTTTCCCCGTGAGCGCCGCATCTCCGAGCGGGTCTGGGGCGCGTTGCGTGCGCTCAGCGCGGGGCCCGCGAAGCGAGACAGAAATGGACTGTGCCGCGCAAAGTCCTCGGTGTACGCCACAATGGTGTCTGCCAGCGTGCCGGCCACCACATTGTCCCAGTAGGTAGCAACATTCACGATCCGACCATACCAGAGAGGCGGCATCTCGAGATCACAGTGATAGGTAAGAAGCGGCTTGCGCCCGCGGAGCCGCACCAGTAGCGTCGACAGCGCGGCCTCGATTTGTGGCAGGTGAATGCTGACGACGTCCGACCGGCCGATCTCGCGCCAGGCGTAAGTCATGAAGTTGGCCATGAAGACGCCCTTGTTGAGGCGGAACCAGACCGGCACGCGAACCACGCGGACGCCATCAAGGATCTCTTCGGCAGGCAGATCCCGATTGTAGCGCGAGGTCAGGATCGTGACCTCGTGGCCACGCGCAGCCAGGGCGCGCGCCAGGCGTTCCACGTAGATCGTCAAACCGCTCACATGGGGTCGATAGTAGGTCAGGATAAAAAGGATCTTCACGCGAATAAGTCCCGATTCTGTTGAACCCACTCAATCAACCGCGCAATACCGGTCTCAACGCTCACCTCAGGCCTCCAGCCGAACTCACGCTCAGCCCTGCCCACATCGGCTACGAACACGGGCTGGTCGCCGGGACGCCAATCCCTGAAAGAGGCCGGGATAACCTGGCAGCCCAGCAGCCGTGACAGCAGCGGACCGAAGTCGGCCCAGATGCTCAGCGCATTGGCCGGCCCACCGCCCAGGTTGTACACCTGACCCCTGGTTATGTCAATGCGTTGCGTCGCCAACCGAAATGCCCGCACCAGGTCATCAACGTGGAGCAGATCCCGAACCTGCTTGCCGTCGCCAAAGATAGTGATCGGTTTGCCGAGCACCGCGGCGATGACGAACCAGGCCACCCAACCCTGGTCCTCGACACCCATCTGGCGCTGCCCGTAAATACAAGACTGCCGGAACACAACACTGCGCAAACCGTAAATGCGCGCGTAGTCTCGGACGTACTGGTCGGCTGCACCTTTGCTGCAGCCGTACGGGCTGTGAAAGTCCAGAGGCCTATCCTCCCCTACCCCGTTCAGATAGGCAGGCAGGACGTAGCGCGTGGCATGCTCGACCGCAAGGGCGTCTTCCATGCTGCCGTAGACTTTGTTCGTCGACGAATAAATGAAGACCGGATCATCGGCCACGCGGCGTGCTGCTTCAAGCACGTTGAATGTGCCCAGGGCGTTGATCTCAAAGTCAAGGCGCGGGTCGGTCACCGAGGTGGTTACAGCCGTCTGTGCCGCCAGGTGGTAGATAACCTCCTGTCCCTCTGCAGCAGCAAGCATCGCCCGAGCATCGCGGATATCGGCCCGGATGAAGTGGAGGCTCCGTTCGCCGTGGCGCTCTCGCAACCATGCCAGGTTCGCCTCACCGCCGCGCCTCGACAAGTTGTCCAGTAGCGTTACCTCATGTCCGTCATTAATGCACGCATCGGCCAGGTTACACCCTATGAAACCGGCTCCGCCCGTAATCAGAATCCGCATTGTTATGTCACCTTTGGGGCTTTGATATCCGCCGGCTGAGCCTGCTCGCCCCGCGCACGCCACCTTGCTACGACCTTGCCGATGGAGGTGCCATGAACCCACAGCATGATCATTCCGGTCAGGCTGAGCATGATGTAATTCACCGCGTGCCAGATCAGGGCAATGCTCATGGCCGTCGTCTCGGCCACTCCGAAAGGCCGGAGGGCCTCGATCACCAGGAAGTGGAACACACCGATGTAGCCCGGAGATGAAGGCGCCACCATTCCCAGCGAGGTCAAAACTACAGCGAAGATCATCCCGGTAAGGGGCACATCTGCCTGCACTGCCATCCGGACGGCCCAAGACTCAGCGATGACTGCAGCCCAGGCGGCAAACGAGAGCAGAATGAGGACCGGGCCCCGACACCCGCGCAGGGCTGCAAAACCATCGATCACATGCTCGATGGACGCGTAGAGACCCGGCCGGTCGAGGAAGCGGACACGACCGAGAATGCGGTGTGCCCAGATGAGCACCCCGCTCTTCCAAAACGAGAGGATCACGATGAACCCAGTGGCAACCAGCGCGCCGATGCCGAGTATCCGCGCGGATTGCATCATCCACGCCGGAAGCTGGATGAAGGGAAGCAGAGCGACCAGCACAGCGAGGAGAGACAGGAGGTCAAGCAAGCGCTCCACGACCATGGTCGACAACACCCGCGCGCCACCCACGGGCTGATCGCTCGCAAGGAGGACGAGGCGTACAAGCTCACCTACCCGGCCCGGAAAGATGTTGCTCGCCAGGTAGCCGGCAGACTGGGCAGTGAAGATCGCGCCGAACGGCACCCGGTGCTCCGGCAAGAAGAGAATCTGCCAGCGCCACGCCTTGATGAGCCCCATGATCGTGATGCCAAGGATCGCAGGAACTACCCAGATCCAGCGTGCTGCGGCCAGGGCGGCCCATAATTCCCCAAAGTCGATGCCACGCAGTGCCAGCCATAGACACACCAGGCTGATAGATATTTCCAGGCCACGCTGAAGCCAGGCACGCGATTTGCGCGGTGTATCCGCCGGCAAGGCATCTTCGGATATGGTATCCGTCAAACAGATCCTCCAGTGTCAGAACGACAGTAGATTATAGCACCGGCACACAGAGAGGCAAAGAACGTGGCGACCCAGCGAGGAGTTCGGGCAGAAGATGGGGAGGTCGCTGCAATGGCCGCATCCTTCGACTGCGCTGCGCTCCGCTCAGGATGC
>CAYLZG010000010.1:55972-60870 GCA_964387985.1 uncultured Anaerolineales bacterium | reverse complement strand
CCCTCGAAGGCAAGGCAGACCACCCGGTCATGATCGTCACCTGGTACGATGCACTCGCCTTGTGTGATTGGGCCAGCCAGATCACAGGCGCCACAGTCCGCCTGCCCACTGCGGCCGAGTGGCAGAAAGCGGCTCGCGGGGAAGATGGCCGGTGCTATCCATGGGGCAACACGCACGCGCCGCACCCCGGGCTGTGCAATTGCCGGGCCGAAGATAACCCGCGCCGCCGGCGAGAGGATACGACGCCCGTGGACGCGTTCAGTCCTGGCGGGGATAGCCCGTACGGGTGCGCCGATATGCTGGGCAACGTGTGGGAATGGACCAGCACCCGTGCCCGAAACAAAGATGGCTCGGTGCGGTTCGGTCATCCCTATCGGAACGATGATGGGCGTGAGGACCGTGACAGCCGGGACCTCCGCTTGCTTATGGGGGGATCATTTCTGTCCGGCTGCAAGACGTTGTGCTGCGCAACAGAGCGTGATCAGGGGCCGTTCTCTGCCAGCGATACCGGGTTTCGGGTCTGTGTGACGCCATAATCCCTGAGGGGTGAGATCGCCTCACCCCTCCATTAGCGGCTAGCACCCGGTGCGCCAGCATCGGGACTGAGGGGATGGATGGGTGTTCTACAGATGTCCGAAACCCTCTTCTTCCAGCCACGCCAAACACTGTGTCATGCGGTCCAGCCGGATCTGCGCGATCTCGCGGGCGCGCGGCAGCGTGAAGCGGCCATCAATGCCGGTGCGGCGGTCGAGGATACGGCGGTGGCAGGCCGCGACGTCCCTGGGACCGCGGGCGAAATCGCGCGCCATGCCGATCATGCCCAGAAATTCGAGCATGTCCGCTTCGCGCAGCAGCAAAGCCTCGTTGGAATGCGTTGGCCGAGGGTCGCGGTAGTCGTGCAGTTCGATGGCTTCCAGCACGATTTCCTGGGCCGCGGGAGACAGATCCATGTGCGGCAGGATCTCCGTCTCGGCCACCCGGCGCGAGCGCAGGGCGTGCTCCACGCCGCGCTGGGCGTAAGATGGAAAAGCACCCCAATCGTGCAGATAGGTGGCGGTAGTCATGGCAACCGGATCATATGGGATGCCGGCGCCGATTTCGCGGATTAGCTCCAGTAGTCGCAGCGCATGCGCCACGGCCCAACCCTCGCCATGCTGGCGGGTCAATTCCAGGAGGTCCTCAAGGGATAGCTTGGTGTTCATGGTGTCTCCTATTGCACAACGGACAGCACATTTCCTAGTACGCAGCGGACGGCGGCATGGTCGCGAAGAAGCTGTCCGTCGTCGCATGGATCGGGCGTGGCGCACTTATGTCGGATGCAAAGTCAGCTGCGGGAAGACCTTCTTCGCCGGCTGATCCCAGGGGAGCGGGCCGTTCACCTCCCATACTGTGACCTCAGCGTCGACATAGCTCTCGCCCAACATGCGGGCCACCGAGAGCCGGTGGTGCCCGTCCTCGACGAAGAAGCGGTCTCCGACCTGGACCAGGCTGACCGCCGGCAGCGCGATGTCCTGGCAGCGGGCGGCAGCCACGCTCACCCAACGATCACGCAGGCGATCGGATAGCGGCTGGAAGTGATGATCGAAATCGTCCGTCCGATCCAGGCTGCCACAGATATGGCTGATGCTGACGGTCTTGATGCCGCCGCAGTGACGACCGCGCACCTGGGCGGGAGGGATGGCAGCCAGGTTGAAGAGGCGACAGACGTGGCCCAGGAGCAGGCTCCGGCCGCGCTCCAGGAGCGCCTGCCGCCGCGCGTGATTGAAAAGCGCCAACGCGCGCCTGATCAGTGCCTCGTGGCTGTTGATCCTGGGGGAGTGAGACATGTAGGGATCGCAAGTCATGAGACGGATGTCGAACATGGCGGCTCTCCTTGTTGAGCGGCGGTATGGCTGGCTGCAAGACTGTTTTGTGACGGCACCGGGAACTGCGTACCGGTCACGAACTCGCGATAGACCTTGATATGGTGGTTTTCCTCCGCGTGTCTTGCTTCCCCATAACTGCGAGAATCCTACACCGTGACAACTGAAAACTCCCCCGCCCTGGGGGGAGTCTGATACTGGCCAAACGTACAGGTTGCCAGGGTGCTACGTGTCGGCTTTCTTATGGGGCAAGCCGGAGTTGTGGTTCGATCGTGTGGCGCAGCAGGAGGGCGCCGGGCGTACGCTATGGTTCTCTCTTCAATGCCTCTTCGAGATCTCTCACGCGGTGATACGTGGAATGACCGTCCAGGTCTCCGGGCCAATCTGGTCTGCGCTCTTTACCGCTAAACCACTCCTCAGGCGCTTCTTGCAGCGCAGCCAGGACATCCTTGTGAACTTGCCTGTGCCAGGCTAAGACCTCCTGTGGAGAGCGATCATGCCAACGCAAGTAAACGAGATGATTTCCCTCGTTGATGCCGAGCCCGCGTTCTTCGACCGGTACGCGCTGTCTCCTGATGGAACGAGCAACGTCGGCTTTCCAATGGGTAATGTGAGCGAGCGCATCTTTCACCGTCCAGGGGTCCTTGGATTCAGGGCGAGGCACCGGGCGATTCCACTCCTCGCCGGTAAGGTTGGCGACGAGATGATCCAGAAGCTCAAACTCTTGGATAGTCCGTTGGATGACTTCCTCACGGCTGTGACGCATGGTCGCGAAACCTCCTATACTTGTGCGCCTAACGACCTCGAGCTCAGCTGCGCGGATGATCCCGCAGCACGCCTGCGCGATCTTTCGAGCCTCCTGTCACACCAGCTTCCGTTGGATCGCCAGTGTCACTGCCGAGACGCGGTTGTCCACGCCCAGCTTGCCCAGGATGTTGCTGATGTGGTACTTCACCGTCGAGAGGCTGACCACCAGCCGCTCGGCAATCTCGGCGTTGTTGAGGCCCTCAACCATCAGCCGCAGCACCTCCCGCTCGCGCTCGGTCAGCGCCTCGGTCTCTTGCGCCTGCTGATTGGCGCGCACCAACGCCTGCGCGGCCTCGGAGGAGAGGGTCATCTTGCCGTCCCTGGCCGAGCGGATGGCCGCCGCCAGCTCGCGGGCGGTCACATTCTTCATCAGGTAGCCCACGGCGCCGGCCTTCAGCGCGTTCTGCACCAGCTCATCCTCCTGGAAGCTGGTCAGCGCGACGATCTGGATGTGCGGATGTTGGCGCTTGATCGCCTGCGTGGCAGCTACGCCGTCCATCACCGGCATCATCAGGTCCATCAAGATAACATCGGGCTGGAGCAGCCCCGCGCGCGCCACCGCCTGCTGCCCGTTCTCGGCCTCGCCCACGAGTTCGAGGTCGGGGTTAACGCTGAGAAACGCACTCAGGCCCGAACGCACCACCGCGTGGTCGTCCACCAACATGACCCGGATTTTATTGTCCATCAACTTATCCTTTTCCCCACACGACTGAGATCTGCGTTCCCTCGCCGGGTTCGCTATAAATGCTCAGCCGGGCGCCGATCGCTTCAGCCCGCTCGCGCATGATGCGCAGTCCCAGGTGGTCGGCACTGACGGCTCCGGGGTCGAAGCCCGCACCGTTGTCGGCCACCGTTAGGCGAACAGGTTCGCACAGGCGCAGCGAGGCGACCGCCTGGCTGGCCCTGGCATGTTTGACGACGTTGTTCAGCGCCTCCTGCGCGATACGGTAGAGCCCCACCTGCACATCCGCAGGAAGCTTGCAGTCCCCTTCGGCCGTGAACTGGATGCCGATTTGCGGCGCGCGGCTCACCATCGCCTCGGTCAGTTGGCGCAGCAGGGTGGGCAGCGGAATCTCGGTCAGGGCGTTGGGGCGCAGCTCCACCAGCAGGGTGCGCATCTCGGCCAGCGCGCCACGCGTGAGCTGGCGCACCTCCTCCAACCGGCGCTTGCCCTCGGCCGGATCCATCTCCCAGATGTCGGGCAGCACGTCGGCGATGAGGGTGGTGGAGAAGAGGGTCTGCGTCACCGCGTCATGAAGGTCGCGGGCCAGGCGGGTGCGCTCGGCGACCACAGCGTCCTGGGCGGCCTTCTCGCGCAGGCGGTCGTTGGCCGCGCTCAGTTCCTCGGTGCGCTCGGCGATGCGCTGCTCGAGCTGGCGGCGGTAGGTGGCCTCCTGGGCCGCCAGCCGCTCTTGGGCCAGGCGCTCCTGGCTGATGTCCTCGATCAGTCCCACCAGATACTCCGGATGGCCGTTCTTGTCTGGCACGGCGGAGTAGGAGACCCGCCCCCAGAAAATATCGCCGCTCTTGCGGATGAAGCGCTTTTCCATCTGAAACTGCGAGATTCTGCCGGCAACCAGGTCGCCGAACTGCGCCACGCCGACGTCGATGTCATCGGGATGCGACAGTCGGGCCGGGTCGGTGTCAAGCAGTTCCTCGACCGAATAGCCGGTGATGCGGGCGCTGGTCTCGTTGACGCTGAGGACGCGGCGATCCAGGGACATCATCGCCATGCCGACGGCCGCGTTGTTGTACATCGCCCGGAACCTCGCCTCCGACTCCCGCAATTCCTCGACCGCGCGCTTGCGCTCGTCTATGTCTTCCGCAATCACCACCAGGTAGAGCAGTTTTCCCGCCGCGTCGCGCACGGCCGAGATGTTCTGTCGCATCCATTGCACCCGGCCATCCCGATGCACGTAGCGTTTTTCGACCTGGTAAGAATCGCGCTTGCCGTCGATGATTTCGGTGAGTTCCTCCCGGCCTATGTCCTGGTCTTCGGGGTAGGTGATGCCCTGTCCGCCCACCGCAATCAGTTCGGATTCCGAGCGGCCCGCGATTTCGGCCAGAACCGGGTTGACCGCCAGCACGCGGCCATTGGGGGCGATCAGGCTGATGCCAATGGCGGCGTTTTCGTACATCGCCCGGAAACGCGCCTCCGATTCCTGCAATTTCGCCAGCGCGAGGCGCTGCTCGTTGCATTCCCCTCGTTGATAGTCTTGCCGTGCATGG
>CAYLZG010000010.1:0-55962 GCA_964387985.1 uncultured Anaerolineales bacterium | reverse complement strand
CGTTGATGTCTGCCACCATGCCCACGATGTTCAGCGGCGCTCCCTGGGCGTCGCGCACCATGCTCATCGCGATGCGCGCCCAAAATACCTCGCCATTCTTGCGGATGTAGCGCCGCTCGTCGGAGAACTGGTTAACTTTCCCCGCCACGAGATCCTGCAGGCTCTGCGCCGCCCTGGGATAATCATCAGGATGGACCACCAGGGCGGAGGTCTGCCCGATCAACTCCTCGCAGGTGTAGCCATACATCTCGCACAGGGCCGGGTTGATGTTGATCACCTTCCGGTCCAGCCCCATGATCCCGATGCCGATGGCGGATGTCTCGAACATCGTGCGGAAGCGCGCCTCCGACTCGGCCAGCGCCGCGCTTTTGCGTTCTTGCTCGCTCTTGCGCTCCTGCAAGGTGTCTGCCAAACGATTGAGTGCGCGCGTCAACTCGGCCAATTCGGACGGCCCACCGGCCTCCGGCAGACGGACGCTCAGGTCGCCGGCTTGCATGCGCTGCACAGCGGCCGTTATCTCGGTCAGGGTGTGTGAGGGGATAGACCGGTTGGTTTGATCTGCCATGGACGATTGCTCCGCCGCATCATTGTAGCAAACGTAGTGTGAAGCGTCTATTGGGAGAGGTGAGGACGCAAATCACGAGGACGTAATCACGCCTCACGTCTCACCCATGGCTCGCTCAGCTCGTACTCGCCAAAGCCGGCCGACGCGTACAGTGCGCCGGCTGCTTCAGAATACGAGCCAACCGCGGATAAGGTCGCGCCCAGGCGCGCAACACGTCGCAGGCCCTCGGCCATGATTGCTTTGCCCAGGCCCCGGCGCTGGTGCGCGGGATGCGTGCCCACCGGCTCGAACGCAGCGGTGCGCGTCACGTCGTCGAACCAGACGGTGGAGAAGGCTGCCAGCTCGCCATCAGGGGCGACCGCCACCAGGTCCAGGTCTCGGCGGTAGAGCGGAGCGGCCTGTACGTTGCGATACCATGCCCAACCCTCGTACTTCTCGTCCGGCTCGTCGGGATGAAACGCCCGCCAGGAGACCCAACTGCGCGCGGGCAGCTCGCTCTCGTCGCCCAGGCTGCGGACGGTGTAGCCTGGGGCAGGCTGGAAGTCGGGGATGGGCTCGTCCATGCAGCGGCGACGCTGGTATTCGGGATGCCCGCCACGCGTGTAGCCCCGGCGAGCCAGGAGGTCGCGTCGCAACAGGTCGCCTTCATGCGCCCACAGCACCAGGCGGTGGCCTCCATCGGGCTGCATCGTGGCGAACTGCGTCTCGGCCGTCGCCATCATCTCCACCTCCAGCTCGGCCGAGCGGTAGGCGGGATGCACCTGCAAGAAAGCCTCGCCCGGCCCCTCCGGGTGGAGCACCGCGGCCAGCCGTCCGCCGGTCGTCTCCCACAGGAACACCGCGGCCTGCAAACTGAAGCGGAAGATGTTCTCGTTGACGTGCCAGCGCCAGTAATCCCAGCGGTAGAGCGGCCAGCACAGCTCGCGGCGGCCGTTCAACAGGAACACCTCGCGCAGGAAGGCCCGGATCGCCCAGTAATCATCCTCAGATCGGTATTTGCGTCGAATCAGTTTCATAAACCACCTCACGCGTCACGGATCAGGTACAGCGACACAAAAGCGATCACCGCCCAGGAGAGCTTCGCAACATCCGCATTCAGGTGGGCGATACCGATGGAGATCAGAAAGGCCGCCGCTGTTGCTAGCGGCGAGATGAGCTGCCGCCGCCGCACCTTGACAGCCAACTGCGGGTCGATCAAACGGTTGTGGCGAGCGGCGTACCACCAGATCGCCGCGCCGAGCAGGGCCGCGAGGGCCATCGTCAAAGCGTAGAAAATCGTGGCCGTGCGGCCCGAGTATTCGCTGAGGACCGAGCTGGGGAATGGCACGAACGCGATCGCCATCAACATCAGGAGGTTGAGCATCAGCAGCCGGCTGTCATACCGCTGGATGAAGCGGAACTTGCGGTGATGCCCGATCCAGAGCGTGCCGATCACGAAGAAGCTGATGCCGTATGCCAGGTACTTGTGCCAGATGCCGAGCAGCGCGGCGCGCAGCTCCGCATCGCTGAACGCCTCTGTCCCCTGGGGCAAGCGGATGTCCAGCGCCAGCAGCGTGATGGCAATGGCGAACACGGCATCGCTGAAAAAGATGAGCCGTTCCAGTCCGAGATGATCCGGTTCGGACGTGTCCGACTCGTGATGGGACGCATCAGCCACCTTGGCGGCTCGCGGTTTCGCAATGATGGGGGATCCCCTGGCTTTTCGCCCTGAACTCATATCAACCCTTCCCAACCGAGGCCAGGAAAATCAAGATATCGTCCCAACTGCTGTTTTCGTGCAACAGCAGGCTGTGATCCTCACCGTCGTAGGTCTTGACGGTCTTTTCGCCGCCCCACTGGCTGACCAACCGCAGCGATCGCTCCGGCGGGATCACCGGGTCGGTTGCGCCGATGAGGCACAGCAGCGGGGTGTGGATCTCAGGCGCCCGGGTGATCGAATCGAAATAAGGCTTCATAATGCCCGTCAGCGGCGCGTAGATCGCCTCCTGTTTGAGGCCGATCAGCGTTTGGCTGTCGTAGGGCGCGACCAGGATGGTTCCGACCACCGGCCGCAGCTCCGACAAGTAGACGGCGATGCCGGTGCCCAGGCTGTAGCCCATCGCGACGATCCGGCCGGGATCAATGTCGGGGCGCTGCGCCAACGTGTCGTAGATCAACGTTGCGTCGGCAAACGCGCGTGCCTGGCTGGGCGTGCCCGTGCTCGGGCTGAAGCCGCGATAATTCACCAGTGCCACCGACCAGCCCTTGAGCGTGCGCATGTGCGGGATCAGGTCCGCGGTGAGCGATCCACTCCCATCGAAGTAGATGACCAGCGGCGCGCGGTCCGCATCGGTGTTGCGCACCAGCCAACCACGAAGCTCGGCTCCATCCGGCGTCGCAAAATCGAGCGGCAGGACATCGCTGGCCGCGAGCGCCTGGGCCGCAGCTTCGGAGATGCCGCGGGGCTGAAAGAAGGCGTTGGTCCGGTTGGCAATCGTGTCCTGGAAGAAGTAGATCAGTGGGAAGAGGATCAGATACGTGCCCACAATCACCGCGACCAGCGTGCCGGCAATGCGTCCGATCATGAGGCCTAAGCGGCGCGCGCGGATGGCGAGGACAATCATCGTGCCCAGACAGCCCAGAATGCCGACAGCCGTGACGATCACCACGGTTTTGCCCGACGAAAACTTGCTGATCGCATAGGCCAGCAGGCCCATGACGCCGAGCAACACACTGGTGATCTGTAGCCAGGTAGTCGCGCGACGTGAGGTTTGGGTTGTCATGTGTCTTCTCCCTATCGGGCAATCTGACCGGTGCGCGGCCTCATGCCAAACAGGAACCGCAGCAGATTGACTGGCCGGATCACAAACCAGTACAGGCCCAGGCAGATTGCCAGGGAAGATGACGCGATGATGGCCCACTTTGCCAGGTCGGGCACAGCCCAGCGCACGACGAAGTAGCCGGCCGTCAGCAGCACGGTCTGGTGCAGGATGTAGAAGGGCAACACCGCCTCGTTAGCGACCGCCAGGAACGGCGTTCCGAAGCGCAAACCTTGGGCCGCCAGCCCCAGGATCGTCAGTACCCAGCACCAGGAGCAGAGACCGTACAAAGCAAAGAGCGTCGTGTAGTGCGTGGAGCCGTAGACCGGCTCGCCCTCGGCCAGGTACCAGGCCAGGATTCCGGCGGTCAAAACGACCGCGGCGGCCAGGGAGACCCAGCGTAGGCGCCGCACCTGGTCATAGAGCCGGTCGTGGGAAACGAGCAGGAAGCCGTTCAGGAAGATCGGGATGTAGCCGAGAATGCTCCAGCCGCCAAAGCTGCGCGTGCCGGCGATGGTGCCCTGGCTGGGCAACGCCACCGCCAGCATGATCGGGAGCGCAAGGAGGTACACCGCGCCGGGTGCAGCCAACCGGTCACCCAGCCAGGCTAGCGCCCTGTGTCCAGTGCCTTTCCGCAACCAGAGGAAGAGCGGCAGGAAGATGAGGCTGTAGACGAAGAGCAATTCCAGGTACCACAGGTGGAGGCCCATCCACGCAAAGTTCCCGCCGTAACCGTACCAGCCATCGAAGTAGTGTGGCACAAACTGGACAAACGAGCCGGCGAATTGATAGTGCGTGCTGCGCTCAAGGTAAACCTGCCACATCACGTGGGTGAAGATGCCGGCCACCAGTGGCACCAACAGGCGTAGCGCCCGATCCTTGAGAAATTCCCCGCCGCTGCGCCGGCGCAGCGCGTAGAAGGTGCTGGCGCCGGAGATGACGAACAGGAGCGGCATCATCCAGACGATGACCAACATGGCGACCATTTGCAGCGCTGGGTAGGTGGTCGAATTCTTGACGTGCCAGTCCGTCGGGTCGAAGAAACGGCTCGAATGGAAGGCGAACACCAGGATGATCGCCAGCACCCGCAGCCAGTCCAACTCAAACCGCCGTGTGGATGGACCTGTCGTTGATGTCATGCCGCACGCCCCTCTTACTTCTCGCGCAAGACAAACGCCTTCGCCAGGACCACCAGGCCGGCGCCGATCAGCACCATGGGGCCGAAGATCCGCCAGGGAATATCCGCCTCGGTCAGAAGCGGGATGGCGAAGAAGATCGCGGCGATCACCGCGGCCGCCAGGTAACGACCGCGGAAGACCAGCCCGGAGCCGATGGCGATGCCCAGCACCACCATGATGCCCGGCCACCACCATCCGGTGAGAGCCAGGACACCAAGACCGATGAGGAGCAGCCCTCCCGTGATGGGATTGCGAGCGCGTTCGTTGTCCATGGTATCTCTCCTGATACTGGTCTTGCGTACCTCAAGACGCAACGCTTGAGGGCTTCAGCGCTGGCCGGTGCGGCCCGTGCACGGGCGGGGCGCTCGCGGCCGGCTCAATCACCGGGGCTAACGCGCAGCGGGCGCGGTGGAGCCGGCTCTTGACCGCGCTGACGGTGCTGGCTGTGGCTTGGGCGATCTCTTCGTAGGACAAATCGTACCAGTAGCGCATGATGAGTGCGCTGCGGTCCTTGGGGGGCAGGGTGGCCAGCGCATCTTGCATATTAGCCTCCCGCTCGCGGCGCATGGCCTGCTCCTCCGGGGAAGGCCCTGCGGCGCGCCAGTTGGCCGGCTGCAGCTCCGGCTCGTCATCCAGCGAGAGCCAGGTCAGCCGCCGGCGCCGCAGCCGGTCGATACAATAGTGATGGGCAATGGAAAACAGCCAGGTCTTGAATGGCCGGGCCGGGTCGTAGCTACTGAGCCTTGTGTAAGCGCGCAGGAAGGCCTCTTGTGCAGCCTCCTCGGCGTCGTGCGAATTGCCCAACATGCGATAGCATAGATTGTAGATCGGCGACTGGTAAGCCGCCACGAGGCGAGAGAAGGCATGACCATCACCTGCACGGGCGCCAGCAATGGCAAGGGATTCCGTGCTGTCAGCTAGTGGGGTTGAAACCATCGGGGTAGGCCTCCTGAACAAACGCGCGTCCTTTCAGCGTTGTGCTCAGTGTAAAGGAGATGTGGTAGTCGCACACCCGCTAACCGGCGGGTTTGCACCTGTCCATGTGGATAGTATGAGAGCATCAGCTCTCTTGCGGGCTGGCCTGAGTCGCGATAAAGCCTGTCGGACCTTCCACAGATGCGCGAAGTGCAGTGGCTGCGGAAAGTCGCCAGGGCCGACGTTGGCTGATGAGCGGGAAAACAAAAGTCCAGCATCGGGCGATACTGGACTTGACATAAAAGCTTTGCCCCACGAGGGGATACATACGAATCCCCTCGGGGGGCGAGGCAGTTTGGCGGGCACGTGGGAGAGTGAAGCTCCCACCTCGGCTGGGGTGATGACCGGTCGCTTCTTTGCTGAGACCCGACAGGCCACCAAGCAGTGCGTCTATCGTTGTGGGGTGTGGGCCTGCCAGGTCTCTTATCGATCGGTTTTGCCCGGCCACCGTTGCTCCTACTTGGTATGGATCAAAATGCTCCCACCACCGATGGCCTGCTCCGCACCGTTGTCATAGACGTCGGTCTCGACACCGCCGGCCTCCCACCAGATGCGGATGCGGAAGGTGTCTGAACCGCCGGAGACGGCGCCATCGCCGGCCCAAATCATAAACTTGAAGGCGTTGCCATTGGGCGCCAGCCCGCCGTTCACCGTGCCGCTGCCCTTGAACTGGGCTTTGGTCTTGCCCGCAACCACCAGCCACTCGTAGGTCTCGGAGTGGAAGCTGAAGCCGGCCACGGCGAACTGGAACTCAGTGTTACCCTCTGGTACTGCGGCGCCCTTCTTGTACTTCGAGACAAAGCCGAAGGTGGCCGGGCCGGACAGGTTGAGATCCAGCTTGTAGGCGCCAGCCGGTGAGGCGATCCAACCGCCGCCGGTGACAAAGCCTGCGCTCGGGTCATAAGCCACCGCCAGGGTGCAGGCCGGGTCCGAACCGGCCAATCCGTCGTTGACGGTCAGGCACACGTTGTAGATCCCGGCTGGGGTGTAGCTGTGCGGGGGTTGAACGCCGGAGTCCGTCGTTCCATCGTCGAAGTCCCAGGCGTAGGTCAGGGGGTCTCCGTCCGCGTCGGAGGAGCCGCTGCCATCGAAGCGGATGGCGGTGTTGATCGCGCCCAGGTAGGGCCCGCCAGGGACGGCGACCGGCGCGGTGTTGCTCGCGGTTTCGGCGCCGGCGGCAAAGGTCGTGCCCTGGAGTTGGCTCAGAGCCGGCGAGCTGTCGGCATCTACCACCACCATGACACAGCCGCTGCTCTGGTTGTAGCTCTGCGGGCTGGCCTTCACCCACTTGTCCTGCGCGGCGTTCCACCAGAATAGCTTATCGCTGGCGGTCGAATCGCAGGCTGCGATGTTCACCTTGGAAAAACGGTTGCCAGGGGCAGCATATACGTCGAAGTAGACGCCGCTGGCGGTGAAGCTGGGCGTCCCGCCCGGGTTGGCGTCGTACCCGGCCACAACCAGCAGGCCACTGCCGGTTGCTGTCGCGGTCGCTGGACCGAAGGTGGCTGCCGGGTCATCGCCGCTGGTCACAGCCTGACCGGTGACTTCCGCCGCTGCTTCGGTCACGAAAAAGGCCAACACATTCGAGGTTCCACCGCCTGGTTCGGGTGTGAAGACGGTCACCTGGGCGGTCTGGACGGCCGCGAGATTGGCAGCAGGGATTGTGGCCGTGAGTTGGGTGTCGTTGACATAGATCGTCGCCAGGTCCGCACCATTCCAGCGCACGACTGAGCCTGCTGTGAAGTCGCTGCCTGCTACCGCCAGTGCCAGGCCACCCGATCCGGCTGGGGCGGATGCCGGGTCATGGGCGGTTAGGGCTGGGGCAGGCGTATCCTCAACAATTTGAGCGGTCGGCAAGCTGGCAGTAGCGCTGTTGTAAGGTCCGTAAAAGGTGGTCAGGTCCGCCGTGATCGCGTGCAAACCCACCCCAAGGGACGAGGTGGTGCACGTCACCGGGTTCGGGGCATCGTCCTCTAGCTCTGGATTCTGACCCAGCCAGAGGCCCTCGCAGCCCGGAATCGCGATCCCGTCTGCGTTGAAGGTGACCTGCCCCCACGGCGCGGGCCAACCGGCAACCGTTGCTGTTGAGCCGAGGCCAAGGGTCACCTGCTGGCCCTGCCGCGAGGGGTTGGGGGAGGAGGTGAGCGTCAAGGATGGACTGGTCTTGATCCAGAACATACGCTGGACTTCGACGGTGCTCCCGGTCTGGTCGGTCACATAGACGTCCACCAGCGCCTGACCCGCCGCGGACGGGGCGCCTGAGATGACGATACTGCCACTGCTGGTGTCCAGAGCCAGACCGGCGGGCAGCCACTGCTCGCTCCCCGTGGCAAACATGTACGGAGCGATACCGCCGCTCACGACGATCGTCTGGTCATAGGCCGCACCCAGGCTGCCATCAGGCAGGGTCGCCGGGCTGGATCCCAGGGGCGGGTGGATCGTGAAATACTCGCTGACCTGACCCAGCGCGCCGTTCGCATCCGTGAAGTCCACATGGGCGAGGAATGAACCGGTCTCAGCCGGCGTTCCTGAGAGGGTGATCGTGCCCGATTGCTGGTCGAAGGTATACGCCAGTCCAGACGGTAGCGGACGGGTTGGGGATGGGGTGAAGGTGTAGGGGGCATCCCCGCCGTGCACGGTGATCGTCTGGCTGTAGGAGGTCACCTGCACGCCGTCTGCGAAACGCTCGGGGACAGGTGTCAACACAACGATGTGGATCCCGATATCCATCCCGGTCAGATTGCCCGTCAGGGAAGCGAATGGCGCAGGCATCTCCGTGAACTTGAGCCCCGAAATCGGTTCCATATAGACGGACACGCTGAAGCCATCGGGGAGACCACCAGTAGGTTCGGGAATGATGAACTCGAAGCTGCCATCCGCACCGGTGTAGGCGGACATGTGGCTGAAGGGTACCTGATCGATGTTCAGGGCAAGGCCGACGAGAACACTCTCGATGCCCACCTCACCTGCATCGCGGCTGCCATCGGCATCGAGGTCGTCGTACACGACGCCGCTGATGGTGTATTCGCCAGGCGTCACGGCCTCCTGGGTTGTGCCGGTGAGCCGCAGGGAGAGCTCATAGTTCTCTGCCCACCAGGTTGCTCCGGGCGCTTCAAGGGCTGTTGCCGAGGACCCCAGGCCGCGGCAGAACGTGTCGCTCCCTCCTTCCATCCAGCCGAAGTAGTTGACCCCGGTGTCGTTAAAGGTGCCGTGGTTATAGATCTCCACCCAATAGCTGCCAGCCACGAGTTCCTGCGGCGTTCCCAGCGTCAGGGTAATCAGGTAACCATCATAAGGAAAGCCCTGGGTCCCGCCCGGAATAGCCAGCTCGCGCTGGGAGGCTACACCTTCCTCGGTGTAGAGTGGGGTCCCGGGCCTGCCGTCCGTTTGAGGCTGGCGCAGGAGGACGGTGAAGTTGTCCGTGTACGTGGCGGCGTCATAGTAGACCCCCCACAACTGGATCTGGTCGATCGTCAGCGTCTCACCTTCCAGCACCGAGAAGTTCGCGGCCGCGGTGCACCCAAAGGCCCATGCGGTGCTGCACAAAACCGTATCGGCGGCAAAGGGTTGTCCGTCTCCCATTGGCAGTTGCTCTAGCAGGACGGTGCTTCCCGTCTGGGCTTGAGCGCCAGGAATGGCCATCAGGGACATCAGGATCGCGATCACCATCAGCACAGTAATTGAGTGCTTCATGTCCTTATCTCCTTGTTTCCAGGTGGTGTTATGTGATACTGGCTGCGCCATGCGGCCCTCTTAGGTAGCCGGCTTAGCCTTGGCTTGGATGGAGGTGACAGCTTGCCCTTCTATGCAGGCTCTCCTCCTCACTCTTGGTCGGTGGGTATCTCATCGCGGAGCCGTTGCGCACGCTCTTTCAATTGGCGGAAGTAGTCGCTCTCGGTGATCTCGGCCACTTCGCGCGCTTTCTTCGCCTGGTCGATCTCGATGCGCAGCGCCCGGACTTCCTGCAGCAGGGTCCGTTCACGTGCCTGCACCTCGCGCGCCATGCGCTGAAAGACCCGCCCGAGCTGGCCCAGTTCGTCGGGTCGCGCGGCAACGGGATCGAGATCATCGGCGCGGAACTGGCCGGCCTCGACCGCCGCCGCAGCTGCGGTCAGGCGTGCCACCTGCTGCAGGTACTCGACCTCCTGGTCGCGGAACCATTTCTTTTGGAGGCACGCGTTGACACGGGCCCGCAGCAGGACGGGATCGAAGGGCTTCGGCAGGTAGTCCTCGGCGCCGAGTTCGATGCTCTTGATCACGCTCGCCATCTCGTCGAGGGCCGAGACCATGATGACCGGGATATTGCGCAGCGCGAAGTCCTGCTTCATCCGCTGTAACACCTCGTGCCCGTCGATACCGGGCATGACTACGTCCAGGAGCACGACATCGTAGGTGCTCACCGCCATCATCGCCAGCGCAACCTCACCATCCACCGCCGTGTCCGCCTCGTGCCCCTGCTCTTCGAGGCTCGTGGTCAGCAGCATGCGGTTGAGGAGGTCATCGTCCACCACCAGGGCCTTCCCGCGGCGATCAATCATCTTGCCCTCCCTTAGTCCCGGCCCGCAGCTGCTCCAGCGCCTGGCAGGCCCGGGCACACTCGGCGCCGACCTGCGCCAGCAGGTCCTCTGTGCCCCCCAACTCCTCCGCCTGCGCGCGGCCCTCCAGCGCCTGGCACAGCTCGCCCAACTTCAACGCACCGAAGTTCCGGGCGTTCGACTTCAGGGTGTGGGCGGCCCGGCGTAGGTCGGCGGCGTTACCCTGTTCAAGTGCACGGATGGCAGTGGCCTGCAGGTGGACGGCATCCTTGAGGAAACTGTCGATCAGCACCGGCAGCATCTGCTCCGCCTTGCTGCCGAGGGTTTTCGTCAGCCTTTGCAGGGAGGCGGCATCGAGGACTGGCGCCTCTGCCGGTCGCTCGGGCTCGTCGGCGGGCGCCTGCTCAGACGCACCCTCTTCGCAGCCTGGCGCGGCCGGGGCGCCGGTGGTCCGCGTCGCCGGCGCGGAGTCGCCCGATCCCGGGGCCCTGCCGAGCGCGGCTGCAAGCTGGGCGGGGTCGATCGGTTTGCTGATGTAGTCGTCCATGCCGGCTGCCAGGCAAATCTCCCGGTCGCCCTGCATGGCGTTCGCCGTCATCGCAACGATGTAGGGGGCTGACGGCCCAGGACCGGGGGCCTCAGGACCACGGTTCCGGATAGCTCGGGTCGCCTGGAGGCCGTCCATCTCGGGCATCTGCACGTCCATCAGGATCACGTCGTAGGGCTGCCTTTCAAGGGCAGCCAGAACCTCCAGGCCATTGGCAGCCACATCCGCCCGGCGCCCAAGTCGTTCCAGCAGCAGCAGTGCCAGCTTCTGATTGGTGGCGTTGTCTTCGGCCAGAAGGATGCGCAGGGGCCGGTGAGGCTCGGCGGGCGGGCTGGGGCGCGCGCTCTCCGGCGCAGTGGCGGCGGCTGGCAGTTCAGTGACCACCCGCAGCAGCGCGTCGAAGAGCGCCGACGTCCGCGCGGGCTTGGTCAAGCTGGCGGCGAAGAGGCCGCCCGGAGTCTCTCGTCCATAGCCGCCCAATGAAGAGAGCAGGATCAGTGGCAGCCTGCCACGGCCCGGCGACGCGGCCTCCGCGGCCCGGATGGCCAGTGCCAGGTCGATCCCGTCCAGCTCTGGCATCTGCAGGTCGAGGATCGCCAGGTCGAAGCGCTCTCCTTGTCGGAGCCACGCCAACGCGTCGCGCGGCGATCCGGTTGCCTGGGGCGCCATGCCCCAGCCAAGCATCTGCAGGCCCAGGATGCGGCGGTTGGTGGCGTTGTCGTCCACGATCAGCACGCTCCGGCCCCGCAGCTCAGGCGGCTCACCTGGCAACGAGCGTGCCGGGAGTTCGGCCGCGTCCGCCCGGATGGTAAAGTGGAAGACCGAGCCTCGGCCCGGCAGCCCTTGGCTCTCCACCCACATGGCGCCGCCCATCAGCTCGCTCAGCCGCTTGCTAACCGCCAGGCCCAGGCCGGTGCCACCGTATTTGCGGGTGGTGGAAGAATCGACTTGCGAGAAGGACCGAAACAGGCGCTCCTGCCGATCGGGCGGGATGCCGATGCCTGTATCACGGACGGCGAAGTGGATACTGGTGGCTGGAAGCTGGGTACTGGTGGCTGGATACTGGTGGCTGGGCGCGGTTGGCTGGACGTTGGGCGCGGGAGGCTGAGTATCGCGAGCAGGCGACTCGGTTCCAGCATCCGGCTTCCCGCTTCCGGTATCCACGCTCATCACGACCTCGCCCTGGTCGGTGAATTTGACGGCGTTGCTGAGCAGGTTGACCAGGATCTGGCGCAGCCGCGTGACGTCGCCGATGATGGCAGGGGGGACGTCGGGCGCAAATTCGCAGGCCAGTTCGAGGCCCTTCTCGGCGGCCTTCAGCTTCAGCAGTTCCAGGGCCGATTCCACGCACTCGCGCAGGTCGAAGGGCTGCGCTTCGAGCTCCATTTTGCCAGCTTCGATCTTGGAGAAGTCCAGGATGTCGTTGATGATCGTCAGCAAGGCATCGGCGGCGGTGCGGACCGTCTCGGCGAAGTCACGCTGCTCAACGGTGAGTCCGGTATCGAGGAGCAGGCCGCTCATGCCGATGATTGCGTTCATCGGCGTGCGAATCTCGTGGCTCATAGTGGCGAGGAACGCGCTCTTGGCCTGCGTGGCCGCCTCGGCCTCAGCCCTGGCACGGCGCAGCTCCTCGAACAGGCGCGCGTTGTCGATGGCGACGCCCATGTTCGAGGCCACGGTCGAGAGCAGGCGCACGCTTCCCTCGTCGTAGGCGTTACGGGCTTAGCTCTGGAGCGTGATCGCGCCGATCGCCCGCTCTCCGACCATCACCGGGACTCCCAGCCAGGATTCCGTCGGCACATCGTCGTCCGGCGTGAACACGAACATCGCGCCGTGCCGGAGCCCTTCCTCCGCCGTGCCCACGATCAACGGCTTGCCTGTCCGGAGGACGACGGATGTCAGGGTTGTGCCCAAGAGGGCGGGGGGCAGCAGGGGCACGTAACCGCGATCATAGGCGTAGCGCTCGTGAACGGTATTCTCCGTCCCATCGAGCAGAACGATCGTGGCGACCTCCGATCCGAAGATCTCGACCACGCTGTCGCCGACGAGCTTGACGATCGTATCGAGATCGAGCTGGCGAGTCATCGCTTCGCCGACGTGGTTGATCATGGCAAGCTGGGCTGTACGTTCCTCGACCTTGCGTTCCAGCGTCGCGTTCTGCTCTTCGAGGAGGGCTTGTGCGGCCGTCATGCCGGCCCGGGCCGTCTGCCCCAGGCGGATCTGCTGAACCAGGAAACGGTGAGACAGGATGAGCAACGCCATCGTCGCTGCCAGGAGCATCAGGAAGGTGGTGCCGCGCAGCAGCATCGCGAGCGGCCCAGCCTGGGCCAGGAGCGCGCTCCCTGCCAGCCAGATGGCAGCGCCGAGCAGCGACGCGATGATGCCGGCGCGGATGCCCGCCAGGATGAGGGCGACGATGGCGAGCGCCAGCAGGTATAGCGGCGCAGGACCGTCCAGGCCGCTGTGGGCGAGGTTCAACGCGGCCGCTGCGTAGCCCACCAGCAGGAAACCCCACAGGCGTGTGCCGGCCGCGATGTTGCGCAGCAGGGCCAGCACCACGACCGCGGCCCCCAAGGCACAGAAAATGGCTGCCTCGAGCCACAGGTCGCGCTGCAGGGAAGCTCTGACAAGTACGGCGGCGAGGGCCGGCGCCATCGCGAGCGCGGCGATTGCCAGGAAGCCGTTCAAAGTCCTGGTACGCCACTCACGCAGAACGGCATCGGTATCAGTGCCGACGATGTAGCCCATGCGACCTCCCGCCGGTCTCCCGGCGCCTAAGTGGACGCCCCGCGCCCTAGACGTTCAGGCTACCGAGCGCCTGCCGGTAGAGTGCGGTGAGCGGGTGGTCGGGGAAGCGGGTCACAAAGACCCCACCGCTCGCCAGGAGCATCATGTCATCCGAGTGGGGAAAGACACCGGCTACCTCACAGCCGTAGGTCTCCGCGACCCGCGCCGCCAGGACTGCCGCATCGAGGGCTGCAGGCGCCTTATTGACGATCAACCTCAGGCAGGGCACGCCCAGCCTTCGAGCGACCTCGACGGCCACGGCGGTGCCCTGGTAGTCCTGCTGATCGGGCCGCAGCACGATCAGCAGGACGTCCGAGATGGCCATCGACAGGAGCGTCTCCTCGTTCACGCCCGGGTGGGTGTCGACCAAGACTGCGTCCAGGTCCAGCGCCCAGCTGAGGGCGTGGAAACCCTTGCCGAGCAGGCCCACGTCGTACCCGTCGTGCAGGATGCGCGTGATCTCGCCCGCGTTGATACTCGACGGCACCAACCAGAGCTTGCCCCGCACGCCGGGCGCCAGGCTCGCCGTCACATCGTGCGCCGCGGCTTCGATCGTGCAGTGGCCACGCAGGTAGTCGTTGAGCGAGCGGCCGGCGGCGTCACTCAGGCCGAACAGAACGTGGATGCCGGGCGAGGCGATGTCGGTGTCCACGATCGCCACCCGCCGCCCCGCCAGGGCCATGAGCGCGGCCAGGTTGGCAGTCGTGTTCGACTTGCCAGTGCCGCCCCGGAAAGAATGTATGGAAATGATCCTGGACATGGTGTACTGCTCTCCTCAGGTCGCCCGATCTACCAAAGCTCCGGCATCTCGACTGGCTCCGGCTGCGGCTTGCATTGCCCGCAGTACAAGGCATCGGAGACGACAACGGCCTTGGGCGTGTTGCCCGCGCCCACGTAGATGCTGATAATCGCCGGCATCTTCTTCGTGTGTTTGCGGCACACGGCCCGTCCGCAGAAAATGCACACCCCGCGGGCCGGCTCATCGCATTGGTTGCACAGCATCGTCGCCTCCTACTCCTCGAGCTTCTTCTGCAGCGCCGCCCACAGGTCGAGCGGGACAGCGCGCGGCCGTTTCGAGGCCGTGCGTAGTGCGTACCATAGCTCGCCAGCCTGCGGCACCTCGCGGAGGTAGCCTTTCTCGAGCCAGCCGGCGATGATCCCGGCGGCCATCGTCTGCGCGTCTTCTGACGCGGCGCCACCCAGGAAGGCCGCGGCCGCGGCCAGCGTGAACTGCTCCTCGCGGAGCATCCACCGGGCCAGGCGATTGAGCGGCGCAGGCATCTCCAGGACATCGCGCATGGTCAGCCCTGGCGATTTCTCGCGCGCCTCCAATTCATCCTGGAGCCGACTGAAGAGCCCTCCGCTCACTGCTGCCTCCCGATGCTAAAGCGTATTGCGTCGGACACGGTCACGGACTCGTGTCCAAAGAGTACCGGCCCACAAGATCGCTCGAATGGACAGCCCAAGGATCATTGGCACGGCGGCGATGACGACCAGACCGCCCACCAGGATGGCCAGGAGAATATCCTCCCCGCTCGCTACGCTCTGAATCAGGCCCCGCACCTGCGTCGGCCACAGATAGATGGTGAGCATGATCGAGAACCCGGTCCAGGTCGCAGTCAGGATGCCGTAAATCGCGAAGATGCGTTCTTCCCGGCTGAACCGCGAGTGCGTGCGCAGCTTGTTGGGTAGCCGCTCGCGGATGAAAGCCAGGGACTTCTTGCGCAGCAGGGGGATCTCCAGCCAGTCCATCAGGATGAAGTAGCCATCCAACTCCATCACTGGCGCGAGATTGATCAGCGCCCCCAGGTAACCGACCGCCGCAAGCTTGAAGAGAACAGATCCCACTGGGCCAGCCCCGATGAGCGCCGAAGCCAGGGCAAGGAGCCCACTAAGGAGCACATCGGCAGTTGTGCCGGCAAGGGAGGTCGCGATCCGCGCCCGCTTGGGCGCCATCCAGATGTCGGTCGTGTCGATGAAGAAGACGGGTGATCCATAATAGAAGAGCATACCGCCCTTCAAAATGCTGCGACCGTAGTGTTTGACCGCCAGGGCATGCCCGCTCTCATGAAAAAACACCATGATGTAGTTGGCCAGCACCAGGACCAGCAGACCCAGCCCATACGAGCCCGCGGTTTGCACCAGCGGATACGTGCCGCGGGCCAGCAGATAGACGAAGGCCACCAACCCGACCAGTGCCACGAGCCCGCTGACAATGAGCACGGGCCGGGTGAAGAAGAGCCAGGCCAGCCGTTGGTAGAGCCTGCCATAAAACCCGTCGATGTTACGGAGCGGGAACTCCTTCTGCATCGCGGTCTTGGCAAAGCGCTGCAGTCTGTAGGCTGCCGTGCGTCCCTGGATCTTGTCGCCCAGCCCGTCCAAGACGTACAGTGGCTTTGTGGCAAGCATCTGCTTGGCCTTGAGCTGCGCGATCAGGTTGCCAAGCCGCTCGAAGGGAAAGGCCCGGTACCGGCTGAAATAGGCAACTGCCAGGTCACGCACAGCATATTGGCCGTCAAGGAGCTCCCAGATGAAATAGTCGGAGGGATCGATCTTAAGATAGGTGCTGGCGTGCGGATTGCGCAGGATGTAGTACTCGCCTCCGCCTGCAGCAACCTGGCGTGCAACCTCGATCCCCGGCGCCTGGCGGGGCTTGTAGCGTGAAAAGTCCATCCGCTCGTTGAGGGTGGACCAGATGTCGACAGACGGCTCGGGCGCCGCTTCGATCCCTTGCGCCAGACTTTCCCACAGCCCGCCGCGATCACTGGAGGCGCTCATGGGGATGGACTCACCCACGCGAGGCTGGCTTGCTCGACGTGGCTTCGCAACAGGACTGGATAGAGTCTGGTGATGATGGCAAGGGTTTCTCGGGTGCAGCACTCCCCCTGCAGCTCGCATGAATCGCAATCCGGGCAGTTTGGCAGTTTCGTGAAACGGAATACTTGAGAGGGATCTTCCAGCTCCCCGGCTGCCTGGCGGCCAGAGTCGCCCCAGCCGGCTTCCCCGGCAAGGCGTCTGCTCGCTTCATCGTGTGGCAACCCTTCGGCCCGATAGGCCAGGTATTGGTCCACCATAGCGTAATAGCGATAGCGGCACTCCTCTGGCCGCGCGTCCAGGAATTCCTGGAGGCTCTCCCGGGCCTCTGAATAGTGGCCCAGGCGGTAGTGGATCAGCGTCAGCAGGAATGCTACATTCACCTTCTGCCAGGGAGAGCCGGGCTTGAGCTCGAGGCCGAAGAGCTTGGCGAAGCTGTAGGCCCCGGGCAGGCGGCCGAGAGCCTCTGCCACCCGGAAGAGTTCAGCGTCGTTGCACCGCTTAAGCCGGAGCGCCAGACCTTCGACCGCGTCCAGCGCCATCAGGGGCCACGAGTCCGCACGGCCACGCGCCGGAACGTTGTGCGCTCCGTTTTCGTAGATTCCGGGCACGTACACGAAGACCGACGGGAAGCCCAGGAAGGACACATCCCGGATGTAGACGTTGTGTCCTCGCTCATGGAAGAACGCCACTAGGCGCCGTACTTCGGCCACATGCGAGTCGCACACGGACCAGACATCGGGCGCAAACGGATAGCTCGGCTCGCGGCCGAAGAGCGCCGCGGGAAACGGCCCCTCGCCGTCCATGCAGAACGCACGAAAGGCCACGAACCGGCGAAACCGGGAAGGGGGGTCGTCTTGTGTGAACCAAGCAGGATCATCGGCTGGCACGGGCAGGCATCCTCGATCGAACGCGTCTTCGTTGGTCTGGCCCTGGTACATTTCGCTCAGGCAGCGGCTGAGCGCGATTTGGAAGGAAGTGTCACACCCGATATCTAACGCGTAGGTGCCGGCCCGAGTGTTTTCGATGATGACCCCAACCGCTGGGATGCGCAGGCCTGCGGAGAAATCCTTGACCGTCACCCGGTACTTGCCTGTGGCTTCAATCGCTTTGATGATGGCATATTCGCCGGGAAACTGTGTCAGCCATGCGCGCGTTACACTCGGCGGGGTCAGTTGCCGGTGAAAAACCTCTGCGGCCGCCCAGCGCTCCAGGAGCTCGCAGCAGGCCTGAAAGATCGCCTCCGGCAAGGTATTGCCAGCCGCCATGCCGTTCGCGCTCGTCGCTCCCAGCAGCGGGTTGACCGGCAGGTGAACGATCTGGCGACTGCCCGTACTATAGAACGGCACGGCTACGACGCCCGGCGCCCCGTTTGTCTGCGCTCGCTCCGCGTAGTGTCTCAGGTAGATGTCGCGCTCTGCACCATTGTGCCAGACGAGGTCCGCCAGCACGTCGTTGGGCAACGCCAAGAGTTGCTCCACGGCCAGATAACGCTCGTCAGGCGCGTAGTAGAACCCGAAGCTCGCCTTAATCCCGGTTAGCAGCGTGCGGGGGACGCGAGTGAATAGCCCGTTCTGCAGACGCTCGACGAACTCACCATAGGCGCTGGCCAGGCAGAATTCGGGGGAACGGCCTTTGCCATTGGCAGAAAAACTACGCCGAGCGCCATCCAGGCTGAGTCGCATCGAGTGTAGCCCGGGGTAAGGGCTTGCGAATTCGCTTTCATCCGGCAACAGATCGACCTCGGTCAGTATCTTTCGGATGGCCGCAATCGTCTCGGCAGGAGCACGTTCCTTGTACGGTCGCTGGATCGGTTGAGACATCATGTGCACCTGAGAAGCATGGGCAGGCCGTGTGTGCAACAATCGGACGGGCTTAGAGGATGGGCAGACCCAATTGCGCTACGCCGACATCAAGGAGCGCCAGCTTGTCGAATATCACGAGTGCACTCCAGTCTACGCTCGGCTCATTGAACTGTGGTAGAAATCGCATGATCCCCTCCTGAGGGAGCTGAACGGTGGGCTTGTGGAGAGGCGGGAGGAGTCCCCCCCGCAAGCCCGCTTGCGCGGTGCGACCCGCACCTTGCTTACTAGGGTCGTCTGGCCTTTGACAGCCGCTGGTCCACGTTCTCCATCGTAGCGACCAGGTCAGCCGACTTCAGCGCTTCCGCCTGGTCCTGTGTCAGGTCGATGCCCAGGTCCGCGGCAGCCTTCCCTGGGTCCTCCGTCAAGGCCGTGCGAAAGTCCGCGTCGGTCAGCGCCCGACCCATCAATTCATACATCTCTTTCTGGGTTGCCATAGGTTAGTCTCCTTTTTTTTGGTGTGTGCCACCAGTCAGGGCGGCGAAATCTCAAGAAAGCCAGCGACCGAACGACGACAGCCCTCCGCCGATGCCATCGCGCGGCTCACCGCCAATCACCATGAAGGCCTGGACCTGAAGAAGGACTTGCTCAACCGTTCGTCGAGGCCCTCGGCCATCTTCGTCAGGTCGGACGCCTTGAGCGCGGCAGCTTCCTCCTGGCTCAGCGTCATGCCCAGGCTCCTCGCTGCCGTCTGCGGATCGGCACTCACCTGGGCTCGAAACTCCTCATCGGCCAGAGCCAGACCAAGCAACTCCAACATGTTCCGCAGATTGTCGTCGCCGGTGCGCTGTTCGACGGCCTGTGTTTGGACAGGGGACCGGCCCTCTTTAGCCCTTTCAATCACCTGCACCAATTCAGCAGTCGAAAGCTGGCATAACTGCCGCCCGGACCACGCCAGAACCCGGTTGCTTGCAGAGTCGACGCCGAAGATCATCAGATCGAGCGACTGCACCGCGAGGGAATATTGGATAGCGGGCTGGATCGCCTCTAGGTCGCAGATGATCACGTCAGGCCCCAACACGGCCAGCTCCTGCAAGCCTGTAACTGGATCCTCGAAGCTGGCGAGTTCAAGGCCCTCGTAAGAGGCGAGGCTTGCTCGCAGGCATCCCAAGACGAGGGTGTCTCCGTGAATCAGGACCTTGAGACGCTTTTTCATGGCGCTCTGACATTAGCAAATTGCTGATTCCCGCACAATGTCTAAACCGGCATAAAAAACGACAGTCCGCTGAGCTCAGCGGACTGTCGTTTGCGGCAGGATCGAGTCGGGCGCCTACTCCGGGGGGCGCAGGCCCAGCTTCCCGGCATAGGCGATGACCTGGTTGCGATGTTCGAGGTGCAGCCGCGCCATGATCTCGAGCATGTGGTAGCGCACCGTGCGCTCCGTCAGCCCAAGCCGGTCGCCGACCTGGATGTAAGTCAGGCCAGACGCCACGAGCCGCAGCACGTCGGTTTGGCGCTCCGTCAGCCCGGGAACCGCCCCGGGTAGGCCCTGAGCGGCCGCCGGGCCCGCAGCCCCCCCGGGGGGAGGCTCCGACGTCTGGGCGGGGCGCAGGCGCGCGAACTCCTGGAGCAAGCGGGCCGCGAGGCCGGGCGAGAACGGCGGCACTCCCTCCTCCAGCCCGCGCAGCGCCTCGACGAGCGCCTTGCCGCTGGTGCTCTTCAGGATGTATCCGCACGCGCCGCTCTGCACCGACTCGAAAAGGTCCTGGTCCTCCCCGGAGGTGGTCAACATCACGATCCTGATGTCAGGACGCTGTGCCTTGATGAGCCGCGTCGCAGCGAGACCGTCCATGACGGGCATGCGCAGGTCCATCAGGACCAGGTCCGGGTTGAGCGCCAAGGCCTCTTCCACCGCCTCCCGACCATCGCCTGCGACGCCGACCACGTCGATGCCGTGCGCGGCAAGCAGCGTGGTCAGGCCCTCTACGATCAGCCGGTGGTCATCGGCAAGCAGCACACGCATCCTCATCCCTCCCCTTGTGGTATTTCGACCACGACGCGGGTCCCAGCGCCCGCCGCGGACTCGATGCGCAGGACGCCGCCCAACTCTCGTGCGCGCTCGCGCATGAAGTCCAGCCCGAAATGGCTTGCCCCCCCGGTGCCATCAGTCGAGCGCTCAAAGGCAGCCAGGCGGTCCGGTTCCATGCCGCAGCCGTTATCCTCGATGCTCATCCGCACCAGGCCATCCTCCAACCCGAACGCAACCTGCACCGCGCAGGCCCGGGCGTGCCGCCTGGCGTTCGAGAGCGCCTCCTGGAGGATGCGGAACAAGGCCGCCTGCTCAGTGGGCAGCAGAGCCGTATCGCCCAGCGTGTCACCGACCGTCAGCGCGGTCTCGATGTCGTAGTTGGTGGTGAAGGCATTCAGGTAGTGCTGCACGACCTCGAAGAAGGGGCGCTGCGGCGAAGGCGCTGCGCGCAGGTCCAGGATCGTCTGGCGCACGTCGGCGTGGGCTTCACCCAGGACACTGCCGAGCCGCCGGAGCTGGGCTTGCGCGTCACCGGCCCGGCCGCCGGCGATCAAATGCTCGGTCGTTTCCACCTGCAGCGCCGCGTAGCTCAGCACCTGCCCGATGCTGTCGTGCAGCTCCCGGGCCAGCCGTTCTCGTTCGAGCATTGTGGCCAGCGACCGCCCCTGTTCCAGGATTTGGGCCTGGGCCCGACGTTTCTCGGTCACGTCGCGCAGCATCAACAACCGGCCGACTTCCAGCGCGCGGAAATCTTTGAGAGGCGAGATGGCCATCGAGAAATTCCGAAGGCTCCGTCCATTTCCCAGGGAAAACTCAAATTCGGCGCCATTTTGGATAGCAGCCGGCGCTTCCAGGTAGGAAGGTAGCAGGTCGTTGACCGATATGCCTTTCGCCTGATGTGTGGACAAGCCTAGAATCTGCTCTGCCGATGGGTTCAGGCTGACAACTCGCCCTTGGCGATCGAGCACCAACATCCCGGCACGGATCTGGTTGAGGGCTGTCTGGCGAGCGAGGGGGATGGGGTCGAAGAGGCGAAAGCCAAACAGGGCGATGGCATAGGAGAGGTAACCAAAGACATAATCGGGTAGGTAAAGGAGCCGGGCATCCAACTCGGGAGATGACCGGAGGATGAGAACCCGAGTCACGATCTGGCCGGTTGCCATGATGATGACGGGCCAGCGGTGCTGGGGCGAACGGATAAACAGCCAGACAAAAGTGCTGAAGTTGACGAGAGCCAGAACCAGGGAATAGATGAAAAGAACCCCGCCTACCTGGCCGAATCCCTGTAGCACGGGCCCACTGCCTCTCATGTCGTTAGGGATAAGCCCAAAGAAATCGCCGGTAAGGATATAAAACGCGCCAAGCAGGGGCGCCACAGACAACAGGCCCAGGTTGCGGCGGGTCAGCCAGCGCCCCGGCCAGGCATATTCCAGGATAAAGCACGTGACGGCGGTCGTACTTGGTAGTATCCAGATGTCTCCGAATCTACCCCAAAAGAACTTGATCTTATCGTCGACCGCGAGATAGGTCATGAATTCGCCGACCGCTATGAGAACCGCAAGCAGACAGCTAATGGCAAGCGGCAGCGCCCCCGGTGTGCTGCGCCGGCGCCAGCTATAGGCCGCCAGCACAATCAACAGCAGGATTGTGACGGCAGACGGCCAGATATGGGGAGTATAGGCGTAGTGCCAGGTCATGATCGCTGTCCCCTTGCCCGCAACTGCCACGAAAGAAGGATGACCGGATCGGACGGCTGAAGAGGATCGCCAGGTGATGTCCTTATACATCACGGCCCGGGCAGCGTCAAGCAGGTAGGGACGAGGAGAGCGGATTTTCCGCCGCACACCCATTGCTGATTGCGCGGATAAAAAGACTCCAACGTCTACACGACGCTGGAGTTGACATAACAACTGTGCCCCCAAGGGGATTCGAACCCCTGCACCAGGCTTGAAAGGCCTGTGTCCTGGTCCTCTAGACGATGGGGGCGTTTGACAATGTTGGATATTGTATCAGAACGCCGCGGAGCGCGCAAAAACGCAGGGTGATCTTCACGTCCGGCACCTTGCTTTAGCAGGAATAGTGGTCATGAGGTATGATTCCTTCTTGAAAGGATGTTCCCCATGCCCGATCCCCGAGCTACGTCTCCTGACTGGCAGCGCATGGTCGCGCCGTTTGCCCGGCCGAATCTGCGCCAGGCGCTCTGGCAGCTCGCGACCAGTCTGCTGCCCTTCCTGGCCATGTGGCCCATCATGTTCTGGGCCGGCCGCATCTCTTACTGGCTGGTTCTGCCGCTGGCCCTGATCGCCGGCGCGTTCTGGATCCGCACGTTTATCATCTTCCACGATTGCTGCCACGGGTCTTATTTCAAATCCCGCAAGGCAAACGAAGCCGTGGGATTCATCCTGGGTGTTCTCACGCTAACCCCCTTTCACCAGTGGCGCCACGATCACAACATTCACCACGCCACCGCGGGCAATATCGACAAGCGTTATACGGGTGACGTGCCGACCATGACGGTGAAGGAGTACCTTGCCGCTCCCTGGTGGAAGAAGGCGGGCTACCGGATCATGCGCTACCCGCTGTTCCTTTTTACGATCGGCGCGACGGCCATGTTCACCCTGCTGCATCGCATTCCGACGCGGGGCGCGGGAAAGCGTGAGTTCTGGAGCGTCATCCTCACCGACCTGGCGGTGTTCGCGCTCCTGGGTGGGCTGGGGCTGCTGGTGGGCTGGAAGGCGCTTCTGATCGTGGGACTGGCGGTTGTGGTTCCGGCAACCGCCGCAGGCGTGTGGCTGTTTTACGTGCAGCACCAGTTCGAGGGCGTCTACTGGGAGACCCGGGATCGCTGGAATTTCGCGCGGGCGGGACTGGAAGGCAGTTCGTTCTATGCCCTGCCCCGGTTGCTGCAGTGGGTCACAGGCAACATCGGGTTCCACCACATCCATCATCTGAGCCCGAAGGTGCCCAGCTACCGGCTGGAGGCATGTCATAAGGCCAATCCCGCCCTGCAGGTGAAGCCACTGAGCATGCTGCAGAGCGTCAAAGGTGTGCGATTGCACCTGATCGATGACGCGACCCGCCAATTGGTGGGATGGGATGTGTTGAAGAGGCCAGGACGGGCGGCGCCGCTGGCCTGAGGCTGGCTGGTCAGGGATGTTTCGCAGGACGTGAGCGTTCGCCGGCTCCCTTGTCAACGCGTTATCCGATCGCCTTCGACCTCCCCGCATGCACAAGTGTTGCGCGGGTTGTGACGGTCATCCCCCTGTGTTAGAATGATTTCTGGGATTCCACAGGAAGGCGTAGAAAGGCCAGGGCGTGAGCAAAGTGATCGTTGCCTGCGCGCAGCAGCAGATGCGGCTGTTCGACACAGCGGATAGTTTCCGCCGCGAGATCAGCCGCTTTCTCAATATGGCGCGCGCCAAGGGCGCTCAGCTGGTGGTCTTTCCGCCGCTGGTCGGGGTGATGGCCACAAGCCCGCGCGTTCAGGGCTTCAGCATCAACTTGCTCAAACAGGCGGCCGAGCGACAGCGGGCCAGTAAGTCGTTCTGGTCGCGCACCCGCGGCGCAGTGGCCGAGGGCACTGCATCGCTCCTGGGCGCTAACTTCCGCAAGGCTTTCGTGCAGCTGCTCGACACCGATCCGGCTTCGCTGGCCGCGGATTACCAGGATACCTTTTCCCAGATGGCCCGCACGTACGAGATGACGATCGTTGCGGGCAGCGCCTACCTTCCCGATGCGAACGGCGTGATCCGGCATCGCGCGTGCGTGTTCGGTGCGGACGGCAGCCTGCTTGGCTGGCACGATAAGACGATCCTCTCGCCCGAAGATGACTCCGTCGCCGAGCCTGGCGACGCCTGGCAAGTGATCGGCACGCCTGCCGGTCCCTTGGGGCTCCTGTTCGGCGAGGAGGCGCTCTATCCGGAGACCGGACGCATCCTGGCCTTCCAGGGCGCGGAGCTGTTGATCTCACTGGGTGCGATCGGCGACGAGTCGCTGGCCGCACATGTCCGCTACGCGACCATCGCCCGCGGCCAGGATAATCGCAGCTTTGCATTGACCAGCTTCCTGGTGGGGCGCAACTACATGGCCGCGGAGGAAGGCTCAGCAGCAGCGTTCATGGGCAAGAGCGGGATCTATGCGCCGCTGGAGATGACGCCCCGCTATTCGGGCGTGATGGTGGAGATGGGCACTGCGGACAGCGAGGGGCTCCTGACGGCAGAGCTGGATCGGGAGAAGTCCCGGTGGCTGTGGGTTCACGGCAGCAGTCCGGTGCGCAGGGACATACCCATGGACCTGTTTGGGCGCTACCTGCCCGCGCTGTACGGGAGTGGGAGGTCGCTGACCGGCGTATGGACGGATGAGGCAGCCGGCACCGAAGAGGTCGCGCCGTTGGAGGAGGCTGTCCCCCTTGCAGCGGAAAGTGCACCGGAAGAAGCTGGCGAGATGGAGATGGCTTGGGACGAGCCTGAGGTCCCGGATGAGCCGGATGAGCCGGCTGAACCGGACGAGCCGGCTGAGGATGGCGAGCTCGCAGACCAGGGCGAAGAGATGTAGATCCCTTCGCCCTCGGACGCCTCAGCTGGGGTTATTTGGGCTTGAAGAGGTCATCGAACTGGCGGATCAGGCCGAGCAGGGCTACGCCGATCTTAACGTAGTCGCTGGCGCCTGCTTGCATCCTGGCGGGCGCGCGGATGCCGAGCGTGCCCGCAGGCAGCTGTGTGTCCTGTTGGCGGATGTAGGCCCAACCTGCTAGTGCGCCGACGACGGCGCCGATCAGACCGCCGAGCAAGATGGCAGTGTTTCGGGAATTCACGTTCACACCTCTTGTCGCTTGATGAGGGAGGTTGTTCCCCGCCACAAGGCCTTCACCTGGGCGGATGTAGCACTGGCAGTGATGAACGGCGAAGCGGCCTTATCGCTCGCCTGGCGCGTCACGTGATTCACCTTGTGGAACACCTCGTGCACGTTTGGCGTGACCTCCCGCAGCTTCTTCTCGAGTATTCGCAGTCCCTTAATGGAGAAGAAGAAGATCACCCCGGGGATCAAGACCATGATGAATGCCTCGAGGCTCAGCAGGACGATCGACAGATCACGCCAAAAGGCCAGGTCCATGGAACCCTCCCAGTTTGTAGATCAACGCACAACATTGTAGCAGAGGTGCATGGACCGGGCAAGCGGGCAACCGCCCACATCCCCGCCGCCGGTTGAAAACCGGCGACTAATATGCATGCAAGTACGCTAAAGCGCACTTGACCATGAGGGGTAACCTGCCTTCAGCAGGTTTGGGTTTTACCACCCTGCGGTTTCCAACCGCAGGCGATTCACGGAGCCGGTATGACATCCGGGATGAAGTGGCGCAGCATAGCACCCGCCGCGGCCGCGGCGTTGCTGGTCCTGTTGTTTGTGGGCCGTGCGGGGCGGCCCTGGGTGGAGTTTGGGCCCCAGCAGCGCGTGATCACCACGAACCCGAAGATGGGCGTGCACACGCGGCTCACCGATGAAGTGGAGCCGTGGAAGATCCAGCGCACGTTCGAGATGGTCCGAGAGATGGGCGCGACATGGGTGGTCGAGTACTTTCTCTGGGCCGCGCACGAGCCGCAGCGTGGGGTCTACGACTGGTCGCATGCGGACCTGGTCGTGGACCACGCAGTCAACCAGGGGCTGACGGTGATCGCGCGGCTGGGGTATGTGCCCGAGTGGGCGCGGCCGAAGGATGCCACGCACCTGTACCTGGACGAAGAAGGATATGCTGCGTTCGCCAGGTTTGCGGCTGCTTTTGCGCGCCACTTCGAGGGGCGGGTCCACTATATCATCGTATGGAACGAACCGAACCTGAGCCAGGAGTGGGGATACCGGAGGCCTGATCCCGCGGAGTACACGCAGCTGCTCCGGGCTGCCTATGCGGCGATCAAGGCCGAGGCGCCCCAGATCCAGGTGCTGGGCGGTGCGCTGGCGCCGACGCTCGCGCCCGCGGGCAGCGAATGGGCCATGGATGACCTGGTCTATCTGCAAGGCATGTACGACGCGGGCGCCAAGGATGCATTCGACATCCTCGCCGCGCATGCGTACGGGTGGACCTTTGCGGCGGACGCGGAGCCAGGCAGAGACAGCGTCAACTGGCGCCGTGTGGAGCTGCTGCGCGAGATCATGGTGCAAAACGGCGATGGGGACAAGCAGGTGATGATCACCGAAGGCGGGTGGAACGATCACCCGCGCTGGACCAAGGCGGTGCGCCCGGCGCAGCGGGTAGCCAACAGCGTGGCCGCGTACGACATGGTCCTCGGGTCGTGGCCCTGGGTCGATGCGGTCTGCCTGTGGGCATTTCGCTATCCCAGGCCCGCGCGCACGTACCAGGACTACTACACGTTCGTCGATGGCGATTTCCGGCCCAAGCCGATCTATGAGGCGCTGCAGCGGTACGCGGCCGGGCAGGATTGGCGGGGGGACCAGTGAAGCGACCCAGCAGCAAGGCCGCGACTGCAGTGCGGAGACTCCGTGCATGGTGGTTCTCAGGGTCGCCCGGCCGCCGTGCCCTGCTGGCCGGCATGCTGCTCCTTGCGGCCGGCCTGATCCTGTTTGTCGTCCTGGGACGCGGGGGAACGCTCAAGGAGATCCAGGCGCGCGGGGTCTGGCGGGTCGGCATGGACCCAAGCTTTCCGCCGTTTGAGAACTACGATCCGGTGACGGGAGGGCCGGTTGGGCTGGACGTAGAGCTGGCACACGCCATCTCGGAGCAGTGGGGCATCAAGACGGAGATCGTCACCCTGGGGTTCGACGAGCTCATCGACGCGGTGGCCGCGCACCAGGTGGACGCGGCGATCTCGGCCATGCCCATCCTGCCCGAGCGGACCGAGGATGTGCGATTCTCCGATCCGTACGTGCAGGCCGGCGTCGTGCTCGCGGTGCGAAAGGGGAGCGATCTAGCGGGGCCAGCCGGCCTGAGCGGGCAAGGCGTGGCGGTCGAATGGGGCAGCCAGGGCGAAGCGGCCGCGCGCGCGCTCCGGGAAAATGAGTCGATCGCGTTCGAGCTGCTGCCGCGCGAGACGGTGACGCTGGCGCTGGATGCACTCGCCGCGGGAGAAGCTGATGCGGCCATCGTCGATGCGATCAGCCTCGCGATCTACACCCATGCCGGGGAGTTGGCCACGGTCGGCGAGCCGCTGGTGTCCGACCCGTATGTCGTCGTCGTGCCAGCGGACGCGCCCGATCTGCTCAAGGTGGTCAACGATGCTTTGCGTGCGCTCGAATCCGATGGTACGCTTGACGAGATCCGGGCGCGCTGGCTCCGGCCCGCGCCATCCTGACCTGGCGATCTGAGCGCAGATGATTCACTTCGACATTTTCACGCTCTTTCCCGGGATGTTCTCCGGGTTCCTGGCCGACAGCATTCTCAAGCGGGCACAGGAGGCCGGTGTCCTCTCCGTGGGGCTGCACAACATCCGCGATTATGCGGAGGGCCGTCACCGGGTCACCGACGATACACCCTATGGCGGGGGCGGCGGCATGGTGATGAAGCCTGATCCGATCTTCCGGGCCGTCGAGACGGTGCTGGCCATGGAACCGGGCTGGACATTCGTCCCGACTCCTGAGGCGCCCGAGCCGCCTGCTGCGCAAGGATCCGCCGAGCTGCCCCCCGATGTGCCCATCATCCTCCTCTCGCCCCAGGGGCGCAGGTTCACCCAGGAGGTCGCGGAGGAACTCAGCCAGGACCGCCGCATTGCGCTGATCTGCGGCCGCTACGAGGGGGTCGACGAACGCGTGCACCTGGGGCTGGTGACGGACGAGATCAGCATCGGCGATTTCGTGATCTCGGGCGGGGAGCTGGCCGCGGCGATCATCGTGGATGCGGTCACCAGGCTGCAGCCGGGCGCGCTGGGCTGCGACATCGGTGCGTTCGAGGATTCCTTTGCGACGGGCATCCTGGAGTACCCGCAGTTCACACGGCCGGCCCAGTTCAGGGGCGAGGGCATCCCCGAGATCCTCACCTCCGGAGATCACGCGAAGGTGGCCCGCTGGCGTCGCGAGCAGGCGCTGCTGCGCACGTGGCTGCGCAGGCCCGATCTGCTCAACTCGGCGCCGTTGTCCGACCAGGACCGGGCATTTCTGAACAAATTGCGTGCAGAGGCAGAGGAGAACGGGGCATAAATTTGGTCAACCACCCCGCCTGTGATAGAATCCTCTTTCGTGACTAAACGAGGCGCCGCAGTGCCAGGCTCTGAGTCAGCCGAGCGGATGGCCTTCCGATGAACTTAAACGAAGGGTAGTAGACCATGGCTAATCTGATCGATTCTCTTGCTGCTCAGGCCGTACGGCAAGACCTGCCGGCGATCACTGCTGGCGATACCGTCAAAGTCCACACCTTGATCGTCGAAGGTGAGAAGGAACGCGTACAGGTCTTCCAGGGCCTGGTCATCCGCGTGCGGGGTGGCGGCGTGGACAGGAACTTCACGGTGCGCCGGATCGCATCGCACGGCGTTGGGGTCGAGCGAACCTTCCTCTTCATGTCCCCGCGCGTCGACAAGATCGAGGTGCTCCGGCACGCAAAGGTGCGCCGATCCCGGCTGTATTTCCTGCGCGGCCGCACCGGCAAGGCTGCCCGCCTGAAGGAACGCGCTGCGTAGCTGCGGCAGGGCGATGTAGAGTCCAAGGCGTAGGGTAAGATAAGCCCTGCGCCTTTTTCTTTTGGGAGATCGAGCGGAGTGCACGAGCGCGCGGGGCTGCAATTCGAGCTGGCGCTGTGGGAGGCCGGCAGGCAGGCTATCGCCGGGGTCGACGAGGCCGGCCGCGGCGCACTGGCAGGTCCGGTCGTCGCGGCGGCAGTCATCCTGCCCTCGCATCCCGGCGCGTTGGCGCCGCTGGTGGGTCGCGTCGATGATTCGAAGCGCCTGACGCCCCGGCAGCGCGAGCTGCTCTTCGACGAGGTGAGTGCGCGAGCACTGGCGGTGGGCGTGGGGCGCTGCGAGGCGAGCGAGATCGATCGCCTGGGCATCGTGCCGGCAACCCGGCGCGCGATGAGCCTCGCGCTGGCAGCCCTGTCCCTCCGGCCGGACTACATTCTCCTCGATTACCTGACGCTTCCCGGCATTGCATGCCCCCAGCGCGGCATACCCCACGGGGACGCGCTATCTCTTTCCATCGCGGCCGCGTCGATCATCGCCAAGGTGACGCGTGACCGGTGGATGGTCGGGCAGGCGAGCGTCTACGGTGGGTATGGGTTTGATGTCCACAAGGGCTATGGCACCGCGTCGCATCGCGAGGCGCTGGAGCAATTGGGGCCGTGCGCTCAGCACAGGCTGAGTTTCGCGCCGCTGGCGACGCGCCAGCTGAGGCTGGATGTCCATGTCGACTAGGCTGCTGGCCCGCAGAGGCTCTCGCGAAGCCGCGAAGGCGCTAAGAGGCAGCCGTGCGATCACGAAGGGCACCGGGCATGGCGACTAAGATGGAGGCGAACCAACCCGCCGATCCTCGGAAGCCGCTGGGCAGGCTGGGCGAGGAGTTGGCCGCAGGGCACCTGGAGGGCCTCGGGTGGCACATCGTGGCGCGCAACTGGCGGACCCGGCGCGGAGAGATCGATATCGTCGCGCGGGACGGCGAGTGGCTGGTGTTCGTCGAGGTGCGAACGCGGCGCGCCAGCCGGACCGGCGGCGCACCCTTCCTCGGCCGGCCGGAAGACTCGGTCACCCCGAGGAAACAGCTCAGGCTGGCGCACATGGCTGAGGCGTACCTGTTCACGATGCCCTGGTCGGGTCCCTGGCGGGTGGATGTGCTGGCGTTAGAGCTTGATGCGCATGATGCGATCGCGCGGCTGGCGCACTTCCGGGATGCGGTGGGAGGATAGCGTGGACCTGCTGGTGATCGTTGGCCCGACCGCTGCCGGCAAGACTGCGCTCAGCATCGAGCTGGCAGAGGCGCTCGGCGGTGAGATCGTCTCAGCCGATTCGCGACAGATCTACCGCGGGATGGACATCGGCACTGCCAAGGCGACTGCGGCTGAGCGCAACCGGGTTCCCCACCACCTGCTGGACATCGTGAATCCCGACCAGGTGTTGACCCTCGCGGAGTATCAGGCGCTGGCCTACCGGACGATCGACGAGGTTGCCCTCGCCGGCCGCCTGCCCATGCTGGTGGGTGGAACGGGGCAGTACGTGGCCGCGGTGCTCCAAGGGTGGCGCATCCCGGAAGTGGCCCCGCAAGAGGCGCTGCGTCGCGAGTTGGAAGCGGTGGTGTCTGAGGCCGGTCCGCAGGCGCTGCACGATCGGCTATCCCACCTCGACCCTGTCGCCGCGTCCCGCATCGATTACCGCAATGTGCGTCGCGTGATCCGCGCGCTGGAGGTGTGCCTGACGACGGGCCGGCCGGTCAGCGAACTGCAGCGGAAAGAGCCGCCGCCGTACCGCGCGGTGCAGATCGGCGTGACGCGGCCCCGGCCGGTGCTGTACGAGCGGATCGACCGCCGCGTGGACGCGATGCTCGATGCGGGGCTGGTCGCGGAGGTGGCCGCCCTGGTGGAGGCCGGGTACGGCTGGGAACTGCCCGCGATGACGGGCCTGGGCTACCGGCAGATCGGCCAATACCTGCGGGGTGAGGTGACGCTGGACGAAGCCGCTGCCCTCATTAAGAAGGGCACGCGGCGTTTCGTCCAGCAGCAATATAACTGGTTCCGGCCCAACGATCCGGCGATTCACTGGGTCGATCCGCAGGATACGCCGGCCGGCCAGGTGGCACGGTGGGTCGAGACCTGCCTGGCTCAATAATAAGTCTGCAGGAAGGTCTGGCCGAGCGCAATGCAGCCCTGGCGGTTGGCGCACTTGTCTGCGGTCGGCTCGACGTACAGGTCCCAGTTGTGTGCACCGCCGTTGGGAAGCTGCGCGGCGATGCGATAGCGCCCAACGCCCTGGAGCGTGAACTGGTACCGGCCCGCGGTGTTGCCCACCTTGCCCTCGACGCGGAAGTTTTGGTCGTTGACCTGCACCGTGATGTACCGGCCGATGTGGTTTTCGATGACCAGCCACGCGAGGTTCTTCGCGGGCTGCCGGGTGGGGGGTGGCGCCGGCGCGGCAGCAACGTCCATCTTCTCGAAGTCGATTGAAATGTCGAGGTATTGCGCGCTGACCCACGCTTCTGCCACCTTGGGCACACTGAGCCTGGCCCACTGGCTGTCCTTGCTTCGAGCCACGATGTCCACGGCATCGCCTTTTTTCAGCGAACCGACGGCCGGGTAGTTCGTGCCGGGACCCGACCGCACGTTGAGGGTGTTGGACGTCACGATGGCGTCCGCAGCCGGCCGCCGCGTCGGGGTGGGCGTCGAGCGGATGAGGCTCTTGCGCGCGGGCGCTGTCGCCGGCTTGTTCCATAATCCGAAATTGTCGAAGGCAACCTGCAGATCGCCGTCCTCGTTTGTTCCGGCGACCAGGGCAATCTGGCCGTCGGTGAAGCTGCGATCTTGAACCCGCTCAAGCTCCTCGTCGTTGGCCAGCACCACGATTTCCCGGCCGCTGGCGAGCACTGCCAACCGGTTCTCCGCGCCTTCGCCGGAGTTCAGCGCGCCGGCCTCCGTCCAGTCGATCACGCGATCCAGCTCTCCATCGATGTAGGCCAGCAAGGCGAAGTAGCCCTCTGCATCGGCCAGGAAGACGTAGAAATTGTCCGCGTCCTCATAGCGAAAGATCAGGCCCATCATGCCATCGGTGGGTCCATCGATATGGGTTGCATCGATCTCGACATAGAAGTCCGCGAAGGCCTCATCGCTGTCGAACGTCACCCAGCGGAACAGCTCCTTCTCAGGCACCTGAACTGTCAGGCGCCCGCGGCTGATGAAGCTCAGTGCTTTGCTGCCGGTATCGACGTCCCATTGCCCCGTATTCCTGCTGAAGCTGTCTGCCAGGGCCGGATTACCCTGGCGCCATAGCGATACGTCGACGCCTTGTGCCCCGGCAAGCCCGGGGAGCAGGACGAGGATCAGCGTAAGCAGGACGGTTGCCTGCACGGGGCGGTTGTGGTGGCGGAACAACATAGGTGCTTTCTCCTTACAATCATCCCCTTGCCTTATGCCGCCATTCGCTGCAATGCCTGGTAAACGGCGTTTGTGCCGAATTCGAGCGCTGCAAGGGGAATACGCTCATCAGCGGCGTGAATGGTACGGGTGAAGTTGAAGCCTTCAGGCAGCTGCATGGGCAAGAAGCCGTACGTCTGGATGCCCAGCTGCGCAAAGAATCGACCGTCGGTAGTGCCGCTCAACAGGAGGGGTATCGGAACGCCCTCAGGGTCGGCCTCTTTCAGGATGCCGGCCAACGTGTCAAACCACCCCATATCGGGTTCGGCCGGGCCGGGGTCGTGGCGGATCACCTCGAGCATAACGTCTTCTCCAACGACTGCTCGCACCTCGCTGATCAGGTGTTCAGGCCTGAACCCAGGCAGCAGGCGTCCGTCAAGCTCCACTACTACCTGGCCGGGAATCACGTTGATCTTGTCGCTACCATGCAAGATCGTCGGGCTCACGGTATTGTGCAGCAGTGGATCGAACAGCTGACCGCGTGCCCCCAACAAGGTGAGCACCCGATCCGTCAAACCGGGATTCAGGAGCTGCCTGATCATTAGGCCACTAATTCCCCCGAGTGTCGAGGCCATCGGGGCGAGCATGAGGCGTGCCGCGGGCGTGATGTGCGCCGGCAGTCTGTGCGCGTCCAGGCGCCTGAGAAAGCAAGCCAGCCCTGCCATCGCACCACCCCGTACAGGCTGGGAGCCATGTCCGCCGGGACCGCACAAAATGGCCCTGGACCAGCACATCTGCTTTTCAGCCACCTGGATCGGGTAGAAACGACGTTTGCCAACCGTGAAGGTGAACCCGCCGAATTCTCCGATGGCGTACCGTATTTCTGCAAATTCCTCGGGATGTTCCTCCACCAGGAATTTGGCGCCGAAGTCACCGCCCGCTTCTTCGTCGGAAAGGATGGCGAGAACGATGTCGCCCAGCGGCTTCAGGCCTTCGGCCCTGGCGCGCAGAAAAGCCGCCAGCATCATCGCCACGCCGCCCTTCATGTCCAGCGCACCCCGGCCCCACACCTCGCCGTCGACCTGCCGGCCCTCAAACGGAGGATGCTGCCATTCTTGCTGTGCGGTTGTGACGACGTCCACGTGTCCGTAGAGCAGCAGCGGGGCCGATCGGCCCTGGCCGGGCAGCCGGGCGATCAGGTTGGGACGGTTGGGTGATTTGGCCAGAATCCTGGTTTCGACTCCGGCCTGGTTCAGCAGATGACCGGCAAACGAAACGCACTCGGCCTCATTGCCCGGCGGATTGGTGGTGTCGAATCGAATCAGTTTCTGCAGCAGCCCTGCCGGATTGCGATACGTGAGCGGCAGGTCGTCTGTTGAGTTCATCGATCCCATCCTTTCGCCAAGATCCCGGATGGCGGTGTGACTGCGTCAGGCGTATTTGTTTGCCACACCCCACTGAACGTGTGCAGTCCGCCGTCCACCGTCACGACGATGCCCGCAGCACGGCGGCAGCGACAGGCGCCCCCCTGCGCGCCGCCTTTGCGCGACCGGCGTTCTTCGGGGCTTTCAGCCCAGGCGCCGCGTCTTCACGAAGTCGACGAGGATCTCGAGCATCTGCTTGCGGTAGGCGATGGCCTCCGTCACGTGGCGTTCGTGCAGCTCCAGCACAGCCTGGGGCACGCGCAGCTCACCGGCATCGATCAGGATCGGTACGATGACGTACCGGTCGCCGTCGATGCTGATCTCGGTGCGGGCGATCTCGGCCTTGTCCGCCGCGATCTGGACGCCCGCGGACGTGTTGACGACCTGCACATTCGTGGAAACGGTCAGTTTGCTGCCATCCGCGATCTGATCCGCGATGGCCTGCAGGGCACTGCGGATCGACACCTCGGGGCTGGGATTGGCCTTAGCGGCGGTCAAAGGGGCTTGGGCTTCATTATTCTGTGGCATGAGACTACACCTCCATGATGTTTCAGGTCAGGGCCGGCAACGCCTGCACCTGGTCGATGATCTGACGGATGAAGCGATAGACTGCGGGCAGAGCCAGGAGCGGCGTGGCGGCAAAGAGCGCGGCGAGCAGGAGCGCGCCGCGCACCACGGTCAGCGCAAGGCGGAGCCATGCGTCGCGCGTGCGCAGCGCGAGGCTGACCGCGCGGAGATGCTGCTGTGCGTCGTCTGCGGGCAGTCCCCGCAGCCACGCGGTGCGCATGTCGCCCGTCCACGACACGCGCGTGAGCGCCACACGGGTGGCGCCGAGGTCGGTTTCCACGACGGTGAAGTCGCGCACGGCATCGCAAATCTTGTCGAAGAACGCCCTGGTCCGGTCGATGGCGGTGAGCTGCGCGTCCTGCAGGTCGGGCGAGGCCGCGAGCCCGTCTGCCGCCGTGCACCACGCGGCCAGTTCCAGCTCCGGCTCTTCGAGCCCGGGCCGGATTGCAGGCGATGGACCGCCTGCCGCGACGAAGGCCCGCAGCCGCTTTTCGGCCTGGGGCAGCGCGGATTCCGCGACTGCGAGCCGCGCCTCCGCCACGTCCAGGGCCCGGGCCGCGGCGCTTCGATCTTCGGGGAGCGCAACCCGCCAGAGATTTTCGCTGGCCGGCGGCGCGGCTGCGGCCGGACCGAAGCTCTCCAGATCTGCTTCGTCCGGCGCAGCAGGGAGTGCAGGCTGCCAGACCCCGAGCTCGTCCTCCGCGGCCGCAGGACCGATGAACTCTGCCATGTTACTTGATGGCCGGGATGAAACCAGTCACGAGCTCGCCGATGGTCCTGAGCATCGCCTCCCGATGGGCCTGCGCCTGCTCGACCGTCTGCCGGTGGATCTGCCACAGCGCCTGGTCGATCTGGCCCGCATCCACAGGCACGACGACCTGCGTGTCTCCGTCGAGCTCGATGGTGGTCATGGCGCGCGGAACCGCATGCGTGAAGCCGGCTGCTGCGTCGGGGCGGACGTCTTCGATGCGGTCGGAGACGAAGGTGCGCACCTCGAGCGTCGTGACGTCATTTGCGAAGTCGACGATCTTATCGCCGAGCGTCTCGAGGGCCGATTTGAGCTTGTCTGCAACCTGCTTGAAGGGGCTGACCGCGGTCTCATCGGTCCTCGGGCCGCCGAACAGGCTGAAGGATTCGGGCGTGAAGGTCTCCAGGCCTCCGAGATCCGGCATGGCCTGGGACGGAACAACTGTGATGGTCACGTGCCCCTGGGGGGTGACCTGCACGGTCACGGGACCCGCAGACGTGCTGGTTGGGGGAGTGAATTCCGCGCTGCCAGTGGATGGATCGGCTTCAGGCATGGCATTCTCCCTCTGAGTAAGGTGTCAGAGCAATTATAGCACAAATGTCATTTCATGTATCCCGTGTGTTAAGCTCCGGCAGTTGACACCCACCCTGCCCTGTGCTATTTTTAGCGCGGCGAAGGCATTTGGCCGGCGCCATTCCCCACACGCACGAGGATCTTCAAGGAGGAAGCATGAATCGCAAAGTCCCGGCGCTCGTCTCTCTTCTGTTCATCTTCGCGATCGTAATTGCAGGCTGTGCGCCCGCGGCCGCGCCAGCCAGCAAAGAGGTCAATGTGCTGTGCACCCCCCAGGAGGAGTGGTGCCAGGGCATGAAGCAGGAGTTTGAGGCCAAATACGGCGTCACGGTCAACTATGTCCGCATGTCCAGCGGTGAGGCGCTGGCTCGCGTCCGCGCCGAGAAGGACAACCCGCAGTTCGATATCTGGTGGGGTGGCCCCATGGATAGCTTCGTGGCCGCGAAGCAGGAAGGGCTGCTCGAGCCATACAACTCCCCCAACTATGGGAATCTGCTCGATCAAGCCAAGTACAAGGATCCGGACAACCATTACGCCGGCATCTACGTCGGCAGCCTCGCGTTCTGCACCAACAAGGACTGGCTGGCCAAGAATCCCGGCGCGGCCGCTCCCAAGTCATGGGATGACCTGCTCAAGCCAGAGTTCAAGGGCCAGATCATGGTGGCGCATCCTTCGACCTCCGGCACCTCCTACACGGCCATCGCCACCGTGCTGCAGATGCGCGGGGAAGAGGCTGGCTGGGAGTACATCAAGAACTATGCTGGCCAGATCGCGCAGTACACCAAGAGCGGCGCTGCGCCTGCCAAGTTCGTCGGACAGGGTGAGGCTGCCGTGGGCATCGTGTTCTCGCACGATATCGTGAACGAGATCGATAACAACAAGATGCCCCTCGAGCTCTCCTTCCCCGAGGAAGGCACCGGCTACGAGATCGGTGCAATGGGCATCATCAAGGGCGCCAAGCACATGGATCTCGCCAAGAAGTGGTTCGACTGGGCGCTGACCGCGGATGCGCAGAAGTTGGGCCCGAAATACAAGGCCTACCAGGCGCCGACCGTCAAGGGCGTCGAGCTCTCTCATCCTGAGCTGCTTCAGGTCAAGCTGATCGACTACGATTTCGACTGGGCCGGCAAGAACAAGAAGGCTTTCGTCGACAAATTCACGAACGAGATCGCCGCAGCCGACCAACTCAAGTAGTAGGTCAGAGGGAAAAAAGGAAGAAGGAAGATCATCCTGCGCCGAGGGCCGCCGCAGTTCGCGGCCCGTAGTCGGAGGAGTGGCTGTCTCACGTAGCACTTTCGGAGCAGCGCAAGGCAGCCCGCGGATCTTTCTTCTTCCTTCTGGCATCTTCCTTCTTTCGTTCGTCTCCCGGATCGAGGGTTTCTATGGCGATATCCTTGAACGGCTCGCAGGACCGCGCGGCGACAAGGCGTAGCTTGCGGAGCACAATTATCAGGCGCTACCGGGAATTCGCACTGATCGCACGTGACCCGGTGCTTCTCATCAGCCTGCTCTACTGTGCGCTCTTCTTGTTCGTCTTCGTTGTCTTTCCTCTCTTTCGCGGTACTGCCAACGGTTTTCTGGACTCGACCCAATCGGGGCCCTGGTTCACACGCCTGAGCTTCAAATACATCGCCCGCTACTTTGATTCTTATTACGGGCCTTACTCGCGGCAGGTCTTTACCAACACCCTGGTCATGGGCCTCCTGACCGCGACCGGCGGCACTATTCTGGGCTTCATCTTTGCCTACACCATGGTCCGGTGCAACGCGCCGGGCAGCCGGATCATTCACCTGTTGGCGCTTGTCCCCACGGTTTCGCCTCCATTTGCGCTGGCCTTGAGCACAATTCTGCTCTTCGGACGCAACGGACTGATCACCGCGAAATTGCTCGGAATGGAGTTCGGCCTGGGCCGCAACGACGTTTACGGCATGGATGGCCTCGTGTTCGTCCAGATCATAACGTTTTTCTCCGTTGCCTATCTGATCATCCGGGCCATGCTCGAACGACTCGACCCCAGCATGGAAGAAGCCGCACACAGTCTCGGCGCGGGCAAACTGCACATCTTTCGCACTGTCACGCTGCCGCTGCTCATTCCCGGCATTGCTGGATCGTTTCTCCTGCTCTTTGTGGAATCGCTGGCCGACCTGGGGAACCCGCTGTTTATCTCGGGCAATGTCACCGTTCTTTCCGCGCAGATCTTCCTGGCCGTCGCGGGAGAGTATGACTACCAGAAGGCTTCGGCCCTGGCATTCGTCCTGCTCATCCCCACGCTGTTGGTCTTCCTGGTCCAGCGTTACTACGTGAGCCGCCGCTCCTAGGTATCGGTGACGGGCAAGCCGACGGGCGGGCATATCACTGTGCGCGAGCCGTGGATCCGGGGGCCGTTTATCGCGATCACCTATCTGACGTGCGCGCTGGTGGTGGTGCTCTATGCGGCCATCTTCTACGGGTCTTTCGCGAGCGCGTGGGGGGTCGACTATACGCCCACGTTGCACTGGTGGAAGCTGATGGCCGCGCGCGGGGTCGAATCGGTCCTGGATACCACCTTCCTGAGTGCATTTGCCACGCCGCTGGCTGCGCTGACCGGCATGATCATTGCGTTCCTCGTGGTGCGCAAGCGATTCTCGGGAAAGGATGGACTGGACTTCGTCTCTAACCTGGGCGGCGCGGTGCCAGGCACGATCCTCGGCATCGGTTTCGTGCTGGCCTTCTCGACCGTGCCGGTCTTCGTGGTCGGTCTGCTCTTTGTCTTGCTCGCGGTGTTCCTGGTGCGGCAGACCCTGCCCGACAAGCGATCGCAGCTGGTCGCACTGGTCGCGTCGAGCGCGGTCGGCGTGGGTCTGGCTCAGGTGACCCCATACCTGGGCGAGTCCGGTCCCTTCTATCTCATCGGCGCGCTCTATCTCGTGCTCGCTGCGGTGATCTGGCTGCGAGGCCGGTCGAGCGGCAGGCCGGGGCGGTCGACCCTGGTCTTTGCAATGGGCGCATACGTACTCATGGGCGGCATCATCGAGTTCGTGGCGCAGCCCATCGCGGTCCTGAGCCGTTCGATTCCCCCCGGCTTCTGGGCCAATTTCCTGTTCCAGTTCTCCGATTACCTGAAGGTGTTCTTCCAGACGCCGCTGCCCCTGGTGGCGATCATCTATGCATTCCTGTCGCTGCTGGTCATCGACAGGGAGACGGGCAGATCGCGCGTCATCATCGCAGGGGCCTTCCTCGCGCTGCTTGCTGCGCTCTGCTTCGCGGGCCGGCCGCTGGCGTTGATCGGCACGCCCTACATCATCCTGGCCGCGTTTGCCGTGCGCAGCCTGCCCGCGTCGGTGCGCGCAGGCGTGGCCGCGCTGCAGCAGATCGACCCATCCATCGAAGAGGCATCGGGGATGCTGGGCGGCGATGCGCAGTATACATTCCGCAAGGTAACCTTGCCGCTGATCCTGCCCGCATTGCTGGCCGGCCTGATCTTCTCCTTCACCCGCCACATGACCAGCCTTTCGGCAATCATCTTCCTGATCAGTGCGCGGTGGCGCATCGTGACCGCGTCGATCCTCAGCGAGTGGGAGCAGGGCGGCGTCAGCATTGCTGCCGCCTATTCAACCGTGATCATCGTGCTCGTGTTGATCGCTATCGGGTTCTTGTATTACATCACCCGCCGCGTGCTCAAGGGCCGCGGCGACGTTGATCTGACGTTGGGAGCTTAGGAGCCAGTCCATGTATCTTGTGCTGCAAGACCTGGTCAAGAAGTTCGCCAGCCGGGGCGGGGGCGGCGAGGGTGAAGTTACGGCGGTCAACGGCGTCTCGCTCGATATCAAACAGGGTGACCTGGTCACGCTGCTTGGTCCATCGGGATGCGGCAAAACTACGACGCTGCGCATGATCGCCGGATTTGAGTTTCCCACGTCGGGCCAGATCCTGCTGGACGACAAGGCGATCAACGATCTGCCTCCGCACCGCCGCGACATGTCGATGGTCTTCCAGAGCTATGCGATCTTTCCGCATCTGAGCGTCTTCGAGAACATCGCCTACGGGCTGAATGTGCAGCGCCTCTCTCAGGCGGTGATCCGGGAGCGTGTGGGCAGGGTGATGGAGCTGGTGGAGCTGACCGGGTATGAAAACCGTCAGCCCAACCAGCTTTCCGGCGGGCAGCAGCAGCGGGTTGCGCTTGCCCGCGCGCTGGTCATGGAGCCCAAGGTGCTGCTCATGGACGAACCGCTGTCGAATCTCGATGCCAAATTGCGCGAGCAGATGCGCACCGAGATTCGCCGGATTCAGAAGCGGCTGGGCATCACCAGTGTCTATGTCACCCACGACCAGGTGGAGGCCATGACCCTGTCGGACCAGGTCGTCGTGATGAACGAGGGCCGGATCGAGCAGACCGGCACCCCTTCCGAGGTGTACCGGCGGCCCGCCTCGCGCTTCGTGGCCGATTTCATCGGCCGTGCGAACTTCGTCACGGGCATGGTGCGCGATCAACGTAACGGCACCCTGGTCATGGATGCGCTGGGCGCGCTCGTGAACGTGCCCGCACCGGAAGAATTTATCCCGACCGGCGCAGTGGTCACGCTCGTCGTCCGGCCCGAGATGGTGGAGGTCGACGCGGCGCAGCCCCACGCGGAGGCCATCGTACGCCGGTCCGCGTACCTGGGCAATGTCGTGGAGTACGATCTGGAAGTCGGGGATCACCTCCTGACCGTAGCCGAACACGATCCGCGGCACGCTCAGGTGCACGAGGAAGGCTCCGCCGTGCCGATCCGGCTGGTCGAGGACTGCCTCTACGTGCTGGCAAATCCCGATGATTAAGCGCGCCTGTGACTTGTTGATGCTGGGTCACTTCGCCGTGGACCAGCTGATCGTGGACGGGGTGACGACGGTCTCCTCCGGCGGCGGGGTCTATTACGGCGCCATCGCGGCGCGACGGCTGGGCGCGGAGGGGGTGGTTGCCACCCGGCTGCGAGCCGCGGACTTCCCGCGGCTGGAAGAGCTGCGCAGCGAGGGCGTCACTGTCTTCGCAGCGCCTGCCCCGGAGACCTCCGGCATCGCCAACCACTACAACTCGGCTGACATGGAGCGCCGCATCTGCATTCCCATCGGCTTTGCGGGCGCGATCCAGGCTGCCGACCTGCCGATCGACTGGGGGCACGAGCCGGGTTCTCCCGAGGACGAAGGCCTGAGTGCGGCCATCTATGTCATCTCGCCCATCATCGCGGGCGAGGTGGAGCTGGCCCTGCTGGCGCAGCTTGCGCGGCGCGGCCCTGTGGCGATGGACGTCCAGGGTTTCCTGCGGGTGCGCGTCGGCGACGAGCTCCTGTTCCGCACCTCACCGCAGCTCGACGAAGCCCTGCACCACATCACCTACCTCAAGGTGGACCGTGCCGAGGCCGAGGCGCTGACCGGTGAGAAAGACCTGGCCAGGGCCGGCCGCGTCCTGGCTGCCCGGGGTCCGCGTGAGATCATCCTGACCGAATCCTCGGGCGTCACGGTTTTTGCAGAGGGCCAGGTCCACCGCGCACCGTTTCGCCCGCGCTCCCTCGCCGGCCGCACCGGCCGGGGCGACACCTGTTTTGCCACCTACCTGGCGATGCGCCTGTCGTACAGCGCGGCAGAGGCGTGCGCCTGGGCTGGCGCGGTGACGACCCTGAAACAGGAGCAGCCGGGCCCCTGGCGCGGATCGGTGGCGGATGTGAGAGCGCTGCTGGAAGAGAGCACGTCCTAGCACTCATCCGCCAGCGCGGCGGCACGGCAGTTCGAAACCGCGAGGCGCGAGTCCAGGTGCCCGGCACTTGCCAAGTGCCGGGCACCTTTCGGCTGGCACGTCTTGGCCACAATCATCAAAGCCAAGGAGCTTTTTTCATGCCTGTTTCTGTCGAAACGCCGCGGCCGCTGTCGCCCGAAGACGTCGCGACCGTGCCTCAGCCCGGGCTGGTCCAGCCGGTCGATTTCCAGTTCAGCCCGGACGACGCGCTGATCACCTTCCTGCACAGCCCCGACCGCTCGCGGACGCGACAGCTGTACGCTTACGATCCCCGCACGCTCGAATGCGGCCTGTTCCTCGAGCCGCCATCCCAGGGCGCGACGGACGAGAACGTCTCACTGGAAGAGGCCCTGCGCCGGGAGCGCACCCGGCAGTGGGGCGCGGGGGTGACCGATTACGCGTGGGCGAAGCCGCTGGCGCGGTTGCTGGTGTCCCTTCCGGACGGCGTCTATGTCCAGGATGCTGCAGGATTGCGCAAGGTCATCGACGGCCCGGTGCAGGATCCGTGCTTCTCGCCCGATGGGACCCGGATCGCATTCGTCAGGGCAGGCGACCTGTGGGTCGCCGGCGTGGACGAAGCCGGGGCAGGCGGCGAGGCGAGGCAGCTGACCCGCGATGCGGCGAGCGCGGGTGTCACGCGCGGCCTGGCCGAGTATATCGCAGCCGAGGAAATGGGCCGGTACGAAGGTTTCTGGTGGTCGCCCGATGGGACCATGATCGCCTTCGCCGAGGTCGACGAGCGCCACATCCCCATCTACCGCATCGTGCACCAGGGCAAAGACTCGGTGGGAGATGGGAGCCAGGAGGATCACCGCTATCCGTTCGCGGGCCGGGCCAATGCTCGGGTGCGTTTGGGCGTGGTCACGGTGGCAACCGGCGAGGTTGTCTGGATGGAAGCGGTTGCGGGCGGTCCGCAGCCCGGCTCGTATGAGTACCTGGCGCGTGTGCGGTGGTTTCCCTCCGGCGAACTGGTCGCACAGCTGGAGGATCGCCGCCAGCAAAGACTTGACATAATCAGTTTTAATTCCGCGACGGGCGCAGGCCGCCTCTTGCTGCGCGAGACGAGTGCGACCTGGATCAACCTTCACGACCTCCTGCAGCCGCTGCCAGATCGCGACGGGTCGTGTCCCGGCGGGTTCATCTGGGGTTCGGAGCGCACCGGCTTCCGCCATCTCTATCTGTACGATCGCGAGGGCCGGCTCGTGCGCCAGCTCACCGGGGGTGAGTGGATGGTCGACACGCTGGCGGGCGTCGACGCGGGCCGCGGCCTCGTGTACTTCACCGGCACGCTGCCCGATGTGCGCGGGCGGCACCTTTACCGCGTGGCCCTGGACGGCGGACAGCCGGAGCAGGTCACGGAGGGGGAGGGGGTCCATCTTGTTAAGCTGGACCGCGGCAAGAACCGTTTCGTGGATGTGTTCGAGTCCGCGGCCGAGCCGCCGCGCGTCACCCTGCGCAGCCTCCACGGCGAGGGCGAGCTTGCGGTCATCTACCGGACCGGCGACCCGCGCATCGCCGAGCTGGCGCTGCAGTCGCCGGCGTTCGTCCCGATCACCAACCGCCATGGCGTCACGCTTGAGGGCATGATCTACGCGCCGGACGAGGGACGCTTTGGCAAGGGGCCGTATCCAACCATCGTCGATGTCTATGGCGGCCCCCATGCCCAGCGCGTGATGAACGCCTGGCGCAGCACCGCCAACATGCGCGCCCAGTATCTGCGCAGCCTGGGCTTCCTCGTCTTCACCCTGGACAACCGGGGCAGCGCCAATCGCGGCCTCGAGTTCGAGTCAGCGATCCGCTGGGATATGGGCCATGCCGAGGTGGACGACCAGGTCGATGGCGTGCGCTGGCTGGTTGAGGCGGGGCTGGCTGACCGGGAGCGCGTGGGCGTATATGGCTGGAGTTACGGGGGATTCATGGCGCTGATGTGCCTGGCACGAGCGCCCGAGACGTTCCATGCCGCGGTTGCCGGCGCGCCGGTCACTGCCTGGGACGGGTACGACACCCACTACACCGAGCGGTACATGGGTCTGCCTGAGGAGAACGCGGCCGGCTACCAGGCCAGCAGCACCATGACCCATGCGAGCCGGATCAAGGGCAAGCTGCTGCTCATCCACGGGCTCATCGACGAGAACGTCCACTTTCGCCACACCGCGCGGCTGATCAACGCGCTCACCCGCAATCGCGTGCCTTATGAGCTGATGCTCTTCCCCGACGAGCGCCACATGTCGCGGCGGCTGGAGGACAGGGTGTTCATGGAGGAGCGGATCCGGGATTTCTTCATCCAAAACCTGATGGGAGTTCGGCATGGCTGAGATAGTCACCCTGCGCGAGATCACCGAAGAGACGGTCAGACCCATCTGTGCGCTCAGCGATACGCTGTCCCCCGCGCACAAGAAGATGGTGGCAGACAATGCCATATCGATTGCCGAGGCGCACTTCTCGCCTTATGCCTGGTTCCGCGCGATCTATGCGGACGAAACCCCGGTCGGTTTCATCATGATCTACATCGGGCCCGAAGATGAGGAGAAGGACAAGTTGAATACGGTCCACTTCCTCTGGCGCCTGATGGTGGCCGCGCCGTACCAGGGCAAAGGCTATGGCCGCCGCGCGGTCGAGCTGCTGATCGACAAGGTCAAGGCCGACGGAGCCACCGAGCTGCTGGTCAGCTGCGGTGAAGGAGAAGGCAGCCCCGAGGAGTTCTACCGGACGCTTGGGTTCGAGCGGACCGGTGAGGTACTCGACGATGAAGTCGTGATGAAGCGGCCGCTCTAGACCTGCCGGTGGTTTGAATCCTCACGCGAAGGCGCGAAGATGGGGTGCATTTTCAGACTTATGTGTATCTTAAGTAACTCAGTGGGAACGCGGACCACAAAAAGCCGGGGAGATTCGTGAGAAACTCACCCTACCCAGCAGTTGGTAGGAGTGAGCGATGAAACACAGATACTATATTGCTACTGCCAGAGCGATTGCGATCGAACGCAGGCGCGAGGACGCCCATGCGCACCGCAGCCTGCTTCTGAAGTTGGCCCTGCTGCTAGCAGGCATCCTTGTCTTCACGTTGGCCGGTGCATATCCGGCCGGGGCCGAGCAAGTGTTTCCCAAGAATCTGGCCCTGCCGAACGGGATTCAGCCCGAGGGGATCGCCACGGGGCGCGGGACCGACTTCTTTGTCGGTTCGCTCGCTGATGGGCGGATCTACAAGGGCGACCTGCGCACGGGCGAGGGCGATGTCCTGGTTCCGGGCGTGGAAGGGCGCAGGATCGCCGGCCTCAAGGTCGACCAGCGGACGAATTACGTCTTTGCCGCAGGCACGGGCAGCGGCAAGGCTTTCGTCTTCGACGGCGGAACAGGTGCGTTGCTCAGGGAGTACCAGCTCACGACCGCAGCGCCGACCTTCATCAACGACGTCGTCCTGACGTCCCGCGCGGCGTACTTTACCGATTCCAATCAACCCGTCTTCTATAAGCTTCCGTTGGGCCCGGGTGGCTCTCTGCCTGCACCGGGTGACGTCCAAACGATCGCCCTGGGCGGCACATGGCAGCAGGTTGCCGGGTTCAACGCCAACGGCATCGAGACGACTCCCAACGGCAAGGCGCTGATCATCATGCATAGCAGCCTTGCCTCCCTGTTCCTGGTTGATCCGGCGACCGGCTTCGCCAGGCTGATCGACCTCGGCGGCGTGAGCCTGACAAACGGCGACGGCATTCTGCTGGAAGGTAAGACCCTCTACGTTATGCAGAATCGCATAAACCAGATCTCTGCCGTCAGGCTCGACGCAACGCTGAAGACAGGGTCGGTCACGAAGGTGATCACGGATCCGGCGTTCCGCGTGCCGACCACGATCGCCCGCTTCGGCAAGTGGATCTATGCGGTCAACGCCCGCTTCGGCACCCCGGGAACACCGGACACCGACTACGATGTGGTGCAAGTGCTGAAGTAGCAGCCCGTGAGTTTGAGCGCTGGCGTTCGGGCATCTGCCCGGGCGCCAGCGTTTTCGCGCCATGGGCCGGCGTCCTTCAACTCCGGTTAGGTCGGCTCAGGGTGCGGGGCGTCACTCCGCATTTTGCGCGGTCTGCGCTATAATTGAACCTTATGAGTACACCGATCGCTGTTGCAGACAGTCTTCCCCGCGACCTGGGGAACGGATTGGTGCTGCGCCTCTCGAACCGTGCGGATTTAGAGGCGCTGGCCGATTTCAATAAGTGGGTGCACCGGGATCTGGGCGTGACGGAGCCGGATGAGCCTGTGGCCGAGTGGACGCGCGGGCTGCTGAGCAGAGACCACCCGACGTTCGGCGAACACGACTTCACGATCGTGGCTGAGAAGGCCAGCGGCCGCATCGTCTCCACCCTCAACCTGATATCGCAGACCTGGACCTATGGGGGCATCCCGTTCGGGGTCGGCCGCATCGAACTGGTGGGCACCACGCCCGAGTACCGCAAGCGCGGGCTGATCCGCCTCCAGTTCGATGTGGTGCACCAGCTGAGCGCGGAACGCGGGGAGCCGGTGCAGGCGATCACGGGCATCCCGTACTATTACCGGCAGTTCGGCTATGAGATGGCGATGGACCTGAGCGGCGGCCGCATCGGCTACCTGGCGTCCATCCCGGTGCTCAAGGAGGGCCAGGTCGAACCATTTGTGCTCCGGCGAGTGGTTGAGGACGATCTGGAGTTCGTGCTCGAGCTGGAACGGCTGTCCGCGCGGCGTTCGCTGGTCCACGCGCCGCGCGACGCGCGGCTGTGGCGCTACGAGATCTTCGAGCGCCGGGCGGGCGATGTCCAGCGTCTCGAATGGCGCATCCTACAGACGGCCGCAGGCGAGCCGGTCGGCATGGCAGGTTTCAGCCCGCATCCCTGGGGCGGCAGCCGGATCGCGCTGCTCTGGTTCGAGCTGGCGGCAGGGTGGTCCTTCGTGGAAACCGCGGCCAGCCTCTTGCGCGGTCTTCGGCCCGAAGGCGATGCGATCTTGGCGGCCAAGGGCAAGACCCTCTCCGGGATCCAGTTTCAGTTAGGCGAGCACCACCCTGCCTACGACGCGAACCAGGAGCGCCTGCCTCATATCCGCCCGCCCTATGCGTGGTATCTGCGCGTGCCGGATCTGCCCGGCTTCCTCCGAACGATCGCGCCCGCACTCGAGGAGCGCCTGGCCGGATCGTTTGCGGCCGGCCACTCTGGCGAGCTGAAGCTCAGCTTCTACCGCTCTGGCCTGCGCATCATCCTGGAGCGCGGCCGCTTCGCAACGATCGAGCCGTGGACTCCCGTGATTACACAGGATGAAGGCCATGCCGCCTTCCCGGACCTGACCTTCCTGCAATTGGTCTTTGGCTACCGGACCTTCGCGGAGCTGCGGCAAGCGCGTCCGGATGCCTGGGCCGATGGCGACGAGGCGCGCGGGCTGTTGACCGCACTCTTCCCGCGCCGGTACTCCCGCTTTATCCCGATCTCGTAGCGCGGCTGAGGGCAGCCGGCGCGTGGGATGCTTGACATTAGTTTTCTATGAGGAGGTGGACACGTGAAGTATCGGAGGTTTGGCCGGACAGGCTGGCAGGTTTCTGAGATCGGCTACGGAATGTGGGGCATGGGCAGTTGGACCGGGTCGGACGACGCGGAGTCGTTGGCGGCCCTGCAGCATGCGCTTGATCTGGGATGCAATTTCTACGACACCGCCTGGGGATATGGTGCGGGCCACAGCGAAGGGCTTCTGGGCCGGCTTGTGGCCGCGAATCCCGGCAGGAAGTTCTACACCGCGACCAAGATTCCGCCGAAGAATTTCAAGTGGCCATCGCGGCGGGAGTACTCCGTGGACGACTGCTTTCCGCCCGATCACATCGAGCATTACGTGCATTCGAGCCTTCAGAACGCGGGCATCCAGTCCTTTGACCTGATCCAGTTCCACACGTGGGAGGATGCCTGGATCCGCGATGACCGCGTGGCAAAGGCCATGGACGATCTCCGCGGGCAGGGGCTCGTGCACGCATGGGGGATCAGCATCAACCGTTGGGAGCCGTGGAACGGGGCCGAGACGGTGCGCAGCGGGCTGATCGATGCGGTGCAGGTGATCTACAACATCTTCGATCAGAACCCGGAGGATGAGCTTTTCCCAGCATGCCAGGAGAACGACGTAGCAGTGATTGCCCGCGTGCCGTTCGATGAGGGCACGCTGACCGGGACGCTGACCGTGGACAGCAAATGGCCCGAGGGAGACTGGCGTAACACTTACTTCGTGCCCGACAACCTGATTCCCAGCGTCCGGCGCGGGGATGCGTTGAAGCCGCTGGCCGCAGCCGCGGGCCTGGCGATGCCCGACATGGCCCTGCGCTTCATTCTCAATAACCCAACGGTCAGCACCATCATCCCCGGCATGCGCAAGCTGCATCACGTGGAGGCGAACATTGCGGCCAGCGATGCCGGCCCGCTGCCCGAGGAGCTCCACATTCAGCTGCGAGATCATCGCTGGGACCGCCACCCGACGAAGTGGTCGCAGTAGGGGCGGCCGCGCGCTATGAGGTGCCGGGCACTTCGAAAGTGCCCGGCACCTTGCTAATTTGACATCCCTACACCTTCTTGTATAATTCCTGCCTGAGGGAAACGATTTCATGGTATCGTTATCATCCCATTGTAACAGAACCATGTGATCGCCACCTGATGTGAACTGTCTTCTTCTCCTATCCGACAACGCTGCTCGAGGCTGACTTGTGACCACCATCAGGGATGTGGCAAGGCACGCTGGCGTTGCACCCGTGACCGTATCACGCGTGATGAACGACGCGCCCAACGTCAATGTGGCAACGCGCCGGCGGGTGGAGCAAGCGATATTGGATCTCGGCTATGTGCCTAACGTGGCGGCGCGCAGCCTGCGCTCCAGACGCACGCGTTCCCTGGCTTTCGTCGTCCCCGACATCACCAACGCCTTTTGGACCACGGTTGCCCGTGGGGCCGAAGACGCGGCCCAAAGCCACGGTTACTCCGTGCTTCTTTGCAACACCGACGAAGACTCCACTAAGCAGCAGCGCTATCTTGACATCATCGTCAGCCAGCGGGTGGACGGCATCATCATCGCGCCGTGCAGCACCGATGCGGACCAGCTGTCGACCCTGCGGGATCATGCCATCACGACGGTCGTGATCGACCGGCGCATCGAGGACTGGGATGTGGACACCGTCTGCGGCGACTCTCTTTCGGGTGCGTATGCGCTCACCAGGCACCTGCTCGACCTGGGCCACACTCGCATCGCCATGCTCTCCGGGCCGCAGGATACGTCCACTGCCGAGGATCGTATCGCAGGGTACCGGCTTGCCCTCGAGGAGTCAGGCATCGAGCCTGATCCGCGCCTGATCCGCCGTGGGGGTTACAGCATGCCGACCGGCCGCGAACTGGCGGGCCAGCTCTTCGATGAGGGATTGGCGCCCACTGCGATCTTTGCGGCCAACAACTCGATCGCGCTGGGCGTGGTAGAAGCGGCCGGCGCACGCGGGCTGCATATTCCTGCCGATCTGGCGCTGGTGTGCTTCGACGACTATCCGTACGTTGCGAGTTTCTTTCCGTTCCTGACAATCGTCGCACAGCCGGCTTACGACATGGGCAAGGAAGCCGCGAGGTTGCTGCTCGACCGGCTTGAGTCACCGGTTCCTCTGGAGCCGCGGCATCTGGTTCTACCGGTACAGCTGGTCATCCGGCATTCTTGCGGCAGCGCGATCGGATCCGGCGGGAGTTCTCGGCTCAACCTGCCGCTGAAAGATCTGCCCGGATCAAGGGTGGTGCCCGTCAGGCCTATTGGCTCGGGCGCAGCCCTGGCCGGCGCGGTGCGAGACTTGCCCGGCAGCGCGTGAGCGGCCAATCCATTCGTTTCGGGGAAGGAGAGGTCCATGGGTGAGGTCCTTGTCCGGATGGAAGGCATCGAGAAGAGCTTTCCAGGCGTGCACGCACTCAGCGACGCCCGCTTCGAGTTGCGCGCAGGCGAGGTACATGCCCTGGTCGGCGAAAACGGCGCGGGCAAATCCACGCTGATGAAGGTGCTCTCGGGCGTCTACCATAAGGATGCCGGGCACATCTATTACAAGGGCCAAGAGGTCGAGATCCCGAACCCTCGTGTGGCCCAGCACCTCGGCATCAGCATCATCCACCAGGAACTGAACCTGATGCCGCACCTCACCGTCGCGCAAAACATCTTCATCGGTCGCGAGCCGCGGCGAGGCGGGGGCCTTCTGCTGGACGAGGCCGCCATCAACAAGCAGACCGAGCAACTCTTCGAGATGATGCGCCTGAAGCTCAACCCGCGCACCAAAGTCTCCAGCCTGACCGTCGCCAAGCAGCAGATGGTCGAGATCGCCAAGGCGCTCTCCTTCAACTCCGAAGTGCTGATCATGGACGAGCCGACCGCGGCCCTGACCGAGTCGGAGATCGACGAGCTGTTCCGCATCGTCCGCGACCTCCGTGCGGAGGGCGTGGGCATCGTCCACATCTCGCATCGCCTGGAGGAGCTGAAGCAGATCTCCGACCGTATCACGGTGATGCGGGATAGCCGCTATGTCGACACGGTGGCTACCCGCGACGCAACGATCGACAGGATCATCAGCATGATGGTGGGCCGCACGATCTACGAGTCGTCGCCTGAGCTGCCCGAAAAGCCCATCGAGGAGATTGCGCTCGAGGTGCAGGGACTGAACCGGGGCAGGGAGCTGCGCGACGTCAGCTTCAAGCTCAAGAAGGGCGAGATCCTGGGCTTTGCGGGGCTGATGGGTGCAGGCCGGACCGAGGTGGCGCGCGCGATCTTCGGCGCGGACCCCATCGACTCGGGCCGGATTCTCATCAAAGGCAAGCCAGTACGGATCAATCACCCCATGGTCGCGGTGCAGCACGGCATCGCCTACCTGTCGGAGGATCGCAAGCGCTACGGCCTGGCGTTGGGGCTGGACGTCGAGACGAACACGGTCCTCGCCTCCATGAATCAATTCGTCTCGAAGATCGGCTGGGTGAACGCACCCAAGATCCGTAAGGTTGCCGACAGCCATGTCAAGTCGCTCGCCATCAAGACGCCCAGCCTGAGGCAGAAGGTGAAGAACCTGTCCGGCGGCAATCAGCAGAAGGTGATTATTGGCAAGTGGCTGACCGCGGAGACCGATATCCTGATCTTCGATGAGCCGACGCGCGGCATCGACGTCGGCGCCAAGAGCGAGATCTACAAGCTGCTTAACGAGCTGGCACAGCAGGGGAAGGCGATCATGATGATCTCCTCTGAACTGCCCGAAATCCTGCGCATGAGCCACCGCATCGTAGTGATGTGCGAGGGTCGAATCACCGGTGAGTTGACGGCCGGCGAGGCCACACAAGAGAAGATCATGTGGTTTGCGACTCAGCGCGGCGACACCGTCGCGACCCAGACTGCCCCTGCAGCACCAATCCAGGAGGTTTGAGCAATGGCCACCCAAGAGACCACTTCGACGACCACCAAGCCGGCGCTGATCCGCCCCGAGGCGCGGCAGACGATTCTGGCGTTCGCGGGCCTGATCCTGATCTTCCTCGTGTTCTTTGTGGCGTCGCCCTACTTCCGCAAGTTTGACAACATCGTGGCTATCCTCCTGTCGACCGCGGTCAATGGCGTGCTGGCGTTGGGGGTCACCTTTGTCATTATTACGGGAGGCATCGACCTCTCCATCGGCACCATCCTCACCTTTTCTGCGGTGATGACCGGCGTCTTTGTCGTGGACCTTGGCCTACCGGTTCCGATCGGGGTGGTTCTCGGCCTGCTGTCGGGCGCGCTCTGCGGCCTGGTAAATGGCTTCGTGATCGCGAAGATGAAGGTTCCTCCCTTCATTGCCACGCTGGGCATGATGATGATGACTAAGGGCCTGGCGCTGATCCTGTCTCACTCGAAGCCGATCTATTTTGCGGACAGGCCCGCCTTCCGGCAGATCGCAATGGGCAACATCATCCCAGGGCTAAACGTTCCCAACGCGGTGATCATCTTGTTTGCGGCGGCCATCGTTGCCGCCTTGATCCTGGGCAAGACCATCCTGGGCCGGTATAACTTCGCCATCGGCAGCAACGAAGAGGCCACGCGGCTCTCTGGCGTGAACGTAGATGCGTGGAAGATGGCGATCTACACATTGTGCGGCCTGTTTGCGGGCCTGGCCGGCGTGCTGATGGCCTCCCGCCTGGATTCGGCGCAGCCCGCACTGGGCGCAGGCTACGAGCTCGATGCGATCGCGGCAGTCGTGATCGGCGGCACGTCCCTGAGCGGCGGCGAAGGCACGATCCTGGGCACGATCATCGGTGCGTTCATCATGAGCACGCTGATCAACGGTCTGCGCATCATGTCGGTGCCCCAGGAATGGCAGATGGTCGTCACGGGCGTGATCGTGATCGGCGCGGTCTACCTCGATATCCGGAGGCGCCACGCCAAGTAGGGGCGACCCGCGCAGTCGCCCAGCCAGGGCAGGCCTTGCGCCTGCCACTAAGAAGGTGGTTGTTTGCCCCAGCCGGGGCTTACAATAGTCGTTCCTAGAGAAGGAGAAGCAACATGAAGAGGTCGTTTGTCATCGTGTCGGCGCTGGTGGTGGTTGCGATGCTGCTGGGCGCGTGCGCGCCCGCGGCGCAGCCCACCGCTGCTCCCGCGGCGGCCCAGCCCGCCGCAGCAGAGGGGATCTACATCCCTGTGATCTCGAAGGGCTTCCAGCACCAGTTCTGGCAAGCTGTCAAGCAGGGCGCCGAGACCGCGGCCAAGGATCTGAACGTTCAGATCACGTTCGAGGGCCCCGAGTCGGAATCCCAGGTTGACAAGCAGCTGGAGATGGTGGAAGCGGCGCTGGCTAAGAACCCGAAGTGCCTGGCCCTGGCCGCACTGGACAGCAAGGCGCTGGTCCCGCAGTTGGAGAAGGCGAAGGCCGCGAACATCCCGGTCGTCGGCTTTGACTCGGGCGTGGACAGCGACATTCCCGTTGCGACCGCGTCCACCGACAACATTGCCGCGGCCGGCTACGCTGCGGACAAGATGGCCGAGCTCATCGGCGGCGCAGGCAAGGTTGCGGTCATCGTGCACGACCAGACCAGCGGCACCGGAATCGGCCGCCGCGACGGCTTCGTGAACCGGATCAAGGAAAAGTATCCGAACATCGAGATCGTCGACATCCAGTACGGCGGCGGCGATCATGCCAAGTCCACCGACCTGGCCAAGGCGATCATCCAGGCCAACCCTGACCTGAAGGGCTTCTTCGGCGCCAACGAAGGCTCGGCCGTCGGCGTGGTCAACGCGGTCAAGGAACTGAACATGGCCGGCAAGCTCGTGGTCATCGGCTACGATGCGGGCAAGATCCAGAAGGATGCCGTGCGCTCAGGTCTCATGAACGGCGCCATCACCCAGGATCCGGTCGGCATCGGCTACAAGGCCGTCGAGGCCTGTGTCAAGGCGATCAAGGGCGAATCGGTTTCCAAGAACATCGACACCGGGTTCAAGTGGTGGGACAAGACCAACGTGGACGCGGAAGAGATGAAGATGCTGTTGTACGATTGATCTGAATCGTACGACCCGATGACGTTGCGAGAGCTGTCCGGAATCTCCGGGCAGCTCTCTTCATTTTCTGGCATTTAACGGTGAAAAGAATCTTGACAAACAATGGGGTTGTGATATATTCGTAATATATTACTTCAACTCTGCGCACCACTCAAGGAGGAGATCACATGGGCTATTACGAGTTTCTGTCTGCGCAAGACCTGGACCTGATTCACCGGACAAGCATGCGGCTGCTGGCCAACGTGGGCGTCTCATTTCCCCAGGCGGAGGTGCTGCGGACCTTTAAGGAGCACGGCGCCAGGGTCGATGGTGAGCGCGTCTACCTCACCGAGGCGCAGGTGATGGATGCGATTGCCGGCATCCCCAAGCAGTTCACCCTGCACGCTCGCAACCCCAAGCGCGATGTCGTGGTCGGTGGAGGCAGCACGGTGTTTGCGCCAGGCTACGGCGCGCCTTTTCTCGTCGACGCGGAGGAGGGCAAGCGGGGCGCCACGCTGGAGGACTATCATAACCTCGCCAAGCTGGCCCATGCGCTGCCGAACCAGGATGTGAGCGGTTACCTGCTCGTCGATCCCGAGATCCCCTCGGCCCACCTGCACATGCTCCACGCCCACATGATCCATTCCGACAAGCCGTTCATCGGCTCCACTGCGGGCGCGATCGGCGCGCGGCAGACGCTGGAAATGGCGCGCATCCTCTTCGGCGGCGACTTTGGCGACCGCGCGATCACGATCAGCCTGATCAACAGCCTGAGCCCCCTGGCATACAGCACCGAGATGCTGGACGTGCTGATGGAGTATGCGCCTGCGCGGCAGCCCATGGTGATTGCGGCACTGGCCATGGCCGGCTCCACCGGCCCGGTGACGCTGGCCGGCGTGCTCGCGATGCAGACTGCGGAGCTCCTGGCCGGCATCGTTCTGACACAGTGGATCAGCCCGGGCATGCCCGTCGTCTTCGGGTCCACCTCGACCAATATCGACATGAAGACGGGCGCGCTGTGCATCGGCAGCCCCGAGCTGTCGCAGATGATCTCCGCGCACGCCCAACTGGCGCGCTACTACGGCATCCCCTCGCGCAGCGGCGGCGCCCTGACGGACGCCTCCTACCCGGATGCGCAGGCCGGCTTCGAGTCCATGATGGGGCTGCTCACGACCGCGAACAGCGGCGTGGACTTCGTGCTGCACGCGGCGGGCATCCTCAGCTCGTACCTCGCCTTCTCGTATGAGAAGTTCGTGATGGATGACGAGATCTGCGGCATGGTGCGTCGGTTGCGCCGTGGGTTCACCGTGGATCCCGAAACACTGGCTTACGACGTGATCGCCAAGGTAGGGCCGGGCGGCAACTACCTCATGGAAGATCACACCGTCGAGCGCTGCCGCACCGAGTTCTGGAAGCCCGGCATGGTCGACCGCAGCGGGCTGGAGGCGTGGATGGCCACGCGCCAGGACGCAGTGGCTCGTGCACGCACGCGGTGGCAGAAGCTGGTGCGCGATCATAAGGATCCCGAGCTGGATGAGGTCACCGGTCGCCAACTGGCCGCGTACGTAGAGAGCCAGTTTTCATAGCACATACCTGAGATCATTCGAATAGAGGAGAAGCACTCATGTCGGAAACGATGCATCGTATCGACGCGCCCTCGACCAGCGGGCGGGCGTTCGATCCACTGGTGTTCGGGGTATCGGCCACCCTGACACTCCTGTTCATCGCCTGGTCTGTGATCGCACCCCAGAGCATGGAGACCACCGTCAATGCCGTCTTCAAGTGGACGACGGAGGGCTGGGGGTGGCTCTACCTGCTGACCGTCTTCGTGTTGGTGGCCGCCTGCATCGTGCTGATGGTCACCCGTTTTGGGTCCCTGAAGCTGGGCCTGAAGGGCGACAAGCCGGAGTTCTCGAACTTCGCCTGGTTCGCCATGCTGTTCGGCGCCGCGATCGCTGCCGGCATCGTCTTCTGGGGTCCCGCGGAGCCCGCCTATCACTACATGAGCCCGCCGCCCTATTTCGGGGGTGAGGCCAAGACCGCGGTGGCAGGCGCCAATGCCATGACCTATTCCTTCTTCCATTGGGGGCTGAGCGCGTGGGCGATCTATGCGATCCTGACCGTGCCCCTGGCGCACGCCTGCTTCACGAAGGGATTGCCGTTCAAGTTTTCCAGCGCTTTCTACTACGTGCTGGGAGAGCGCGTGCACGGTGTGTGGGGCAAGGTGCTGGACATCTTCGCAGTCTTCGCCACGCTGGGCGGCCTCGCCACGACCACCGGCCTCATTGCCCTGCAGATTTCCAGTGGCCTCAAGTTCCAGTACGGCTGGGAGCTGGGGCAGCCCGCTGCTTACCTGATCATCGGCGTGTTGACCGTGATCTTCAGCGTAGCTGTCTACACGGGCCTGGAGAAGGGTGTCAAATTCCTCGGCAATCTCAACATGTGGCTGTTCGTTGGGGTGTGGTTCTTCGTGCTGGTGTTCGGCCCCACGCTATTCCTGATCAATCTCACGACCAACTCCCTCGGCCAGTACCTGATCCACTTCCTGCCCATGAGCCTCTACACCGCACCGGGCATCGAAGGCAATTGGCTGGGCGGCTGGACCATCTTCTACTGGGCCTGGTGGATGAGCTGGGCGCCGTTCGTTGCGATCTTTATCGCCCGCATCTCCAAGGGCCGGTCGATCCGCGAGACGGTGTTCGCGACCCTCGTCCTGCCGACCCTCGCCAACTTCCTGTGGTACGGCGTCGTGGGCGGCGCGGGCATCTTCTACGATGTGACCGGCGTGGTGGAAGCGAGCGGCGTGGAGAGCGCCATCTTCGCCACCGCGTCGCACCTGCCGCTCTCCGGCGTCCTCTCCGTGGTGCTGCTCTTGTTGATCTCCACGTTCTTCCTGACCAGCGCGGACTCAGCGGCCCTGGCGCTCGCGATGTTCACCTCGGGCGGGAAAGAGCCCGGCAAGTACATGCGCCTGTTCTGGGGGATCGCGATGGGTGCGGTGGCCGCAGTGATGGCCGCGACCGGGAGCCTCAAGGTCATCCAGACCGCATCGATCGCCACTGCATTTCCGTTGATGTTCCTGCTGCTGCTGGTCGTGTACGGCACGTTCAAGGGCCTGCGGAGGCACATGGCCGATCACGGCGCGGAGTAGTAACCGATTTCCCGCTATGAACGTTCAAAAACCAACCGTGTCATCCGACAACACGGCTTGCCACCGGTGACCGCCTGACCGTAAACGGTCAGGTTACCAAGCAACGCCACGTGAACGTGGCTAACGATGCATCAAGCGAATCGTTTAGCCCGCTTCAGCGGGCGCTGCTTGGTAGCCCGGCGTCTTTAACGCTTGATGCATATTGATATCGGCTCGCGAGCAAGTGCGCCTACACGAT
>CAYLZG010000009.1:9810-61772 GCA_964387985.1 uncultured Anaerolineales bacterium | reverse complement strand
TTCGGCGATGGAGCCGAGCGCAGAGCTCGCCCGTGTGGGCCAGATCGCAGCAGTGCTGCGTTACTGACGGTTGCGTTTCGTTAGATATGCCGGATATGGAGCCGCTCATACGCTCCTGTTAACACTCGCGTGTTAGTGTATCGATAGGAGCCATGAGTGGCGGCAAAAGAGGAGCATTCTGCAACCCGTAGTGTTTCTCCGGACACCACTGATGGCGTCTGGGGACACTGCGGGTTGTGTTTTCAGTACGGTTGGGTTTGCACCTTCTTAACGAGGACATAGATGCGATTTGATCGATTTACCGAGCGCGCACAGGACGCTGCCATGCGCGCTTATGAGATTATGCAGCGTTATGGCCATAGCCAGGTCGATGTCGAGCACCTGTTCCTGGCACTGTTGGAACAGCCCAAGGGACTAGTTGCAGAGATCATCGAGCGGATGGGCGCGCCGGTCGATATCATGAAGGAACGCCTGACCGACAACCTGCAGCGGACGCCGCGTGCCGGCGGGACAGCGATGTTTCCGCAGGCTGTGGCCCAGGTATTCATCACCCCCCGGCTGAAACGGGTGATCGATCAGGCCACTGAAGAGGCCCGAACGCTCAAGGATGAGTACATTTCGACCGAGCATTTGCTGGTAGGCATCCTCAGCGAGCGCGGGGGGTTTTCCGCCGGCTTGCTGCGCGAGGCGCAGGTGACCCGTGAGATGGTGCTGAGAGCCATCGAGGAGGGTCGCGGCGGCCAGAAGGCCAGCACACCCCAGGCTGAGAGCCATTATCGGACACTGGAGAAGTATGCCCGCGATCTGACCGCAATGGCGCGCGAGGACAAGCTGGATCCGGTGATCGGTCGCGACGCCGAGATTCTACGCGTGATCCAGGTGCTCAGCCGGCGCACGAAAAACAACCCGGTCCTGATCGGCGAGGCGGGCGTCGGCAAGACCGCCATCGTCGAGGGGTTGGCCCAGAAGATCGTGACGGAGGATGTGCCCGAGAGCCTGGTGGGCAAACGGCTGATGAGTCTGGACCTGGGTGCGATGATCGCGGGTACGCGGTTTCGGGGCGAGTTCGAGGAGCGCCTGAAGACCACTATCGAAGAGGTGCAGAAGGCTGAAGGCGAGGTGATTCTCTTCATCGACGAGCTTCATACTGTGGTCGGCGCGGGCGCGGCACAAGGGGCCGTGGATGCGAGCAATATGCTCAAGCCGGCACTGGCGCGCGGAGAGCTGCGCTGCATCGGTGCGACGACCCTGGACGAATACCGCCAGCATATCGAGAAAGACAGCGCACTGGAGCGGCGCTTTGCGCCCATCTACGTGGACGAGCCTTCTGTCGAAGACGCGATCGAGATCCTGCGCGGCGTGCGCGATCGATACCAGAAGCACCACCAGGTGACCTTTACGGATGAGGCACTGGTGGCTGCCACCAGGCTGTCGCATCGCTACGTCACCGATCGCCGTCTGCCGGATAAGGCGATCGACCTGATCGACGAGGCGGGTGCAGGGCTGCGGGTGTCACTTTTCACGATGCCGCTGCCGTTGAAGACCGTCAAGAAGAAACTGGCCGAGATGAAGGCAGAGGAAGATGCAGCGTATACCGGGAACGACTTTGCACAGGCTGCCGAGCTGAAGAGCGACCGGTTGAAGCTGGCCGCACAGTACGAGGCCGACTATGCAAGTTGGCAGCAGTCGAGCGGACTGGATGAGGTGGTCGATGCTTCTGACATTGCACAGGTGGTCGCTCGCTGGACGGGCATCCCGGTGAATACCATGCTGGAGGGAGAATCGGCCAAGCTGCTGCGGATGGAGGATGAGCTTCACAAACGCGTGGTGGGCCAGGATGAGGCGATCCGAGCGGTTTCTGATGCCCTGCGGCGCACGCGCAGCGGCCTGAAGAATCCACGGCGGCCTATCGGCAGCTTCATCTTCCTCGGATCCAGCGGTGTTGGCAAGACCGAGCTGGCGAAGGCGCTGGCTGAGTATCTGTTCGATGATGAAGAGGCCCTGGTGCGCATCGACATGAGCGAGTACCAGGAACGGCACACGGTCAGCCGCCTGTTCGGCGCGCCGCCCGGGTATGTAGGATATGATGAAGGCGGTCAGCTGACCGAAGCCGTGCGGCGGCGGCCCTACCGGGTTGTCCTCTTCGATGAGATCGAGAAGGCGCACCCGGAGGTGTGGAACTCCCTCCTGCAGATCCTGGAAGATGGCCGGCTGACGGATGGGCAAGGCCACGTGGTCGATTTCCGCAATACGGTCATCATCATGACGTCGAACATCGGCACGGCGTTCGTGCAATCTGGCGGGACACTGGGCTTCATCAAGCAGGATAGCATCAGCTCGCAGGAGCGGCAGCTGCGGGAGAACATCGACCGGGACCTGAAGAAAACGTTCCGGCCGGAATTCCTGAATCGCGTCGATGAGGTGATCATCTTCCACAGCCTGACGCAGGAGCACGTGAAGGCGATCGTGGATCTGCAGATGGCCGAGATCAGCGGGCGGCTGGCCGAGCAAGGCCTGAAGATCGAGCTGACCGGCGCGGCCCGTGACTGGCTGGCCCAGGAGGGTTACGACCCGCAGTTCGGTGCCCGGCCGGTCCGCCGGACACTGGAGCGCCATGTGGAAAACCCGCTCGCCAAGCGGCTGCTGGCAGGCGAGTTCAAGGATGGCGACACAGTCATCGTCCATGTCGGAGAGGATGATGACGGGCAGCCGCAATTGGTCTTTGCGACTCAGCCGCCCGAACCGATCGCTGTCGAGTTACCGGTGCACCGAATGGTCAACGGGCCGGAGACGAACGGCTAGACTCCCATCATGAAGAGATAGAGGCTTGCATAGGGGTAATGCTGCTCGTTGGTGAGCTGCCCCAACCCGTCCAGCTGGCGCAAGATCAAATCTTCTTCATTGCCCTGGCTGCCGGTATGCACGTGAGAGAACAACATCCAGACCCTGCCTTGGCGCGGCAGGATCTGGATGTCTTCTCGATACTTCTCAGGTTCATTCCTCGCATATCTGCCGATAATCACGTGGTCGGAGACATCCAGCCCAACCGATGGTGCGTAATACGCCCAGGCGTGATAGCTGCTGTAGTAAACATACAGCGTATCGCCGGCCTGCCAGTGGGCAGCCAGATACTGGACCGCGGGTCGCACCTGTTCGCCTTCTTGTGGCTGTGCGAAGGTCTTAACAGCAGCATCGATGGGCCCAACCACCAGCAGGCCTGCCAGGATCGCCCAGGCAATCACTGACACGGCAGGCGTACGGTGCAGCGCCAGCCGAACGGCCTCCATGCCCTGCGCGACAAGCACAAGGATCGGGGGAACGGCGAACAGCAGCATGCGGCTGTGGAATGGATAGGCCTGCAAGCCCGAAGCCGCAAGGGCGAGCAGGAGGGGCAGCAGCAGGGCCAGCGCCGTTGGCAAGTGAAGCCGCAGTTGGCGCACCGAGCCGGCGACCATGAGCAGGAGGCCCACAACCGGCAGGGTGAGACCGACGGGGTTCACGAACATTTCGGTCATAGCAGTTTTGATCCACGCCAGGTTGGCCCAGGGCGGCAGTGGCAGAAATGCGCCGCGCCAGAAATCGACCAAGACTTGTTGCCCGACCAGCTTGCGCATCGCCAGCAGATACACAAGGCCGAAACTAACGGTTAACGCAAGGCCCATGCCTGCCAGGCGAAGGAGGCCGCGCGCCTCGCGCGTTCTCAGCCGCTCTACGAAGAGCGCGGCAAAGATTCCACTTACAACGAAGACCGCGGGGTGCGACGCCCAGAGCGACAGCACGCCGATTGCCGCCAGCATTGCATCGTCTCTCGGCCGTTCCTCTCCCCGCAAGCCCGGCATGGCAGCGGTGAGGAGCAGAAGCGTGACCAAGGCATCGCTGCTGTACTGCTTGAATTCCGTTGAGTAGTAGACGGCTTGGGCTCCCACCGCGTAGACGGCGAGCGCCACACAGATGGAAGGTCCGAGATCCAGCTTGCCCAACAACCTGGCAAAGAGGAACAAGGCAACCAGGCCGGAGATGAGCGGCACTAGCCTGAGGATGTAGTCGCGGTTTCCCAGCACCTCGATCAAGGCTTTGCTGGCCCACAGGAAGCCGAGGGGCGCGCCTTGTGCGTAATCCAGCGGCGCAGCGAGTTCGCTGAAGGACCGGCCGACGACATTGCGCGCCAGCATCGCTTCGTCCATCCAAAGCGAGCGGTTGAAGAGATAAGGGCGCACCCGGAGGACGACACCGGCGGCCAGAATGAAGACGAGTGCTGCGAAACAGGCCGAGCGGGGTGCCAGAGAAGTAAGGTGCTTTGTGCGAAGCCGAAGCCCCAAATCTCCACTCTCCAAGACGGCAACCCCCCAGGGTCGCCCAGTGTGTAATGATCGCCGCAACATCATAGCATCAAAACCGCGCGGTACTGAATTGTAATCGACCGCCTGCTTGGCTGCGACTTGCCAGGTGTGCTAAAATGTGCGGCGAACGTGCTTTCGGAAGAGCGCGAGGCCGAGCCCGAGAATCGCCGTGAAGTTAGTGATTCAGATTCCCTGCTACAATGAAGAAGAGACGCTGCCGCAGACCGTGGCCGATTTACCGCGCACATTGGCCGGCATCGATGTAGTCGAGTACTTGATCGTCGATGATGGAAGCACCGATCACACGGTCGAGATCGCGCGTACGTTGGGCGTCCACCACATCATACAGCATCGCCATAACCGGGGGTTGGCTGCCGCGTTCCAGAGCGGCATCGATGCTTCGCTGGCGGCCGGAGCGGATATAATCGTCAACACGGATGGGGACAACCAGTACGCCGGTACGGACATCGGAAAGTTGGTGGAGCCGATTCTGGCGGGCTGGGCTGACATCGTAGTGGGTGATCGCGGCGTTGCGACGCACGCTGAGTTCTCGCCGTTCAAGCGTTTCCTACAAAGATTGGGCAGCTGGGTGGTGGAGAAAGCTGCCGGTACGCCGATTCCAGATGCAACCAGCGGGTTTCGAGCTTTCAGTCGCGAGGCTGCGTTGAGACTGACCGTGTTGAGCGAGTACACCTATACGTTGGAGACATTGATCCAGGCAGGGCAGCGCGGCATGAAGGTCGCGTACGTGTCTGTTCGAACGAATCTGCGGACGCGCGAATCCCGGTTGATCAGAAACATACCCTCGTTCTTGTTGCTTTCGACGATCACCATCGTCCGGTTCTACACGATGTATCGACCGTTGCGCGTGTTCATGACCACCAGTGCGCTACTTGTGGGCGCAGCTTTGGTGCTTGGCTTGCGATTCCTCTGGTTCTATATCGGCGGAGGCGGCGCCGGGCACGTCCAGTCACTGATTCTGGCCGCGATCCTGAGTATTGTCGGGTTTCAGGTCGGTTTGATCGGGTTGGTGGCAGATTCTGTGAGCATGAATCGGAAGATGCTGGAAGAGATGGTGTACCGGGAACGCCGCGCCAGGCCCTGGCGACGGACAGGCATGTAGGCCGGCGTTGAATCTTCGCGCATGAATCGTCCCCGCATCCTGTTCATCTCCGGCCGCGAAATAGGTTATATTCGCAACCGGGTCCTGTTGGCCGCTTTGCGTCTGCATCATGACGTGATCATCTTTACGTCGCAACTGAACGGCACCCTCGTGCGCAGTGCAGCTGGCCTGGCGCGCACCATTGTCCAACATCCTCCCTATGATGTCGTATTTGCGGGTTTCTATGGGCAGCCGTTGGCGATCGCATTGAGCCGGGTGCAACGCAAACCCGTTGTGCTCGATGCGTTTGTGTCGACCTACGACACGCTTTGCGAAGATCGCCAACGCTTTGAGCCCGCCTCAATTCCGGGGCGGCTTGCTTTCTGGCTCGATGCAGAGAGCTGTAAGGTCGCAGATCTTGTATTGACTGACACGGCGGCGGATGCGGCCTATTTCCACGATTCTTTTTCCGTGCCGTACGATAAGATTACGCCGGTATATGTTGGCTGTGACGAGCGCCTGTTTTTTCCGCGGCCGCCGGCTGCACTCAGGGAAGGCTGCGAGGTCTTCTATTATGGCGCCTTCTTGCCCCTGCACGGCGCGCTCACGATCCTGCGGGCAGCTGAGTTGCTCCTTGATCAGCCGGCGATCCACTTCACAGTTGGCGGTGACGGGCCTGGCCTGCGCCAGGCCCAGCAACTGGCGGCCAGCCTGGAGCTGCATAACGTTGATTTTGTTGGTTGGATACCCACCGAGCGGCTGCCAGATCACATTGCAGCCGCCGATATCTGTCTGGGCGGCCATTTCTCAACGATTCCCAAGGCCAGCCGCGTGATTGCCACCAAGACATTCCAGTTTGTCGCTATGGGCAAGCCCACGATTGTCGGTGACAATGCGGCCACGCGTGAGCTGTTTGTGCCGGGCGAGGATGTGCTGGCCGTACCGATGGGCGATCCGGCAGCCCTGGCGGGTGCAGTTCTGACACTGGCTGAGGATGTAGCACTGCGGTCTCGCTTGGCTGCAGGTGGTCGCGCGCGCTTCGAAAGCCGCGTGTCCACATCCATCATCGCGCATCAATTGGCCGAGCTGATCCGGGAGTTGTAATGCGCGTCTGCCTGGTCACCCTGGATTTCCCGCCGTTTCGTTCGTCCGGCCTGACCATCTATGTCGAGAACCTGGGACGCGGGCTGGTCGCGGCCGGGCATGAGGTCACTGTGATTGCGGCCGAACGGTCAGCCGCCGCCCACGTGGAGCAAATCCCCCAGTCCGAGGCGCTGCGTGTGGTGCGCGTGCCCGTGGGACGGGCGGATTGGATCGGCCTGGGGTGGCAGGCAGCCAGGCACCTGGACAGGCAGCGGTTTCGGTTCGATGTCGTGCATTTCGCCGACGTGCACTTCGCCTACGCCTACCGCGGCCCTTATGTTGCCAGTGCATTTCAATCGTTCCGGCAGCGTTTGACCAGTGCGGGCGGCCAACCCTACCATACGAGCTGGCGCAACCTTCTCTTTCGCCGCGGCTACTACACCGCTGCCCGCTGGTTGATGGAGCAGCCCAGCGTCCGCCGGGCCAGTCATATCCTCATGCCCAGCCAGGCGACGCAAGCCGAGTTCGTGCAGCACTACGGGGCGAACCCAGCGCGCATGACGCTGGTCTATCCCGGCCTGGATCTCGAGCGATTCAGAGCACTGCCACCCTCGCACGCAGCGCGCACACGCCTGGGCCTGTCCGGCGAGATGCCGGTGGTGCTCTACGTGGGGTTTTCCACCCCGCGCAAAGGGGTCGAGTACCTCGCGCAGGCCATCCACGCAATGCCGCCGGTACAACTGCTCATGGTGGGCAAATGGGAGGCAGGCTATCGGGAGCGTTTCGAGGCCGCGCTGGGTGACGCGCGGGCTCGTACGATCCTGGCAGGTTATGTGCCCGAAAATGACCTTCCGTGGTACTATGCCGCTGCGGATGTGTTGGTCCTGCCGACGTTGTTGGAAGGAGTCGGGTTCCCGCTCATCGAGGCGATGGCTGCAGGCATACCGGTCGTCACCACGACCGGCGGCGCGGCCGGAGAGGTGGTTGGGCCCGGAGGCATCGCCGTGACCCCGGCCGACAGTTCCGCACTCGCCGCCGCGCTGGCCCAAGTGCTCGGTGACGATGACCTTGCGCGGCGGTTGGGCGAAGCTGGGCGCAAGCGGGCATTTTCGCTGTTTGACCTGGTCGAAGCCACCAATCGAGTTGAAGCGATTTACCGCCAGGTTTGGGGGCCCCACGCGTGAGCGGCATTTTTCCGTTGTATGTGGTCATACCCAATTGGAGCTTGGCGATTGACACCACCGCCTGTGTCGAGTCGCTTTTCAGGGCTGCCGAAGGCCTGGATGTGTCGGTGATCGTGGTGGATAATGCATCCACCGACGACTCGCCCGCAGCGCTGAATGCCGCGTTCGGATCGCGGGTGATCCAACTGCAGATGCAGCGCAACCTGGGGTTTGCCGCCGCAGTCAATGCCGGGATGCGTTACGCGTTGGAGCGTGGTGGCGCTGGGGCTTTGATCCTCAACAACGACACCGTGGTGGATCCGCAAATGCTGGCGGTCTTGGGGCAGGCGGCCGAGGCGCATCCCGAGGCCGGCATCTTGTGTCCCGCGATCTACTACATGGAACCAGCCGATCGTGTCTGGCGCCTGGGAGATCGTGACCGCCGCTGGCTGCCCATCCCGCGGCGCATCCCGGATCGCGAGGTGGCGAACGATCTCGTCGAAGTAACCTACGGCACTGGTTGCGGTATGCTGGTGCGCCGCGAAGTGATTGACGCCATTGGCTGCTTTGACGAGCATTTCTTCATGTACTACGAGGACGCGGATTACTTCAAACGGGCCGCAAGAGCTGGCTACCGCGTGTTCTGCATCCCTGCGGCACGGATGTGGCACAAGGTGTCGGCCAGTGCCGGACAGGTCGGGGTCAGCCAGGTGTTCTGGCGTGCGCGGGGGCAAGTGATCTTCTATCGCAAGCATACCCATCACCGAGATGCGGCGCTGGCTCACGGGTTCGTGGCTGTCAAGACAGCAGCGATGTGGGTCCGGTTCATCGCGCGCGGGCAGCGCGCCCAAGCGGCAGCACTGATACGCGGCGCGCTGGAAGGCTATCGGATCCCCCTGGCGCCGGAGGCACGCGGTGGCTGAGGCCGTCCGTTCCGAGATCACATCCTGTCTGCTGTGCGGCAGCGCAGACCACACGTCGCTCCATGACACTCGTGACCGCTTGTGCGGCGTGCCGGGCGAGTTTCGCCTGGTGCGCTGCGCTCGCTGCGGACTGGTCTACCTCAGCCCGCGGCCGCTCCCAACAGAAATGGGTCGATACTATCCCGAAGCGTACGAGCCTTTTATCTCGCAGAAGCTGAGCGATATGCCGTCTCTGTTGCGCCTGAGCGTGCGTTATGGTCTCCGCAAGCGGCGCCGCCTGGTCCTGCGCTACCGGAGAGCTGGGCGGTTGCTGGACGTAGGATGTGCGACGGGGATGTTCCTGGCCGAGATGCGAGGGTTTCCTGGCTGGGAAGTGGCAGGCGTGGAACCCAGCGAGTCTGCCGCGGACTTTGCGCGGAGGAACTACGGCATTGCGGTCCATCATGGCGATCTGGCATCGGCGTGCTTCCCGGATAGCCAGTTCGATGTTGTGACCCTGTGGGATGTCTTCGAACATCTCTACGACCCGCTGGCGATGCTGGTCGAGATCCGGCGCATCCTGGCTCCGGACGGCGTGCTGATCCTCCGTACGCCCTCTTTGGACAGCTGGGATGCGCGCGTTTTCGGGCCGTACTGGGCAGGACTGGACTCACCGCGCCACCTGGCCATCTTCTCTCGCCAGACCGCGCTGCGCATCCTGCAAAAAGCAGGCTTCGTCCTGCGCCGGTTCCACACGGGCAGCGGTAGCTATTTCGTGGGTCTCCTCAGCCTGCGCTTCTGGGCCGATACAACCATCGCTCGTCCTCTCCTGCGTGGGCTTTTGTTGCGGCTGTTCGACAACCCGGTCGCGCGACTGGCCTTGGCCCTGCCGTTGGCGTTGACCGATACGCTTGGGCTGGGCTCGGAGATGATGATCGTGGCGCAGCCTGGGATGGGCGGCCAGGATGCAGAAGAGATGCCGACATGATTGAGATTTGGCACCCGCAGATCCGCGATCGCGAGGAGAGCCAGCACGCCTACGATGACATCTACGGCGATGCAGGCATCCGCTTGCAGGATTCCTTCTACCTCTGGCTGTTGAAGCTGATGAATCCCCGGCCCGGCAGGCAGCTATTGGATGTTTCCTGCGGCCAGGGCGCGCTGGTGGATTTTGCCCGGCAGGCACAGGTCCAGGCCTACGGGCTGGATTTCTCTGGCACGGCCATCCGCCGGGCGCGATCTGCTACCGGGCGCGCCTGCTTCTGTGTGGGTGACGGCGCGCGCCTGCCATTTCCTGACCGGCATTTTGGTTATGTCACCTGCATTGGCAGCCTTGAGCATTTTGTCGACCCCTTGGCCGGCATGCAGGAGATCTGCCGCACATTGCGCAGCGACGGCGTGGCATGCATCTTGTTGCCCAACACCTTCAGCCTCTTCGGCAACGTGACTTATGCGGCCGGGCATGGTGATGCCTTCGATGACGGCCAACCGATCCAGCGCTACAACACCAGGGTAGGATGGACGCGCATGTTGGAGCAGAGCGGGCTGAGCGTGGAGCGGGTCGTGAAGTATGAAATCACCATCCCGCGCACCCGTGTAGACTGGGGCTGGTATCTGCGCCGCCCGCGCAAGATCGCACATCTCGTCGCCAGCCTGGTGCTGCCGCTGAACCTGGCCAACTGTCACGTCTTCCTGTGCAAGAGAGCGGAAACGTGAAGGAGCGCTGGCGCAATCTTGACCGGCGCACCCTGTTCTCGGCAGCAGGGCTACTGCTGACGGCCGTCTGCCTGGCCTTCGTCGGCTATATCGTGTATCGGGAGCGGGATGTGCTGGTCGCTCATCTGCTGCGGGCTGATGCGCGGCTGCTGTTGGCAGTGGCGGCCTGGTATGCGGTGGATCTGGCGCTCGTCATCGTCGGGTGGGCGTCCATCATGGCCAGCTTGGGCGGTCGCCTGGGCCTGGCGCGTCACGCACGCATCTTCTGCCTCGCCAATGCGGCCAAACGGCTGCCTGGTACGCTCTGGTATGTGGGCGGCCGCGCAGCCCTGTACAGTCGTGCAGGCATCTCTTCGCGTGCGGTCGTGGTTGGCAGTGCGGTGGAGGGCGCGTTGACCTGGCTTTCCGGGCTGGTGATCGCCGTGCCCTTCTTGATGGTAGCCATGCCCGAACGCCGTTGGATCTGGCTCGGCGCTGGCGGCCTGCTCCTCGCCGGACTGCTGAATCCCGTCACGCTGCGCCGGATCTTGCAGCGCGCTACCAGGGAAGGCGCAGGGCCCGCCATCTCGCTGGCCAAGATTTATTCCTGGCTGCTGTTGTATGTGGTGGTCTGGGTGGTGGGCGGTGTTCTGCTGTTTGCCATCCTGGCCATTTTTCAGGCGCCCGCTTTGAATCTTCTGCCCAATGTCATCGGTGCGTGGTCCGTGGCAGGCACCGCCTCGATGCTGACCATTTTTCTGCCCAGCGGCTTCGGCGTCACGGAAGTGACTATCACGGCTTTGTTGGGCCGCCTGGCATCGCCTGGTGTGGCCGTCTTGGTCGCGCTGAGCGCGCGCGTGCTGATTACACTGCTGGATGTGATCGCCGGAAGCCTGGCATACGTGGCGGAAGTGGTTGATCGCCCATAATACTGCATTCGGGTTATTGCATTCCGGGGCCAGAAGGACTAAGCTGCAGCCTGCATGAATCGGCAGAGAAGGTTTGGTCCTCATAACTCTTGGCCCAAACGGGCCGCATTCAGGCGAATCTCAAGACTCATTCCAACAGGAGGATGGTTATGAACAAAGTCGTACGTTTGGCTCTCTTGGCCGCGCTGGTTCTCAGCCTGTTCACTTTCGGTGTTGTCGGTGCACAGACCGGGGTGGATGCGGTTGATGTGGCAGTCACCTACCAGACCGGTATCCAGATCCAGAACCTGGAGGGCACCGACGCCGTTGCGTACCTGGAATTCTACAAGGCAGATGGGACGTTGGATGTGTCGCCGGCGCCGCAGGTTACCGTTCCTGCAAACGGCTCAAAGACCGTCTTCCCTGTTCCAACTTCTTCCGGTTTCACTGGTTCGCTGGTGGTCACCTCCAGCACGGAACTCCGCGCGATCAGCAATCTCCTGGGCTCAGGTCCGGGGGACTATCTCGCTGCGACCAACGGCTTCCAGGCCGGCGCCACTGAGATCAACCTGCCGCTGGTCATGTGCAACAACAGCGGGTTCGACACCTTCTTCAGCGTGCAGAATGCGGGCGCGTCCCTTGCCACCATCACCGTCAACTATGTCCCTGGCAGCAACGGCACCGCTCGCAGTGAAGGCGCCACGATCCCGCCGGGCGCCGCGAAGATCTTCGACCAAACCGCGGGCAGCACGACCGTGAACTGCAGCACCCTGCAGGATGGCAGCGGCAAATTCATCGGCTCGGCGAAGATCACCAGCGACCAGCCCGTGGTTGCCACCCTTATGCAGGTCAACACGACCGGCACCAAGACGCTACTGGGCTACGGCAGCTTCACCCAGGGCTCGGCCACGGTGGCCCTTCCGTTGATTTTTGCCAACAACAATGGCTTCTTCAGCGGCATTCAGGTGCAAAATGTGGGCACCACCACCACCAGCGTGACCGTCGCCTACGCGCCTAACACGGCTGGCGCCTTTGATCCCGCGGATGAGACGTTTGATTTGGCAGCCGGCGCCTCCAAGACCATTCTGCAGAGTGGTGGAGCCTGGGGCACCAACAAGTACATCGGCGGCGCGACGATCACCAATACCAACAGCCAGCCATTGGTGGCTATCGTGAACCAGCTGCGACCGACACCGGCCTTCGGTTCGGCCTACGAGGGATTCAACCCGGCCGCCGCCACCACCAAGATCAGCGCCCCGCTGGTCATGGCCAACAATAGCACCTACTTCACCGGCATCCAGGTGCAGAATGTAAGCGCTGGCTCGGTGACTGTAACCCTGGATTATGGCGCGAATACGGCTGGAGCCTTTGCACCTGTGGATGAGACCTTCACCCTTGCAGCGGGCGAGTCTAAGACCATCCTGCAGAGCGGTGGGGCCTGGGGCACCAACAAGTACATCGGTTCTGCGACCATTACCGGTAACGGAAGCATTGCGGCGATCGTCAACCAACTCAGCCTGAGTGTGGCTGGCGACCAATTCGCAACCTACGACGCTTTCAACTACTAAACCTAAGCGTTTTGCCCGAGAAGAGAGGGGCGGTGCTTCGTGCGGCCCCTCTCTTTTTCTGTCATAGTGGGCCGCCCGTTCTTGAGGATTGCATGTCCGTCAGAAAGCCTGTTTTTCGACTCATCTACCTCTCCATCGCACTGATGGCGCTCGCCGGCTGCGTTCCGTATCCCGCCGTGGCGCCGACGCCAATGCCGATGCTCTCACCCCAGGCATCTCCGGATGCCATGCTGGCTATCAGCCCGCTGCCATCGCCGGTTGTGGCTGCCACCAAGGCGCCGCGGACTTCGGGCATGGGCTCTTTATGGGGGGAGTTGGAACGCCTCGATGGGACGCCGCTCAAGGGCATCCTGATTTATCCCGCCCTGATTGAGGATCACAGCGGCGTTGCGTTCGCGGCGGTCGATCCGCTGAACGATGTCCATGTCGAGACCGATGCACGAGGGCACTTCTCGGTCGACAACCTGGCGCCGGGCGAATATGCCCTGGCCATGCAGAGCCCCGTCGGCATCATCATGCCGCATAACAGAGAGGGCGAGATCGTTAAGTTCAAGATTGAGGCCGATGGCGAGACTGCGCTGGGGAGGCTGGCGGTTGGTTTTGCCTTCCCGGACAACGAATGACCGTCCTCGTCCAGGCTCGATGATGCACCTGTTGTACAGCACCCTGTTCTGACTCCATAGATTTCCGGATGAATGGAGGATTGGACCCGACCACTCATCGCCACCTCCGAGCCGCCCTCATCCACAACGGCGTGCAGCCCTTGTCGGAAGCCACCCGATAGCACGGATAAAAAGTCACAACCTGATCTGCATTTGCAGAATCACTCTTTTTTCAACTATACTCGGCCAGTGGCCAGGTTTTTGGATGAGATGTGGCAAGAATTACTCCGGCCACCACCAGGTAAAAGCGAGTGTCCCAAGAAACTGAAGCGCTTGGAGCGCTGCATTATCGCATTCTGATGGTCGCGCCGACCAGCTTCTTTGCCGATTATGGCTGCCACGTGCGCATCCTCGAAGAGGCTCAGGCTCTTCAGCAACTCGGCCACGCGGTTACGATCGCGACCTATCACAATGGCGGCCCCGTGGAGGGATTGGACATTAGACGGTCGCTGCCAGTCCCTGGCCGGCGCACTTTCGAGGTGGGCTCAAGCCGTCACAAGTTCGGGTTTGACGTACTGCTGGGGGCCAGGATCCTGACCCTGCTGGCAAGACAGCGATTCGACGTGATCCACGGACATCTGCACGAGGGCGCGTTTATGGCGCTCGTCCTGGGTCGCTTATTTCGGGTTCCGGCCGTATTTGATTTTCAGGGTTCCATGACTGGCGAGATGTTGGATCATGGCTTTTTGCGCCCTGATGGACGGCTGTACCGGCCCCTGCGCCGTCTCGAAACCTGGATCGACCGGCGTGCGCCGGTCATCTTCACCAGCTCCGCCCATGCGCGCAGCTTGCTGCTGGAGCAGTTTGGCTGCCAGGCTGAACGGGTGATGACGCTGCCAGATGCGGTGAACTGCGCGAAGTTCCGCCCTTCGTACACCTATGACCCCACCTTTCTGGCGCAGCTGCGCCAACAGGTGGGCATTCCACCTAACCACAAGCTGATCGTCTATCTGGGACTGCTGGCCGAATATCAAGGTACAGATTTACTGCTCGAGGCAATGGCGCGGTTAGTTGCCCGGCGGCAGGATGTGCACCTGCTCTTGATGGGCTTTCCGAACGTCGAGCGCTATCGTCGTATGGCGGAGCAGCTGCAAATCGCGCCCCACATAACGCTGACCGGTCGCGTGCCCTATGGGCAAGCGCCGGAGATGCTGGCGTTGGGTGATGTGGCTGTCTCGACCAAACTCAGCTTGACTGAAGGTGCAGGCAAGCTGCTGAACTATATGGCCGTTGGGCTTCCGGTGGTTGCGTTTGACACACCTGTCGCGCGCGAGTACCTCGGATTTGACGGGGTGTTTGCTGCCGCAGGAGATGTGCAAGACCTGGCCGAACGGCTAGAGCAGGTTCTTTTCCCGTTCGCGACCGATCATCCTGCATGTAATGCCGGGGCTCGACTGCGCGCACGGGCTCTGGCTCGCTACCGTTGGGATACCGCGGCGGAGCAGATGACTCAGGTCTACGGGAGACTGGTTGGAGTCACTGTTACCAAGGCTCAGCGCTTGGTCGAGCAAGCGGCGCAGTTGGATAAGATCAGCGTGCATTCCGCACGTCCTGAGCGCTAATGAGGTAAGCTGTTGCGTTTTCCTGTAGTTCTGACCTCCCGCAAAGCCGGCAAGACCCCTTCGCTCCTGTGGCATCTGCAGGAGTTAATGCGTTATCGTAGCCTCGTGCTGAATCTTGTGGTCCGCGATTTGAAGTCGCGCTACAAGCGAAGCGCATTGGGATTTCTATGGAGCTTGCTCAACCCGCTCGCCATGATGCTGGTGTTCACTCTGGTGTTCACCGTGATCTTGCCCAGTCAAATCGAAAACTATCCTATCTTTCTCCTGTGTGGCCTGCTGCCGTGGAATTTCTTTACGGGCGCATTAATGCTAAGCATCAATAGCGTTGCCGGCAACGCCGCCCTGGTCAAGAAGGTCTATTTCCCACGGGAGGTGCTGCCCATCAGCAGCGTGCTTTCCAGCCTGGTCAACTTCCTGTTGGGGTTGTCTGTGTTGATGGTTGTTTTGATCGTCGTCCGTGCCGACTTTAGTTCGTGGTTGTGGCTGTTGCCGTTCGTAATCGCCATTCAGACCTGTTTCACGCTCGGAGTCGCACTGTTCCTTAGTGCGATCAACGTGTATTATCGCGATACGTTGATGATTATGGACGTGGTTTTGCTGGCGTGGTTCTTCCTGACACCGGTAGTGTACTCTATCAACATCCTCCCGCCGAGCTACGAGGTGTTCGATCTGACCATCAACGTTCAGCGCCTGATGTATATTACCAACCCGATGGCTTCTCTGATTGCGACCTATCGTGACCTGTTATACTGGGGCTATCGGACTGATCTCGATTTCTTCCTGCGTACTGCTGCCACCGCGATTGCAGTGCTGCTTATTGGCTACCGATTCTTCGTCCGGCACAGTTATGACTTCGGTGAGAAGGTGTGAGATGGCTTAGCGCTTCCCTTTTCGCGTAAGGAGACCTTAGTGTTCAACCGTATGAATCATTCATGGCGGGTGCATAACTCATTCATTATCATAGGCCTGGTAGTTGTGCTGTTGGCACTCAGTGCGCCAGACGTGTTGGCCGGCGACCCGGTTTCCCCCTCGCTCATCCAGGCCAGCGCACCTAGCTGCCGCTTTGGGGCCGCCACCTTTAGCACTTTGCACTCGGCGTGGGTGGGACCTCTCAACCTCGGCTGGCATCTCAATTTTAGAACGTGGATCATCGCGGATGCGGAGGCGATCGAGTTTGTGCCCGTCATCCGGCTCAAGCAACGAAAAGACGGCTGCACGCGATTGCCGGGTTTCGACTTCGATCCGCCGCTGACGGAAGCTCGCCTTGGCGCTGTCATCCGAAGCCGGCCGGGCGCACTTTGGGTGATCGGCAACGAGCCCGATCGAGGCCCAAACCCGGAAGACACAGACTGCGTGAACCGTGTGCAGGATGACACCGCTCCGGAGGTGTATGCCAGGGCGTATCACGATGCTTACGCGTTCATCAAGAGGATCGACCCCACGGCGCAGGTTGCGACTGCGGGCCTGGTCCAGGTGACGCCGAGCCGGCTGCAGTACCTGGACATCGTCTGGAACACCTATCGCCAGGTGTACGGTGTCGACCTGCCGGCGGATGCATGGGGCATGCATCTGTATGTACTTCCGGAAGCTTTCGCGGACGGCCGGCCCAACGGCATTGCGAACATCGCCATTGGCACGGATCCGGCGTTGGCCATCCGGGAGAGCGGCAACGATGCGACGAGATGTGCGGATGCAAAGGTCTACTGCTATGCGGAGCACGACAGCATGGCTGAATTCGCCAACCAGGTGGTGGCGATGCGGCAGTGGATGAAGGATCATGGCCAGCAGAACAAGCCGCTTTTGCTCACCGAGTATTCGCTTCTCCTTCCAGAAGACTACCTTGACGAGTACGGAAACAGCTTCGCTCCGGAGCGGGTGGCGGAGTTCGCAAACCGGTCGCTCGACTACCTGGAGAATACGGCGGACGCTGGGCTGGGGTATCCCAGGGACGGCTATCGCCTGGTTCAGCGCTGGTTATGGTTCAGCATTCAGGTGGAAGGCGCCGGGATGGCCAGCAACCTCGTGAACAACTCCCTCACGCAGATGACCGGAGCTGGCCAGGTTTACGCCAATCATGGAGCCGCTGCCCTGCGTACACTGAACCTGTATCCGAAGGTGGTCCATGGGGCGGTAGGCTTGGGCATGAATGGGGATGGCACGCGCAACGCCCGGCTGACTGCAGAAGTGCGCAATGCGGGCTCGATCCCGACCACCGGGAGCTTCACGGTCAGTTTCTACCGGGACGCCGGGCTGACCAACCTCATTGGCAGCGTCGTTGTTCCGGCAGGGCTGAGCGGCTGTGACGGTCAGACTGCGTTAGCCCGGGTAGTGTGGCCTAACCTGCCTCCTGGTGAGTACCCCTTCTGGGCCAAGGTGGACGCTGGTGGGGAAGCCATCGAGACCGAAGAAGGCGACAATGTGCTGCAGGGCAAGGTATATGTGGGCAGGTACGGCTTAGCGGTTCCCTCCGTCGATCCGCACGCGAACCGGTAGTGCTGGTCGCTGGAGCTGCAGGGGTTGAAAGAGCATCTGCCACTACACGGGCGCGATTGCAGTAGCGTGCCAGTGCATGTCCACACACTGGTGCGTCAGGCTGACGCCTGACAAAGGATAATGGCGGCGCGCATGATGCGCTTGGAATAGCGAGGATCACCGTCTGTGCGTGTTTTCCGTAGGCGCGGCCGTTGTGCCTCGACACGGTCAACATGTGTACTGAACCCGTGAGTCGCTCTTGTCGTCACCTGTAATGCTTTGCCGTACTGGGCCATCGCATCCATTTTGATCTCCACCCACGCACGGCTGCAACCGCGATCGCGGTGCTGCTCATTAGCGACCAGCTCTTCATGCGGGATAGCTATGATTTTTGGCGAGGGAACATCAACTGGCGTATTGCGCGCTATGCTGTTTCGCCAATCAATCAGGAGGTTTCTGTGTTTGATGCTACATACCAATCACGGCGGGTGCATAACTCATTCATTATCATCGGCCTGGCAGTTGTGCTGTTGGCACTCAGTGCGCCAGACGTGTTGGCCGGCGGCCCGGTTTCCCCCGCGCTCATCCAGGCCAGCGCACCCAGCTGCCGCTTTGGGGCCTCCGCCCTTAACCCTTCGCACTCGCCCTGGGTGGGACCTCTCAACCTCGGCTGGTATCTCAATTTCAGAACGTGGAACATCGAGGGTGCGGAGGCGATCGAGCTTATGCCCGTCATCCGGCTCAAGCAACGAAAAGACGGCTGCACGCGATTGCCGGGTTTCGACTTCGATCCGCCGCTGACGGAAGCTCGCCTTGGCGCTGTCATCCGAAGCCGGCCGGGCGCACTTTGGGTGATCGGCAACGAGCCCGATCGAGGCCCAAACCCGGAAGACACAGACTGCGTGAACCGTGTGCAGGATGACACCGCTCCGGAGGTGTATGCCAGGGCGTATCACGATGCTTACGCGTTCATCAAGAGGATCGACCCCACGGCGCAGGTTGCGACTGCGGGCCTGGTCCAGGTGACGCCGAGCCGGCTGCAGTACCTGGACATCGTCTGGAACACCTATCGCCAGGTGTACGGTGTCGACCTGCCGGCGGATGCATGGGGCATGCATCTGTATGTACTTCCGGAAGCTTTCGCGGACGGCCGGCCCAACGGCATTGCGAACATCGCCATTGGCACGGATCCGGCGTTGGCCATCCGGGAGAGCGGCAACGATGCGACGAGATGTGCGGATGCAAAGGTCTACTGCTATGCGGAGCACGACAGCATGGCTGAATTCGCCAACCAGGTGGTGGCGATGCGGCAGTGGATGAAGGATCATGGCCAGCAGAACAAGCCGCTTTTGCTCACCGAGTATTCGCTTCTCCTTCCAGAAGACTACCTTGACGAGTACGGAAACAGCTTCGCTCCGGAGCGGGTGGCGGAGTTCGCAAACCGGTCGCTCGACTACCTGGAGAATACGGCGGACGCTGGGCTGGGGTATCCCAGGGACGGCTATCGCCTGGTTCAGCGCTGGTTATGGTTCAGCATTCAGGTGGAAGGCGCCGGGATGGCCAGCAACCTCGTGAACAACTCCCTCACGCAGATGACCGGAGCTGGCCAGGTTTACGCCAATCATGGAGCCGCTGCCCTGCGTACACTGAACCTGTATCCGAAGGTGGTCCATGGGGCGGTAGGCTTGGGCATGAATGGGGATGGCACGCGCAACGCCCGGCTGACTGCAGAAGTGCGCAATGCGGGCTCGATCCCGACCACCGGGAGCTTCACGGTCAGTTTCTACCGGGACGCCGGGCTGACCAACCTCATTGGCAGCGTCGTTGTTCCGGCAGGGCTGAGCGGCTGTGACGGTCAGACTGCGTTAGCCCGGGTAGTGTGGCCTAACCTGCCTCCTGGTGAGTACCCCTTCTGGGCCAAGGTGGACGCTGGTGGGGAAGCCATCGAGACCGAAGAAGGCGACAATGTGCTGCAGGGCAAGGTATATGTGGGCAAGTACGGCTTAGCGGTTCCCTCCGTCGATCCGTACGTGAAGCGGTAGTGCTGGCTAGTGTAGTTTCAGAAGCTGAAAGTCACCATCCGCAAAGATGAGGGTTGCGTGACCTGCCAACCAGGCGTTTACTTCCGGGCTGGCGGCGCCGAATTGCCCCAGGCTAGCCGCCACTGCGGTGATGTGCTCGCTCTGTAGACGACGCTGTAATGCCGATGGATCGGTCAGCAGGGCGCCGGACCACTCCCACCGGACAAATCTGCGGTTCGCATAGAAGGCCAGGTCCTTGCTCGTGAGAAGTGTGTCGTCGGGCCGTGAGTTAGCCGCGACCGCGCTTGCGGCTTGAGCGAAGCCCTGCTCGCCGCGATTATAGAGGGTCCCGCCAGGACGAGCAAGGATCTCGACCGACTGCCACGTTTGCGCCATAACAAGCACCAACACGGCTGCCACAGCAGCGGCGCGCCAGCGGGGTTCCCGCGCCAGCAGGACGAGCTCACCGCCGGCAAACACAAATAACAGCGGCAGAGCGAATGCGATGTACTTGGGAAAGCCGTAGGCATCGCCGCTTAAGCCGGCCATTGAGAGCACTGCAACAAGGACCAGAATCGGCAGCAAGAGCCGATCAGCCTGGCGATGCCGCAGCCGATTGATCCCAAGCAGAATTCCAAGGACGACCATGACCAGTCCGATTTCTTCCGCATACCATCCGGTGAAGCGGACCATTGCGGTCAGGCGCTCGACCAGCGAGGTCTGAAGTTCGGCGCGCTGAAAATTGTGCAGGAAGGGCTGGCTGAACGGTAGTCTCGCTAGCCGTGCAAAGGCCCAGAAGGCGGCGACAAATAACAGGATTCCCCCTGGGATGGTCACGAGCTGGCAGATCCGGGCGTGCTGGCGGCGAAAGATCAACGCCCATACCAGCAGTCCGAGCGCTATGGAGGCCCCCACGCCGAGCCCGGTTGCGAATGTGAGCGCAAACAAAACCATGGCCAGGGGCATTGCACGCGGCTGGCGATCCACCCGAAGTAATGCCCAAGTGAGCCAGACGGCTACGCATTGAGCCAGGGCGCCGTTGTAGTCGATCAGAAGGCCGGAACGGACTGCCAGGCTGTTGGTGGCAAGAAACAAGGCCGCCAGCGCTAGCCCGGGCAACCAGGCGTGTTGGTATAGCTCCCTGGCCAGAAAGCTCATCCCGATCAACATGCCCAAGGCATAAATGAGGTGCGTGTAGCGCAAGAGGGCGGATTGCGCGATAGTCAAATCGAGCAGGCGAAGGGAAAGCGCTCCCAGGTAGACATAGAGTGGCGGGTGCCACAGGCAGTAATTGTAGCGGCTGTCCTCATTGGCGACCGCGAAGAAAGTCTCCTTGAAAATGCCTGTCTCGGGTTTGAATCTGAAGAAGTGAAACTCCTGCCCGCTTAACAGCTCGATAGAAAGCGGAAGTACCACGTTATCTGGCAATTCGAGCTCACCGGCATAGAAGAGAGGCTTTCCCAAGGCCGTGACGTTGTGCATGCACTGGAAAAAGTCGACCTCATCTCCACGCAAGGGATTCCGGTCGACCTGAGACGAAAAGGCAATACAATACACCCCGCAGCTTGCAAGCAGCAGAAGAAGCGCGACAATCTGCGAGCGTTGCCTGAAGAATTGCTTCATCGGATCGACGGGAGTCCCTTAGAAGGATAGATTTATTGTACACACCTCGACCGGTCAGGTCAACTGCAGTTCCAAGTTGACGATGAAGCGAGGGCAGTTTCCCTGGTAGCAGGACTGACGGTTGATCGCCGCAATCATTCGCACCTGCCTTTAAGAGCTAACTGGCGTGAGCGCAGAAATTGTCGCTTGAAGTCTTTACGGCTACAATGGGGTGCTGGTCTGATCAGGCATTGGCCGAACCCCGCATGGGAACGCCGTCGTTCATAATAGATGCAACAACCCGGTGACAATCCGTTTTCGGCTGAGGCCTTGTTAGGGGAGCACATCGTGAAGGTATTGGCCGAGACACGTTTCTTGGTTTGGGACACACCTACATGGCTGGCGGTGCCAGCAGACCGGATTCCCGCGATTGAGGCGCGTGTTGCGGAGGATTTCGCGCCGCTGCTCGATGTGAGCGAAGGCTCCAGGAGCGTTGTGATTTATCACCGCAGACAATGATTGAGTTCAACAGCGTTTCCAAGCAATTCATCATCGATGACGATCGGGCTCGCTCGTTCCAGGAAAAGCTTGTACGCAGCCTGGGCCGTTCGAACAGCCGGCTTCAGCCGGAGGTCTTCTGGGCGCTCCGCGATGTCACTCTCGAAATCAAGAAGGGCGAGGCCCTGGGTGTGATCGGGGCCAATGGCTCGGGCAAGAGCACGATCCTGAAGTTGATTGCCCGGATCATTTACCCCACCTCGGGTGTGGTGACAGTGCGCGGCAGAGTCGCCGCGCTGCTGGAGCTGGGGGCGGGTTTTCACCCCGATCTGACCGGTCGCGAAAACATCGCGCTCAATGGCTCGATCCTGGGATTGCGCCGGCGCCAGGTTAGAAGTCAAATCGACGAAATCATTGCGTTTTCTGAGCTCGAGCGCTTTATTGATGTCCCGATCCGCAACTACTCATCCGGCATGCTGATGCGCCTGGGCTTTGCAGTTGCCACGGCCTTTCAGCCGGAGATTTTGCTGGTCGACGAGGTGTTGGCGGTGGGTGACCAGGCTTTCCAGGATCGCTGTTTGCGGCGCATCCTGGAAATACAGCGGCAAGGGGCCACAGTGATCCTGGTCTCCCATGATCTTTCATCGGTGCAAAAGATCTGCCGGAGAGCGATCTGGATCGACGATGGCCGCATCTGTGCAGATGGCAAGACGGATGTTGTGACGGCCAAGTATCTGGCCAACGTGTGGAACGAAGAAGCCCGCCGCGATCACGCCGACGGCGAGTTCGCGGGCTTCGCGGAGAACGGCGCAGCATTGGCAAACGCCGGTCAAGCTCCGCATTGGGGATCGGGTGAGGTGCGAATCGAACGGGCCGAGGTGCTGGCCGCTGACGGCCAGCCCACCCTCATCTTCCACACCGGCGACTATTTCCGAGTGCGCGTCTGGTACAATGCATTGCATCGCGTCGAGTCGCCTGCTTTTGGCGTCTCGATCTACGATGAGCTGGGAAACCGCCTGAACGGGCCAAACACAATCTGGAGCGCAGCCGGGCCGGCTGTGGTGCAGGGTCGCGGCCATATTGACTACATCGTCGATTCCTTGCCGTTGCTCAATGGACGCTATGATCTGACCGTTGCGGTTTACGACAGCCTGGTTACGCACCCGTACGACCATTGGCACCGGATGACGACGTTCTCAGTGGTGCCTGGCGCACACGAGCTGCAGGATGGCGTGATTTATATCCCTTGTCGTTGGGAACACTCTCCAGGAGACGCAGCGTGACAGCGGGGGAAGATTCCGGAGATCCTCTGGCAGGTCTGCGGGAGTCTGCGGTGCTGCCGGAGCACGAGTTTGTCTCACACGCCCCGGTATTGGGACGCTTGGTCGCAGCCTTCAGGACTGCCTGGAACAATGTGGCAACCCGCTGGTACGTGCAGCCGATGCGGGAGCAGCAAACGCGTTTCAACCAGCTGTCCGTGGACCAGTTCGCAGCCTTGCAGGCAGACCTGCAGGATGTGCGGCGTGATGTGGCGGCATTGCACGAGTGGCTTGTTACCCAAGACCGCGAAAAAAACGAGCAGAGCCACGACCTTGGTGAAGTGGCAGTGCAGTTGGTCCAGCTGCACCGCCGCCTGGATGACCTGGCCGCCGCTCCTCCTGACGCAACGGCTGGGGTGCGGCCTGAGGGACCTGCCTTGTGAGCCGCCACCTGCGACTCGCGCACTTCAGCCCATTGCCCCCTGCCCGCACTGGCATAGCCGACTACAGCGCAGAACTCCTGCCGCACCTGGGACGTCTGGCCGAGGTTACCCTTTTCTCTGAGCAGTATGATGCGTTGGACGGGACTGACCTGGCTGCATTTCCGGCGTTTCCCGTCGCTGCCTTTGGCGCACAGCGGTGGGAGCACGACCTCGCGTTCTACCACATGGGCAACAGCCTGTATCATGTCGAAATTGCCCGCAGTCTTGCGCGCTACCCCGGCATCATGGTCCTGCATGACTTCGGCCTGCACCAGTTGTGTGCTGGGCAGTCGTTGGCGGGGGGCAAATCCGCTCTCTACCGCCGTGAGATGGCATATGCCCTCGGAGCCAGAGGCCTGAGTTGGGCGCGCGAAGTTGAGATGGGAATGTGTGAGCCGCCGCACTTCGAGGTGGCGCTCAACGATCGCTACCTTGAGGTGGCGCTGGGAGTGCTGGTGCACAGTCGTTACGCTCGGGACCTCGCCCGGCAGCGCGTTCCCTGGCAGGAGATCGGGGTCGTGCCTGCCCCGATCGGCCTGGCCCAGGCTGCCTCCTTCCGCCACCGTCTCAATCTGCCCAGGGAAGCTGTCATTTTCGGCAGCTTCGGCCTGGTGTCGCATACCAAAGAGCTGGAGCGGGTCCTGCTGGCCTTCAGGGAGGTGCGCCGGCATGTGCCTGATGCCCACTACCTGATCGTGGGTGAATGGCAGTCACATGACGTCGATGCGCCGGCAGTGGTGGCGCGCCTGGATCTCGCGGATGCAGTCACCTCCATCGGCTTTGCGCCCAGTTTGAGTGATTTCCTGAGCTGGCTGGCAACGGTTGATGTGGTCGTTAACCTGCGTTACCCGACGGTTGGTGAGACTTCTGCGACTGCCCTGCGCGGCCTCGCGACCGGCCGCCCCCTGATCGTCAACGATCACGGCTGGTACCGCGAGCTACCGGACACGGTGTGCCTCAAGGTCGCGCCGCAAGATGATCAAGCCCTGGTGGATGCCATGCTGCGACTCGCGCGGGATCCTGGCTTGCGCAGGGAGATGGGACAGCAGGCCCGAACCTACGCGCAGGAACAGCACTCTCCGGAGCGCGCTGCGGCCGCCTACGTGGCGTTCGCCGAGCATGTCTTGGGATGCTGCACAGGGAGGAACCGGGCGTGATGCTGCCGCCGGCGCTGGCGCTGATCCTGCTCGTGTTTTGCGCGGGCGTCCCGGGCGCGTTAGCGCTGCGCTTGTGGCGCCGCCTGGCGACCGACGCGGTCGAGTTCGTGTTCATCGCCATCACGTTGGGGGTCATGCTGCTGGGGTGGTTCGCGCTTCTACTTGCGGAACTGAACCGCTTCTCGCTCCTCGCGATGGCCGTCCTTTGGGCCATGACTACGGGCATCCTGCTGATTATCTGGCTCGTGCGGCGCAGGGGAACAGAACCCGCCGTTGTGATGGCTCCAAGACAATCTCGCTGGGAATGGATCGGGCTGGGGCTGTGGTTGGTGGCTGCCAGCGTCGTCTACTTCCGGCCCCATGAGTTTGTCATCGGCGGCGCCGACGCAGGCGTGTACGTAAGCCTGGGCGCTAACATCGCCAAGACGGGCGGCATCCTGATTCATGATCCGCTGCTCGGCCAGCTGGATCCAGGTCTCCGGCCCGCGCTGTTGCGCACCATGCCTGCCGGCGAGGCCGCCCCCTATTACATCCTGCCAGGATTCTATGTCACCGGCAGTCCTGCGGATCTCATAACACCACAGTTTTTTCACCTGCATCCTGTCTGGCAGGCGGTAGGATATGCGCTGGGGGACCTGCCGGCCGAGCTGCTGATCACGCCGCTGTGGGGCATACTGGGATGCCTGGCCGTGTACATGACCGTGCGAGCGCTTTGGGGGTGGCAGCCGGCCATGTTGGCGCTGGTGGCATTGTCCGCCACCGCCTTGCAGGTCTGGTTCGCGCGCTATCCGACGGCCGAAGTCCTGACGCAGTATTTCTTTTGGACCGGCGCATGGGCGTTGGCGCAATGGCTCGATCGACGCGAGCCGGACGGACTCTGGGCGCTGCTGGCAGGTCTGGCGTTCGGCGAGGTCTTTCTCACTCGGATCGACACCTATGTCTTGCTGGCGCTGCCCGTGATTCTTGTCATCTGGTTCACCGTCATGCGATCCTGGCGTCGGACTTCGATCTGGTTCTTCGTTCCGTTGACCCTGCTCACATTACATTCGGTGCTGCACGGGCTGTTGGTCACTCGGCCGTACTTCTCGTTGATCACCCAGGTCGGCGTAGGTCTTCTGCTGCCTGGATTGCTGTCATTTCTGTCCGCCGGTGTGTTGATCGGGCTTGCCTGGACTGTCTGGCCGCGCCAAAAGCGTCGCTTTTGGGCGGGCACCGGGCAGGCAGTGGCTGATTTTGTTCCGGTCGTCCTGCGTGTCTGCGCCGCGCTGGTCGTCGTCCTGGCGCTCTTCGCGTATTTCATACGCCCGCACCTCTCCGAAGTCCGGTTATTCAGTTACTGGTATGGAGGCGGTGAGATCCCGGCCCTGGACCAACAGAACTTCGTGCGGCTCGGCTGGTACCTGTCGCCGCTTGGGTTGGCCCTGAGCGTCGCGGGAACTGCCTGTCTCATCGTGCGGGAAATCAACCGCAAGACAGCATTCTTGGTGATCGCCGGGGGCATCTTCTCGGTCGTCTTCCTGTGGCAGATCAGCGCCAATCCGCACCAGATCTACGCGATGCGACGTTACGTGCCGCAGGTGGCGCCGTTCTTCATCGTCACTGCCACTTACTTGCTGATGATCCTCCATCGCAAGGTCACGGCACGTTGGCGCTGGAGCGTTGTTGTGTTGACACTCGCCTGGATAGCCGCTATAGTTGTGTCTGCGCGTGCCTTTGTGAGGCAAGTGGACTACCGGGGTGTATTGTCGCAAATCGCACGAGTTGATGCCAGCTTGCCGGCCGCGTCGGTCCTCGTTTTTAATGACACCGCGCCCGTCGGTGTCGGTGACTTTCTCGGCACGCCACTGCGTTTCTTGTTCGGGCACGAGGTGTTGATCGTACGAGATGCCGCGCAATTGGACGGACCGCTCTGGGAGATGACAGTCCGTTCATGGCTGGATTCGGGGCGCTCCGTCTTTTGGATTGACACAGAGGGGGGCCATTCCTGGTCCGCCCAAACGCTGTCGTTAGCGCCTCCTGAGGAATACGTTGTGGAAACGGATATGCTAGAAGGGACCTACGACAGGCGGCCGAGCGCCGTTGTTCCCCTTATCTGGCGTTTCAGCATGGCGCGCATCGTGGCCCGCGCTGCACAATAGAGTGAGGAGTTGTCTTGTGGATGGGCAAATGGTAAATCCGCAAGAAGCGCCGGCAGAAGACCCTGACATCTTCATTGTCCGAGATCCACAGGTCGACGTCGATGCGCTGATGGAGCAAGTACGTCGCAACGTGGCCAAGCGGCGCGCAGAAGGGGCGTATCAGGAAGACCTCGATGCCATAGCAGATCAGGTGCGCCTTCAGGTGCTCGATAAGGGCGCTGCGGGGCCGCTCGAGCCCGGCTCTATGGATGGGGCGCACTTGTTGGCAGAGTTGGAGGAACGCTGGCTCGTGCGGGAGGCTCCCTTCACATCACACACGCCGGTGATCGGTCCCCTTATCGTTGCAGTTCGCAGGGGATGGAACTGGATGTCCACCAAATGGTATGTGCGGCCCCTCCTTGACCAGCAGGTCGGCTTCAACGCCCTTGTTGCCCGCGCCCTAAGCGATACGGTTGCGTCTAACCATGCGCTTGCCGGTCGCCTGGCTGACCTTCAGGCTCGCTGCGAGGAGCTTGAGGCCGAACTGCGTTCGCTGCGTGAGCCGGGCGTGGAGGCGTTGCAGGATGCGCGGAGCGACCGCGAGTGATCGTTCATCAGATGGGGTCAGTCCTCTCGGTGGGTGATGCAGTCACCAATCACATGATGGAAATCGACCGGCGGCTCCGTAGATGGGGTTTTGACGCCCGCATCTACGGAGCCGATATCACCGCTGCGCCGAAGGGCAGGGCGGCCAGCGACAGGGAATATGACCCGGCGACCGGGGGATCTGAAGACCTTCTGATTTATCATTACTCAGCATACTGCGATAATTATCGCTTGTTCCAACGCACACGCCATCGCAAGATCCTCATTTATCATAATGTTACTCCGCCCGAGTTCTACCGCCCCTACGATCCCTTTTACGAGTCGATCTGCGCGCGCGGCCGTGACCTGCTCGGTGAGCTGGCAGAATGCGATCTTGCTTTGGGAGTCTCCGAGTATAATCGCAGGGAACTTGTCGAACGAGGCTTTGGGGAAGAAAGAACCGCGGTCCTTCCATTGTTTCTCGGTGTTGAGGACTTTGGGAACTGCTCGCGGTCCGGTAGCTTGTATCGGGAGTTGAAACTTGCAGGCGACGGCAATATCTTGTTCGTGGGCAAGGTCGCGCCTAACAAGGCCTATGAGGATCTAATTAAGGTTTTTGCCAGCTATCGCCGGTACGTTGCACCCCGTGCAAAGCTCATTCTAGCCGGTGCTCGCTTTCTGCCTGCATATGACGCGGTGCTCGATGCTCTCACCGAGCGGCTGCAACTGCGGGGGGCGGTGATCTTCACCAACCGTCTTTCGCTTGCAGAATTGAAGAGCTGCTATGAGGCAGCCGATGCCTTCTTGTGCACTAGCAAACATGAAGGTTTCTGCGTGCCGCTGCTCGAAGCCATGCACTTCCAGCTGCCCATCCTGGCGCGTGCCACGACCGCAGTTCCCGATACGCTGGGCGATGCGGGCTTGCAGTTCACCGCGCTCAACTATCCATACCTGGCCGAGGTGTTGGGAGTTGTATTGGCAGATCCGATGCTGCGGCGCCAGATCGTCGAAGGCCAAAACAGGCGCGTACGGGATTTTGCCCCCGCGCGGGTTGAGGCTCAGCTGGTCGCGGTATTGGCGCGAATTGGCATCTCAACACCGGCGGGAGCACGAGTTCCATGAGCCCGCAGCGTATCCACCAGATGACGGCCAACCTGGTTTATGGCGACGCGGTGACGAACGATGTCCTCGAAATCGATCGACTGCTGAAGAGCTGGGGACTGAACGCGACCATTTATGCTGAGAGTGCCGAATCCCGGTTGGGGGGCGTCAGCCGGCCAACCAGCGCGTACGAACCGTATCTGGCCGATCGGGAAGACGTTCTGCTCTACCACTATTCCATCTACAGCGACAACTTGCAGCAATACCGCCGTTCTCACAACCGGAAAGTCGTCATCTATCACAACATTACTCCGCCAGAGTATTTCCAGGACTTTGACCCCCACCTCGCAACCCTTTGCCGGCTTGGACGAGCCTCATTAGCAGCGCTCAGCGACTGTGACATTGCCCTTGCGGTTTCGGAGTACAACTTGCGCGACTTGATCGCGGCAGGCGTCCCTGCCGAGCGGGCCTTCGTCCGCCCTGTTTCGCTGGACCTGGTGAATCTTGCCGAAGCGCCGGTGAACGGGGAGCTTGCGCGTCAGCTTCGGACCACTGCCCGGGTGAATCTGCTGTCAGTGGGCCGCCTGGCGCCAAACAAGCGGTGTGATGACTTGATCAAGGTAGCCTATGCTTACCATCGCTACATCGATCCATCGGTGCATCTGTGGCTCGTAGGGAACCGGTCATTCCGCACTTATGTGAAGTATGTTGCCGAGTTGATCAGCCGCCTGGATCTGAATGAAGTGGTCACGGTGACCGATCGCGTCAGCCGGGGGGATCTGCGGACATATTATGAGAATAGCGACGTGTTCCTGTCGGCAAGCTGCCATGAAGGCTTCGGGGTGCCACTGATCGAAAGCATGACTTTTGACTTGCCGATTCTTGCGCGTGCGGCTGCTGCGGTGCCGGAAACGCTCGGAGATGCGGGTATCCTGATCAGAGAGTGGAAGATCCCTGAGATTGCCGAGTTGTTGCGGATCGTTGTTTCGGACGGCGGCCTGCGCACTACTCTCAAGACGCATGGCAAACATCGCGTGGCGCAGCTTACAAGAGAAAAGGCAGAGGCGCCTTTGCGCGGCGCCTTGGAAAGACTGGGGGTTCTGTGAATTCGCCCCGTCCCGTCGCATTGGTTGTGCATCGCTATGGGGAGGAGGTTGTCGGTGGCGCCGAGTCATTGTGCCGGAGCGTCGCCGAAATGCTGGCGGTGCACCGGCCCATCGAAGTCATCACAACCTGTGCGCAGGATTATCTTACCTGGCGTAACGAATATCCTGCGGGAGAGTCGATCCTCAATGGTGTGACGGTCCGTCGATTTGGGGTGGATTTCGAGCGTGATGCGGCTTTTCATCGCCTGATGAGCTCGATACTTGGTGGCCTGCCCCTGCAGGCCTACCACCGCCATAAGACCCTGATGCGCGCGTTGATCGCCCGGCCTTCTCGCGAGCAGCAGCTTTCTCTTTTGCGGTTCCAGGGTCCCTATTCAACGCCGCTCCTGGAGCACCTGGCACACAATCATCGTGATTATGAAGCGATCTTTTTTTTCACCTATCTGTATGCCACGACCTATCATGGCTCTCTACAGGTGCCCGCGGCCAAGACCGTGCTAATACCGACAGCCCACGATGAGGCGATGATCTTCTTGCCGCTCTACCGCTCTATGTTTCAGCGCTTTGCGGCAATAGCATTCCTGACTCCGGAGGAGCAGGAGTTTGTCTCGAGTACGTTTCCGATAGAGGACGCTCTGCAAACCATCATCGGGATGCCCGTTACTCTGCCGTCTGAGCCTGATGCCTCCGCCTTTAGAAGGAAGCACCGCATTCGCTGGCCCTTTATCCTGTATGCAGGACGCATTGATCCTTCAAAGGGCTGCGGTGATCTGTTTCGGTATTTCCGCCAGGCTCGGCGCCGCTTCCCGGATTTGCACCTGGTTCTAATCGGAAGCCGCGCGATGAGCATCCCGCGGGACCGATACATCCATTACCTGGGACATGTATCAGAAGCAGAGAAGTTGGGGGCTATGGCCGCGGCGACGGTCTTTGTCAATCCATCTGCCTTTGAAAGCTTTTCCATCGTGACCCTGGAAGCCATGCTCTGTGGCGCACCGGTCCTGGTGAACGGGCAATCGGAAGTGCTGAAAGGTCATGTGGGGCGCAGCAGCGCCGGGCTGTACTATGAGAGTGGACCGGAATTCATTGAGGCGCTCCAGTTGCTGCTCGGCGATATCAGATTGCGATCCCAGATGGCGAACAATGGTCGCATATATGTGCACCGCAATTACGGCCGCGCAGTCGTCGAGGAGCGCTACAAGGCGTTCGTCGAGAGAGTCATCGCGCGCACTTACAGCCAGCCTGGGGCGAACTAACTCGCCGTGCTGGCGGCGCTGCTGATGCATTAGTTGCAGAGGTGACCTGAGATGAGTTCGCAGACGCCGGCACTGCTATCACACGATAAAACCCGTGAAAGCGAAGCCTATCAACGCAAGAGCAGTTCATCCACGGGAGAGATTGAAGGCGAGTGGCTGCTGCGCCAGCCATTTGCTGGCCGCGGCATGACCAACGTACGGCTTTCTCTCGGTGAGATATACAACTTCGCCGTATCCGTGCAGGCGCTCGATCCTGCGCCAGGAGATCTGGTTCTGGACTTGGGCGCTGGTTCGTGTTGGGTATCAGATTGGCTGAATCGTCTGCTGGTCGATACGATATCGCTGGATTACGCGCGCGACATGCTTGAGATCGGGCGCCGCAGGTTGCCGGTGGGCGCCAAACAAACAGTGGGCGATTTCGAAAGGCTCCCCTTAGCGGATGGCTCGGTCGATGGTGTGATCTGCTTGTCTGCACTGCACCATGTGCCCGACATTCCGCGCGCGTTGAGCGAAATTTGCCGCGCTTTGAAACCTGATGGCCGGGCGGTCTTCTCCGAGCCTGGCATGGGCCATTCACAACATCCTCAGTCACGTGCGGAAATGGCTGAGCTGGGCGTGCTTGAGCGCGACATCGTTGTGGACGAGGTGATCGAAGCCTGCCTTCAAGCCGGATTCCGCGATGTCACGCTGCAGCCTTACATCTTTCCACCACCCACGTACGATCGGTCTGCGTGGCACTCCATAAGTGCTTCGACCGTTCGAAATGGGGCGGTGATTATGCTGCCAAGACCGTTTCGACTTGCCACATCGGCTCTTGCCAGGGTGGTGGATCGATTCAGCATGCTCAAGAGAGTTGCTCGCCGGTTCGCACCGAATTATTACCAGCCGCAAGACATTGCGGTGACTCCTTCGGAGGAGTCGACTTTGGCGTGGCAGAGTCTGCAGATGGTGCACAATGCGATCAGGATCCATCCGGTAATTATTGCACAAAAGGAAACGCGCGGCCCCGATAGCAGACGGCCAAATATCCTCATGGCCGAGATCACCGTCCTTTCTTTCCCCGCAGAGGTGGCAACCGGGAGTCAATTCACCGTCAAGGCGATCGTTAAGAACATCGGCGACACTTTCTGGCTGCACAAGCCTGTCGAAATAGGAGGATTTGTGGCGCTGGGAGCTAAGCTTATGAACGAGCAAGGGCTGGCAGTTGTCTACGACTATGGACGAGGTTACCTCAGCAACTCGGTGCATCCGGGTGAAACGGCCAAGACCGATATCACGCTGACCGCACCAGCGGCACCCGGAAGTTACCAATTGAAGCTGGACATGGTCGATGAGTGCGTTGTTTGGTTTGAGCATCGGGGTTCGTCGCCGGTGTTTCTGCCCATCACCGTGAGATCGTGAGTATCGCACAAAGAAGGCTTTTCTTTGATTTCTCCGAGGCGCTCCAATTGCTGCTCGGCGATATCGAACTACGGTCTCAGATGGCGAACAATGGTCGCCTATATGTGCACCGCAATGACGGCCGCGCAGTCGTCGAGGAGCGCTACAAGGCGTTCGTCAAGAGAGTCATTGATCATGCCACGACTCCCACCGGCACATACTGATTGCTTGCGCTTTCGAACCCCCTGGCGGGATTTCTGGACGCGCGCAGCCACACCTTTGGCCATAGGACTGGCAAGCCGTGCCGGATTGGTTCTCGTCGCGTATCTCAGCCTGGCACTCATGCCGCTGAACCCCGATCCCTCAATTGGGGGACCTGGTAACCAGTGGCGATCTTTCCCCCAGAATTTGTTCCTGGATGGCTGGGCGCGTTGGGATTCTGGCTGGTACAACGGCGTCGCGCAGCACGGTTACAGTTACATCGAGACCCCGGAAGCCATCCAGCAGAACATTGTTTTCTTCCCTTTGTATCCACTGGCTATGCGCCTATTCGGCGGTCTCATCGGTAGTACTTACTTGGCCGGCATCTTGATTTCCAACGTAGCTTTTCTTATCGCATTGCTTCTGCTATATTTTCTGGTGCTGCAGCGTTTTGACGAAAGTGTGGCGTTTCGCACCGTTGTCCTGCTTTCGGTCTACCCTTTCGCCTTCTACTATGGAGCGGTTTACTCTGAGTCCGTGTTTTTCATGTTCGTTGTCGGTGCCTTCTTCTTTGCGGACAAGGAGTGCTGGTGGGGAGCGGCGCTTTGCGGCATGCTTGCCGGGGCGACGCGCCTCCCCGGGTTGGTGATGTTTCCAGTGCTTATTATTGTCTATCTGGAGAAGATTCACTTTTCGTGGCGCAGAGTTCGTCCTGATGTGCTCTGGATACTCTTGTCTGTCGTCGGTCCACTTCTGTATTTCGCGTATCTTTATGTCCGCTTTGAGGATCCGTGGCTGTACTTCGAGGTGGAGCGCGCACCAGGCTGGTGGCTAAGCGAACAAGGCGCCAACGTTCTGACTAGCACTTGGCAGCAGTTCTGGTCTGTTCCGAACCTGTTGACTGGCAACTATCCTGTGAGCTATGTCTGGAACTTGCTGACGGGCATTCTGTTTTGCTTGACGGTGTTCTCGGTTTTTCGTCGCCAGGGATGGGGGGCAGGTTTATTCGCAGTTACCATGTTGGTGGTCGGTGCCACTCAATGGATCAACATTGGCCGATACGCCATGCCGGTCTTCCCGGTCTTCATCGCATGGGCCCAGTGGCTAAGTGGCGAACGGCGGTTCGTCGGCATCGTTATTGTGTCGACCCTGCTGCTAGCCATGTGGACAATTGCCTTCACACACTGGTATTGGGTCACTTGAGACGAGCACGCTAGCTTCTCCGCTGATGTCATAGGATAATATCTGCGAAAGCAAGCTCCACCATGCATGCGTAACGTCATTCGGTTTCATCCGTTAGCTACTATGCAGAAGAAAACAAAGACCACAGACAGGTAGTGGCCGGGTGTTCGCCTGGCCTTCATCACCGTCGTAAATCGGCCAGGCATCGCAACCACCTTTTGGTGGCGGGCTCGATGTCAGCGAAGGTGACAACCTTGCCAACCTGTGGTGAAATGTAGCACGGTCGGTGGTGTCTTCCTCTCGCGATTCCCGCTACCCAAGTAGATGGGGCACCCGGATTCAAGAATCACAAACGGAGTTGCTTAATGCACAGCACGATAGTTTTATCGCGCTTGTCCCTATACCGCTGGTTGATCACAAGCCTGGTATTCCTGGTGGTTGTCGCACTGATTCCGCTCAGTGCGGGCGCTCAGCCGTACATTCCCTTGCCAATGCAGCCTGGATTCGAGGGTGGGCGTGTGCTGTCAGGAGCAGCAATAGAATACGCTTCTCCTGCGACGGCAGATCTGGACAAGGACGGCAAGCAGGAGATCATCATCGGCGGCATTGACGGCAAGATTCACGCACTGCGATCAGATGGTTCGGTCCTTTGGGTCTTTGATGCGACTGCATCAATCAACGCGATGGCGCCGCGGCCTGGTGGGAGTCGAATTGACTCGGCGCCCGCGGTCGCCGACCTGGACTGGGATGGTTGGCCCGAAGTGGTGGTCGCCGTCGGGGCGCCTGCCTCCGTCTTGGGCTATAATGGTGGCATCGTTGTGTTGGATCATCTGGGTCGACTCAGGCCTGGCTGGCCCAGGGTTGGCAGTGACCAGATGGGCCCGAACATGGGCGGCCCGGACGGCTATCTCGAAGGATTTTACAGCAGTCCTGCTATCGGCGACCTGGACGGCGATGGTGATTTGGAGATCGTCGCCGGCGGCTGGGACATGCGCGTTTATGCATGGCACCACGACGGGAGCCTTGTGCAAGGTTGGCCGCGTTTTGTCTACAACACCGTTTGGTCTTCGCCGGCCATTGCAGATCTGGACAACGATGGTTGCGCAGAAGTCATTATCGGCGTTGACGCATCGGATGGCGGATTGCTGGAAGTCCTTCAAGGAGATGGCTCCCGTCAGCCGGGATTCCCGAAGCACATAGATCAGACCATCTCCTCGTCCCCAGCGATTGTGGATCTGAATGGAGATGGAAACCTCGACATTGTGGTTGGTACAGGGAACTACTACCCGGATCGCGGAAAGGCTGTCTACGCATGGGATGCGCACGGCAACAATTTGCCTGGATGGCCCGCGGCCACCGGCGGCTACGTGATGAGCAGTCCAGCGATCGGTGACATTAACGCTGACGGCCGTCCCGATGTCGTCGTCGGCGCTGACGACGGCAAGCTCTACGCCTTCGGCTCAAACGGCCAATTACTTCCGGGCTGGCCCGCGGCTGTATATGACAACTTCGGTAATGTCTCCCCTGTGTACCATGCTTCGCCCGTGCTGGCGAACTTCGACGACGATTCAGCGTCTGAGATTTTCATAAATTACTACTGTGACACTGTCGTGTTTGATGGCGACGGTAAGTTGCTGACCCACGTGGGCAACAGCGGCAGTTCTGGCAAACCCAGCATGTACATGTTCAACGCGTGGTGTCTGGGTAATACACCTGTCGTGCAGGATCTGGATGCGGACGGGTATCTGGAGGTGGTGCGCGGCGGCGCAGTATACGACTCTTCTACGAAGGTGATCGGAAACGCTCTGATTTACGCTTGGGAGGTACGCAAATCACCGGCCACAGCCGAGTGGCCTATGTTCCGGCGGAGTGCTGATCATCGCGCGATATACAGCGCTGCGAAGGCGTATGATGCCCGGCCTGTCAACCATACGCTGCCGGATGTCATGGCGGAAGGCGAACTCAAGACGGTGCGCGTGACGATGGCCAACTCGGGGACGCAGGCCTGGACAGCCGCGGCCGGTATACATCTGGCGGCCGCATCCGACAACACACTTGCTCCAGGCATGCGAGTGTCACTGGCATCGGGAGAGTCCGTTGCACCTGGCCAGCAGAAAACGTTTGAGTTTCAAATCCAGGCTCCTTCCACAGTCGGTTACCAAGTCAGTTCGTGGCGCATTGCTGATGGCTCAGGACGGTTCACCGGGTCGAGCGTCTGGAAACAGGTCAAAATCGGCGACGAGCCCTCTTACTATGTTCTTAGCCGTGCTTCATCCGACGGGGTTGGAGGCGTCTACGCAGGCGGCCTGGCATCGCAACTCAGTCTGCCGCGAGACTACTGGAATTGGCCAGAGGTTAGGGGCCTGGTTCTCACTTCGGATGAACAGGGCTATGAGATGTTGGATTCCCAAGGTGGGACTTGGCAAGGCGGCACGGCGCCTGCTCCGGGCGGCCATGGCTTTGTTCCCGGAGCGGTCGAGTTGTTGATGCGGGACGATCAATCGACCATCTACTACATCCTGGACAGTCAGGGCCATCTGGTCAAGAGCGATGGCGCACTGGATATCTCGCCCGCGCCGCCGACCTTCGGCTCGCCGGTGGTGCGATCCGGCGCCTTGACTCAGGATGGGAAAGGCGTCTATCTACTGCTGGGCGACGGCATCATCCATACCGGAGGAAATGCGCCCGGCCTGGAAGGAACGCCTTACTTCGGGGAAGACATTGCCAAGAAGATCGAATTGGCCCCGACCGGCAAGGGAGCGTACATCCTGGACGCCTACGGGCGGGTTTGGAATGTTGGCGGTGCACCTGCGATCAATTGGAACTACGCTTTGCACATGGGCGAGGACTGGGCGCGTGACTTCGAGATCACGGAAGATGGAAAGGGCTTTTACCTCCTCGACAGGGAAGGGGGGGTCCACACGGGCGGCGTGGCCCGAGCTCCGAGTCAGCATCTCACGCCGGTGTGGCCAGGCCAGGACGTGGCCGTGGCGCTGGCTCTGGCAGACGGCCGTATCGCTAAGAAATTGGTGATCGCTCCCACGGCTGCCAATATCTTGTTGACACGCGATATGACCGGCAGCATTGCGGCACAAGTCCAGACGAGCGATCTCGGCAGCGCAAGCTGGCGTGCTTCGCCAGACGCCGGGTGGCTCAACGTGCAGCCGGCGACCGGCGCCGCGCCCGGCAAGTTCTCCATGACAATCGCGGCAGGGCAGTTGGCCCTGGGAACTCACTCTGCCAAAGTGACGATCACCGATACGACGGGCAACTATCCGGCCAGGTCGGTGGAAGTGCAAGTGCGCGTGGTCCGGCAGCTTTACAAGTCGTTGCTTCCGTCGATAATGAGGTAGTGCGCGTTTTACACGTCAGCCAACGTTACTGGCCGGCCGTCGGCGGGGCTGAGGCCTACCTGGCGGAAATCTCACAGCGACTCGTTCTCTCGGGACATCAGGTCACGATTGCGACGACCGATGCCCTTGATATCGAGCTCTTCTGGAACTCCAAACGCCGGCGCGTTGCCTGCAGCGAGGAGGAGCACCGGGGAGTGCGGATCTTGCGTTTCCCGGTGCGCCATCTGCCGCTGGTGGACATAACCTATCCGGCCTTACGTCGCCTGTTGTGGCTGGGCTCGCGCAGCCGCGTTGTTCCCCTGACGTTACACCATAGGCTTGCCCGTTTTACTCCCTGGGTCCCCGCTTTGTGGCAATGGCTGCGCGCAACTCGTGATCAGTTTGATGTCGTTGCCGCGACAACCATCTGTTTTGAAACCCTGGTAGAGGCTGGTCTTTGGTTTGCCCGGCGACATGGCGTACCCTTCGTCGTTCACCCTCTGACGCATCTGGGCGCGGGGGCGAGTCCCGGTGAGGACAACCTCAGCCGTTTTTATACCATGCGTCACCAGGTGGCGCTGAGTCGCGCCAGCAACGCAGTCGTCGCTATGACACCCAGCGAACAGCATTTCTATCTCAACAAGGGTGTCTCTCAAGAGCGCCTGGTGGTGATCGGACCTGGCGTGAACCCCGCGGATGTACTGGGAGGCGATGGCGCCAGGTTCCGGAGCCGGCATGGGCTCACGGCGCCGATCGTGGCCTGTCTTTCGACGCTCACGTATGATAAGGGTTCGATGCACTTGGTGGAGGCCATGCGTCGCCTCTGGCTTTCGGGGCGCGAGGTTCATCTCGTGCTTGCTGGCGCCACGCTGGAATCCTTCCGGCAATATCTGGCTGTGCTGCCCGAGGACGACCGGCACCGGCTGCATGTGCTGGGTCCGATCGAGGACAGTGAAAAGCGCGACCTGTTGGCCGCGGCGGATATCTTTGTCATGCCATCGCGAACCGATTCCTTCGGGATCGTCTATCTGGAAGCCTGGTTATATGGCAAACCAGTCATCGGTGCGCGTACCTGGGGTGTATGCGACGTGATCCGCGATGGCGTCGACGGCATATTGGTTCCTTTTGGGGCCACCGATGAGCTAGCCGAGAGCATCTCCCACCTGCTCGATATTCCTGAGCGGAGCAAGGCTATGGGGCGTGCAGGTCGAGAGAAAGTGCTGGAGCAGTTCACCTGGGATCACCAGTATCCCCCTGTCCATGAGCTTTATCAAAGCCTGGCGGCCAAACGGTAGCTCGATGCGCATCCTGAACCTCGTCCACCAATACCTGCCCGAGCGCGTCGGCGGCACGGAGTTGTACACGCAGGCGATTGCCCGTGCTATGGTCGCACGCGGGCATACTGTTGGGGTGTTTCACCGCTCGAATCGGGACGACCCGGGTCTCCTGTATCGCGACGAACAGGGCGCAGCTGTTTGGTCTGCGAGTGCCGGCGTCATGTCGCCCGGCCAGCGTTTCCTCGCGAGCCATCGCCAGGCCGTTCTCCACGGAGCTTTTGAGACCGTGATTGAGACTTTCCGCCCCGATGTCGTTCACATACAGCATATGATGGGCCTGCCGGTGTCGATCGCGCAGCTGCTCCAGAGGGCGCGTATTCCCTATGTGATCACTTTGTGGGACTTCTGGTGGCGGTGTGCCAACGCACAGCTCTTGACCAACGACAGCCAGCAGATCTGCGACGGGCCCACGCGGACCTTCCTCAACTGCGCGCGCTGTGCGGTGGCACGCGCGGGCGCCTCCACCGGGGCCGCCGCGCGATTGTCTGGCGGACTCCTGCGCCTGCCAGCGCTGCCATTGGTGGCGCCACTGATGGCGCGAAGAAACGCCCTTCTCGACGCAATCATACGGCGCGCCGCGCGGCTCCTCGCACCGACCCCATTTGTGGCTGCGTGGTACGTTCGCCGCGGTTTCCCCGAGGAGCGGGTCGTGGTCTTGCCGCCCGCGCTGGCATACCCCGACAACATCACACACCACGGCGATTCGGGAGTGCTCAGAGTCGCCTACATCGGCGGGTTGTCCGCGCAAAAGGGCGTACACGTTCTTATCGAGGCGTTTGCCGGGCTGCATGGTGAAGCGGAGCTCTGGGTTGCGGGAGATGAGAGCGCAGATCCTGGCTACAGCCGCGTGTTGCGAGAGACTGCATCGCCGAATGTGCGCTTTCTGGGCCGGCTAGATCGCGAGGATGTATGGAAGACGCTTGCCCAGGTGGACGTCGTCGCCGTGCCCACCCTTTGGTACGAGACCTATTCGTTCATCATCTCCGAAGCGTTCGTTGCTGGTGCGCCTGTGCTGGTCTCTCGGCTGGGTCCACTCGCAGACCGAGTCAGGGACGGTGTAGATGGCTTGCTCCTGCCGCCGGGCGACGTCTCAAGCTGGCGCGGTGCGCTGCAGTCCCTTGTCGACACGCCTGGGAGGCTGGGCAATTTGCGGAGCGGTGTGCGCCAGCCGGAATCGTTGACAGAGCACGCCGCGCAACTTGAGGCGCTGTTGCGCGGCGTTACGCAGGAGCTTGCGGCTCCAGAGGTCACTCGCTCAGCGCCTTGATGACGATCTGCCCGATGCCGCCGTTGACATCGAGGGTCGCGCGGTTCTCCGCAGTATTGTAGTCATCCGTGATGTATTCGTCGCCTTGCTTGCGGAAGTCGCCCTGCACATTCACGCCCCCGAGGCCGCCGTCGACGCGCACGCGCGCTGCCAGCCCTTCAGGGACCATCAGGATCACCTGGCCGATGCCGCCATCGATCGTCATGTCGTACCGGCCGGACACCGGCAGCTTCACCGTCACCTGGCCGATACCACCATCCAACTTGAAGCGACGCAGATTGAGAAGCCCCAGGTCCAGCATCGATTTTCCTGCACCCGCATCGACTTCGAGATCGAGTTGAATGTCGCGATTCAGCCCCAGGTTCCAATCCTTGCCTTCATCGGTGAAGGCAGTGGTGCCCCATGACCAGGAACCCTGGCTCCTCAGGGTGTAATAGCCCACGCCGCTGCTGGCGCGGAAGTCGTTGCTCAGGCGTTCGTCCCGGCTCAGTTCGGCTGTCCCCTGAATCAGCTGGCGGCTGCCTTCATCGAGCGCGGTGATGTTGAGATTGCCTGTGCCGAACTGGATATCGACCGAAGCGCGCTCTTCGCTGCCCAGGTCCTGGCTGATCGTCTCGGTGCGATCCACCCCGGCATTGGCTGCGACAGGCATTTTGAGCGTCCCCTGGACCGCGAGAACCAGCACGACGACCAGGAGAAGCGCCAGCAGCACAGAGCCGAGGGGAAAACGCCGCCCCACCAGCAGATCCAGCCCGACCGCGATCAGCAGGATCGGCCAGAGCCTCAGCAGAGTCTCCCAGATGCTCCAACCGATGATGCCCAGGTTGTTCAACAGGAAGACCAGTCCTGCGCCGATCAGGATGATGGGCCACACGAAGCCCCCTCGATAATGCCGTTGCTCGTCCACAAATTCCTCCTCAGATAGCGCGTGTCAGCGCTGAAACATCTTGCTGCGGGTGAGCAGATACACGCCGGCCGCAATGAGGCCGATCGCCCATAGATAGTTGATGAGGCCGCCCTGCGACAGGGCCAGCAGAAGAGCGAGGATGCCCAGCACGAGCGCGGGGATGGCTGCCCAGCGCTGCCGGCCTTCTTCAACTGGCAGAAGATAAACCAGGGCGAATGTCAAGGCGAGACCGAGAAAGAAGATGCTGCCAGTGGCCATGCCCTGCAGGCTCTCTCCCAACGCAGCGACAACCGCCAACGTCGTCAGAACGCCTCCCGGAATGACGGCCCACCAGAAGTCACGCCGCACGAAGTAGATCACCCAGAAGGCCAGGCCGATGCTGCCCAGGAACAGCGCTCCGCCCCAGGCTCCGAGCTTGTCGCCGAAGCCGATGAGCACGCCCAGGCCCAGCAGCACGAAACCGGGAATCACCGCCCACCACTGCTGCTGATTCGTGGCAAATACGTAGAGGAAGGCCAGCCCTCCCGCACCGAACAAAACCAGGAAGACCAGGTCTTCAGCTCCGCCAAACAGGCCGAAGTTCTGCAGCAGGAACAGGACTCCGAAAGCCACCAGGAGTGCGCCCACCGCCAGGGCCCCCGTGCGACTGTTATTCATAATCAAACCCTCCTTAGTGAGTCTGCGTCACAATGACTCTGCTCAGCTTACTATACGTATCGCTTCTGGGCGGGTTGCATAGCGGATCGAGCAGACATATTGACCACCTCCGCGGCCCCCTGAAACTTCACTCCCCGAATTGCGTAGAGAGATACAAAGGAGACGAAAGATGTCTGACCAGGAACGCAAAGATATGCCGTCAGAATCCGCACCCGAAGAAGGTCGCGAGTCGTGGCCGGTGGAAGATGTGCCGGTGGCGCCTGAGGAACTCGAGGACCGGCTCGGGAACAGGATAGAGGAAACCGCAGATTCGGTCACCCAGGGACTACGTGATCTGCAGGATGAGCTCCTGCCGCCGCCGCCCGAGGAACCGGTGGCAGCAGCTTTGACTGAAACACCTGGCTGGGAGCCGCAGGAACCGGCCGGCGAACCCCTGGAGCCGGTCGCTGAGCCGCCCGCAGCGGACTTCGTTCCGCCCGCAGCGGATGTTCTCCCACCCGTTACGGGTCAGGAACCGCCAAAGGGCAGCGGAGCGGCCGTACGCGAAGGGACCGACGATGACCGGCTGATGGCAGCGCTGGCCTGGCTGTCGATGGTCATTCTGCAACTGCCCATCGTGTCAGTGATCCAGTTGTTGTCGGCCAGTACCAAGGACCGGCCGTTCCAGCGCCATCATGCGGTCACATCGCTGCTTTTTTACGTGGTTGGGATCGCATATGAAGCTATCGCAGGGGTGGTGTTCACCATTCTGACTGCGGTGACGGCTGGTTGCGGTGCGATCTGCTTGTGGCCCATCTTCCTCGTGCCACACGCGTTGGGGCTGTACTATGCTTTCCAGGCGTACAGCGGCAAGCGCCTGGACCTGCCGTTCTTGACGAACTTCGCGAAGCAGCAGGGCTGGATGTAATGGGGGCGGGGCTGATGATCATCAGCCCCGCTTTCTAATATATCCAGGGGATCAGCTTGCGAACGCGTCGTTGGTAGTCCGCGTAACCTGCGTAAGCCTCAGCCAGCCAGCGTTCTTCCCGCCGGGATTTCAGATCGAAAAAGATGAACAGCGCGGCGGCCAGCGCTACGCCGATCAGGTTGGCGCGGAACAACGCCCAGCCGAGCGTGCCCAGGATCAGGCCGGTGTAGATCGGATGGCGCACGCGGGCGTACGGCCCGGTGGTCACGAGTTCACCGCCTTCGATGGGCTTCGGAAACGGCGTCAGATTGCGGCCAAGCGCAACCATCCCCCACGTGCCGAACACGCCGCCTGCCACCAGCAAGAGGACGCCCAATCCCTGCAGCCACGGTGGGAAGGTCACGGGGCTGATGGCTGGGGCAACCAGGATGACGCCAAAGAGGATCATCTGAAGCAGAAACCAACCCTCGCCGCGCTTGCCCATACGTCAAACCTCCCCCAGCAGCGACGCTGCTGCTCGATCCAGGAGCCATGTGAGCCGGCCAGGCGCAGGCCGCACCCGTGCGGGCCGCACTCGTGCAGCCGGCAGCAACTGCACTTGGCCCCCTTCCGAAGAAGTCTCCGCCAGCACCCGCTTGACTATTGCGGCCTTGCCCTGGCCTGCAAGGAGAAACATCACTTCGCGGCCGGCATTGAGCACCGGCAATGTCAGGGTGACGCGCGGCACCTGAGGGCGCACATACGCCGGGACTTCGGTCGCAACGACCGTCTTGCTGCCCTCCGCCAGGGCCTCCATGCCGGGGAAAAGGGACGCGGTGTGGCCATCCTCGCCCATGCCGAGGAGTATCATATCGAGTTGGGGCCAGGGCGCCGTCCTTGAATCGAAGGCGCATGCCATGGTATGCGCATAGTTGGATTCTGCTACGGCAGGGGGCAGCTCGCCCTCCATACGGTGGCACTGATCGGCCGGCAATGGCACATGGCTCAACAGGGTGCGAAAGGCCATTCCGTAATTGCTCCATTCGTGCTCGGGCGGCACACACCGTTCGTCACCAAAGAAGATCTCCGTGTGTCGCCAATCGAGCCGGTCAACATGCGAGGGCGCTGCCAGCAGCCGGTACAAGGCTGCCGGCGTTGAGCCGCCCGCCAACGCGATCGTAAATCGCCCGCGAGCCGCGATCGCAGCCGCTGACGCTGTAACGATGCGCGCGGCCGCTGCTTGCGCCAATGACTCGATATCAGGCTGTACGATCAATTCCATAGCTCTTGTCCTGGCACTCAGCGATCCGCCCGTTCCGGATCTTCTGCACAACCAAGCCGCCAGTGCCGCCCGGCGCGTGCCAGTAGCTGATCCGCGGCCAGCGGGCCCCAGGTGCCCTGTTCGTAGAATTCCAGGGGCGGCGCGCTGATGGTCTGCCACGCGCCTGCGACCGGGCTGATGCCCCGGTCCCAGCCGGCCTGGATCGGGTCGATTATCTGCCAGCTCAGCTCGATCTCGTCGGCTCGAGCGAACAACGACGCATCGCCCGCAACCGCATCGAGAAGGAGCCGTTCGTAAGCATCGGGCAGTGCTGCGGATCCGAACTCGTCTCCGAAATGAAACTCCATCTCGACCGATCGCATCTGCATTCCCTGCCCAGGCAATTTCGTCTCGATGCGCAGGTGGACGCCCTCGTCCGGCTGGATGCAAAGACTGAGGAAGTTCGCGTGTGGCGCGCCGCTGTGCCGGCCGCTTTGCGGCGGATTGCCGGCCGGCGCGTTCGGGAACAACCGGTGGGGAACATCCTTGAACTGCACGGTGATCTCGGTCACCTTGGCAGGCAGCAGTTTGCCGGAGCGCAGGTAGAAGGGGACACCCTGCCAGCGCCAGTTATCGACGAAGAGACTGAGCGCGCCAAACGTGGCAGTTGTCGACCCGCGGCCAACGCCCGCTTCGTCCCGGTAGGTCCGATACTGGCCCCTCACCGTGCTGTGAACCACATCTTCCGGCTTCATGGAGCGCACAGCCTGCAGGATCTTCACCTTTTCGTCTCGGAGGAATTTGGCGTTGAATGCTGCGGGAGGTTCCAGGCATACAAGAGTCAAGAGCTGAAGGAGGTGGTTCTGGAACACATCGCGCAATACGCCCGCACCTTCATAGTAGCCCGCTCGCCCCTCGATGCCTACCGTTTCGGATGCGGTGATCTGTACGTGATCGACGTAGTTGCGATTCCACAGTGGCTCCCAGATCGCGTTGGCAAACCGGAAGGCGAGGATGTTCTGGACCGTTTCCTTGCCCAGGTAGTGATCGATGCGGTAGACCTGGCTCTCGTCGAACACCTCGTGGACCTGCCGGTTCAGGTCCTGCGCGCTTGGCAGATCGTGCCCGAAGGGCTTTTCGATGATGATGCGCGCAAACCCGCGGCCACGATTCAGCCCTGCGTGACCGAGCTGTTCGACCACGACCGGGTAAAGCTGCGGCGGCATGGCGAGATAATAGAGCCGGTTGCCCCGGGTGCCGTGCTCGCCGTCAAGATTGTCCAGCAGTTCCGTGAGCCGGACGTAGGTCTCCGGATCATTGTACTCGCCGCGACAGTAGTAGAGGTGCTGGGCGAATGCGTCCCACCGGGCCGGTTCAGCACCGCCGACGCGCGCGTTCTTGAGGCTCGATGTGCGCAGGTGGTCGCGAAATCCTGCGTTGCCATCTTCGGAATCGCCCGCACCCAACTCGCTGCGAGCCACACCGACGACCGCGAACTGATCGCCGAGTTGGCCTTCAACATACAGCGTGTAGAGTGAAGGAACGAGCTTGCGCTGCGTCAGGTCACCGCTGGCGCCGAAGATGACGATGATCGCGGGATGGGTTTGTCCCTGGCCAGAAGATTCGCCCTCGTTCATTCAGCCCTCGCTTCAGATGAGATGCTAACCTGGCCCGCGCACACGACCGGTATGCGCGGTCACGATGCGCGAACCAGGCCAATCACGGCGAAGACGGCAGCGAGCGCAAGAGCCGCAAAGGCAACGAAGGCCACCCTGCGCACCTCGCCCTGCCGCATGACCCAGAAGCCGGCGATCAGCCCGACGACGGACAGCACCAGCATCAAGAGCGCGTTATTGAGCATGGTCATCACGATCAGCCCAAGCGCCGCGGCAATGCCGTATTTCTCGGAGGGGGTGATGTTTTGCATGGTTCACTCCTGTGGCGAGCCGTTCGCGGTGCGATGTGCCTCCTGCACCAGCTTCACAAGCTGCGCAGGAGCCTGGCCGCGGTTGTCCACGGTGACGATGACACGGACCATATCGGGACGGCCGATTCGCTCGGCCAGCTCGTTTACCAGTTCCTGACGTACGATGACGATCGCGTTTGGGATGCGCTCGTGGTCGGACAGTGGCTCGATCGCAAACGCGAAGCCGCCCCCGCGATGCAGCTCCAATGGCCCGATTTCGTCGATGACCAGCAGATCCATGTCCGAGAGCAGTGCCTTCGCCAGGACACCGCGCGCCCAGTCGATGGCATCCGTCTCCACCCGGTAGATCCCGATGTCGGCGCCCTCATCGCGCCCGACGATGCGCGCGAAGGTATGATGCTCGCCCGTAGCAAGATCCAACATCTCGATGCCGGTTTTATGGCCTTCGGCGTCGAGCAAGGGCGGTGAGATGAACCCGGCCAGCTTGATCCCACTGCTGCGCAGGCCGGGCAGCGCTTTCCAACAGGCCGTGGTCTTGCCATGGCCACCCTGTCCCGTAAGAAGTATGAACATCTTTGTTCATTTCTCCATCATGTAATCTGTTCTCATTGCCACTCGCAGAGCGCCTCCACATAGGCCGCTGACCCATCGCGCAGCCAACCGTCGAGTTGTGCCTGATCCTTCAGGTTTTGGCCCCGCATCCGTGGCACGGCGAGGAAGCGACACGCCAGTTCTGGCAGGGCTGTCATGTCGCCCCACAGTTTTTCGAACTGGGCAACCGGGAAGACGTCCTCCTGCCCGTGCCCCCAACGCTTCTTCACATCCTTCAGGGTGATGTAGGTGGGCATCCGCGCTGCAACGTGACGGATGCCCGCAGTGATCCTGCCTTCCGCGGCGCCGTCGCCTGCGTTGGCGGCAAGGACCATTTCGCGTGTGAGCCCGAAGATGTCCAGCACCCGGTCGATGTGCAGCCAGCTCGTGTTTGAGTTGTAGTAGGAGAGGCTGAACTCATCCTCTTCGCGCGGCATTGCCAGCCCCTCGAGCAGTCGCAGGCGTCCATCGACGCGCGCCAGGCCTCCTCCGCGGTCTTCGATGCTGCGCGTGATCACTTCGGCCGTGAATGCGCCTCCGCTGTGCATGACCCATCCCAACACCGCCGGATCGACGTCTGTGCCCAGTGCGTCGATGTTGTGGACCATCAGGTAGTGCAGACCTGGCTGCGCCTCCAACAAGCGGGCCAGCAACCCGTTCTTGAGCATATTCGGCACTTCGTACCAGTGGCCCACCGGATGGAGACACTGCTGCGGCAGGTTGTCCGTGTAGTCGCTGCCCTCGCCCATCCCTTGCGCCCAGGAAATCAGTGCCGCATGCAGGCTCTCGCGAACTTTCTGCGCCTGCTCGTCCAGCAGTTGCTGGGGCATCTCTTCCCAGGCGAAGCGCAGATCGCGAGCCATGGGAACCAGGCGCAGGCCGATGGCCCGGCCCGGCGACAGATGGACATGGCTGCCATAGCCGTAGTTGTCCTCTCGGGACAGGTATGCGGCAATCCGGTCGTGCGGCAGGTAGCTGGTCGTGATGATGTGCTGCAGGCGCGCACCTGCCATCCTTCCGATGCGCCGGCTTTTCGCCAGATGAACTTCGATGAACGAGCGATGCTGCCCGCCGAGCCGGCAGAACGGATGCAAGGCCTTGACCACGCCTGCACCCTGCGTCCAGCGGGTGCCCACGCCGCCGGCCAGGCTCACCACCGCAACCGCACCCGAGCGCAACGCCTCCAGGCCGTCTGGGCGGTACTGTGCCAGGGCCTCCAGGCTCTCGCTCGCGTCGAACACATCGCCTCGTACGATGTCTCTGATATCGCTGTTGGCAGGCAGCCGGTTTTGCGCCAGGCCCAGGCGACCCGCTCGCAGGTCCGACCGGATCTGGTCGTGCTGCACCGGGTCAAACCCATGCTCGGCAAGCATCGCATTAAGTGTTCGGGCATTGTCCTGGGCATTCGATCGGGCTGAGGATGGCAGAAGCCGGTCGAAGACCGTGTGCACCATCCCGGTGAGCGCAGGAGAGGTGCGCGCAGCCGAAGCGAAAAGGCCGAGCTCCGCGCGCCGGGAGACAGGCAGTTGCCGCAGATCGAGTCGCACCAGGTCAGGCACGACCATGGCATAGTAGCCCGGCGGCATGAGCGGCAGAAGGCGCTGCGTCGTGCCGGGCTCGATGCTTCCATCCAGCATGTCGGCCCAAGTGCCGCGCTCGTTGACGGCAAAATCGTAGACAACCGGTTCCATGGCGAACGGCAGCGCCGGTTCGAGCTCGGCCTTGGCCTGAGACATGATTTCCTGCATACGTCCCTGGGCCGCTGTGCGCACCGAGGGATCAAAGATGAATCCCATTCCGCCGCCCGACATGCCACCCAGCATCAGGAAACCCCAGAAACGCTCGCCGTATTCTGCCCGCACCCGTTCGATCAAGCGTTCGGTGTAGAGGGTCGTGGCCCAAGGGATGATGGTTTGGAGCGGTCCGGCGAAGTTCCGCGTGGTGACCGCGCCGATGCGACGGACGTCTCCCTCCTGCAGGGCCTCGACGACCTGATCGAGAATCCGGCAGGCCTCCTGGCGTCCAAGCCACTCAGCCTCGGATCGCAGCAAATATTTCTCGGTCACCATTTCCAGGATTGGACCGACGTTCTGTGCCATTCCCCCATGGACGAGCACCAGGCTGTCCTGTAGCGCCTGCCGGGTTTCCCCCGGCACTTCGTCCACGCCGAAGATCCGGTGACCGGGCAAGAGCCGTCCCCTGCTGATGCCGTATTCAGGATCATCAACGCCGGACAGCACGCCCGTGATCAACTTGACGCCCGGCCAGACGCCGCCTGAATCCTGCCAGCCGCCACCTGACCCGGCCAGCCACTCGCCCAGGATGGCCCGGGCAGCCACCAGCCGGCGCTCGTGCTCGGCCAGCTGCCCTGTGAGAGAGCGAGCCTGACCGGTGGCGCGCATGCAACACGCGATCAGGCAGGCGAGCAGGTTGGTAGAAACGGCCAGGCGAGATCCCTTGGGGATGCCTCTGACATTGCTGACCAACTCGATGCCGCGGCCCTGTCCCACCAGGCGCGCAAGGAGTTCGGACAGGCGCTCTTCGGAGCCCTCTACCCCGGGGGGGACGAGGCCCGAGGCGATCAGCGCGGCCTTGAGCAGCCCGAGGTAATCGCGCGCAAAATCGAACACCTCCGCCAGGCTGGTGATGTCCGCGCGCGCGGCCAGGTCTACACTGGCAAGGCGCAACACCGGCTCGTCAATGACGCGAAGATAGGCTTCCACCGGGGGGCGCGGCTCATCATCGCGGCCGCGCACGGCCAGGTCGATCGAGATATTGAGGACGCGCGCGCCCTCGGGAAAGTCCATGCCGAGGAAGAAAATGTCGCTCCACGCGCTGTGTGACAGGTCCATGCGCACGGGTGTGGTTTCGCGCAGGATGGGATAGGGCGCATCGGAGGTCGCGCGCGCCAGAAGCTCGGGCCGGATGCGCAGCGGCTGATCGACCGGATGGCCGATGCGGAACATCCACTGGTTTCCGCGCACCGAGCGCACGCTGTGGCGGACCTGGTCGGCAAGCGTCTGGAACCCCAGGCGATGGTACGCTGCGGCCAAAGCGCTGGAAACGGATTGGTTGGGTCCCTGGGTGTTCTGTGCGCGCAGAAAAATCTCGATGGCTTCCTCGAACCGGCGCTTCAGCAGGTAGCTGTAGCCGTCGAAGGGTACGAACCCCAGTTGCCTGACGCCGGCCTTTTGCGGCAGGTGGAAGCGGTGAATGTCATACAGGAAGAACAGGGCGCGAACGCGCTCGTAGAGGTTCGTGCTCTGTTTGCGAAATGCTTCCAGGTCCGCACACTCATGCAGCAGATCCTCGAGCCCGGCCGCGCGAGCCCATGCATCGACGGACTGGTCGCGCACATTGGGATCGGCGGATGTGATGATCGAGACGAGGCGCCCGGTCACGCTGCCTCCTGACCAGCCCGTAACTCGCGGTGCGCCAGCAGTTCGAGAAGCTGTGTGAGCACGAGGTCGCGGTCGCGGCCGGAGAGGGCCAGCGCCAGTTGCGCTATGAGGAGACCGTACTGCACGCCCACGTCATAGCGGAACCAGGGTCGCTCCAATGCGAGGTAACGTTCACGCCCCGCCAGCAGGGCCAGCGCCTGGGACAGCGTCACGGCGCCCCGGCCCTGGGCGACCAGGTCTGCCAGGATCTCCATGACTCCCGGCGTGAGGACGTGCAAACCGAAGAAACAAAGGTAGTGTCCGGCTCGCAGCCCAGGCACGAGCAGGCGCTGCTCGGCCTCGGTCGGCGTCGGCTTCTCCATGACGTCTTCGACGAGATAGAGATCGTGCCGGCCAGCCAGCCGCCTGCCGCCGACCGTGCCGAAGTAGGGCAGAAGAGTCTCGCGCGATGCCTGCACCGCGCTGACCGCGCACTCTTCCTGCTCGGCAACCTCTACCAGCTGCTGCGCACAACCCTCGCGTCCCGCGCTGACCCAGAGATGATCGCCGACGAGGTGCAGGAAGGGCTCGTCGCCGGTGAACGGCCGCGCACAGAGGATGGCGTCGCCGTACCCCCGGGGTTCAGGTTGCGTCACGAAGGTCAGGCGCGCGGCAGTGTTGCCCGCTGCCCTGGCATAGGGCATCTCATCCTCGGGACTGACAACAACGCAAATATCCTCTACGCCTGCTCGCTGGGCCTCTTCGAGCACGATGCGCAGCACCGATTTCTGCACTCCGTCACGGTCAACCACCGTTTGCAGGGGCAGGGTGCGCTGCCGGGGACCGGCTGCAGTGATTACGGCTTTGACGATCTTCATCAGATCACCTCGCGATAGAACATCGCAACCTATGGTACGGCAAAGAGGTCCACGGCGCAAATGTTAGTGGCCGCGTCCTTTTTTTGCCTGTCGTGTTAATTGCATTGGCTGCTGCGAGGAAGCACTTCTCCTCCAAATTGAGCAGCCGTTGTTCAGGAGGTTCCTTTGACTCGACCAGATTCCCAGCGCGTGGTTGCCACCGGCCTGGGCCTCGTGACCCCGGTCGGCAACGATGTTCCCACCACTTGGGCCGCACTTCTGGCCGGCCGCTCGGGCGTAGGACCGTTGACCCAGTTCGACCATTCCGCATTCAAGACCCATATCGCCGCCGAAGTGAAGGACTTCGACCCGACCCGCTACATGGACAAACCGACCGCGCGTCGAATGGATCGATTCCTGCACTTTGCCGTTGCGGCCACCCAGGAAGCGCTGGCGGATGCGCAGTTCAAGATGGAAGAATGGGGTCCGCAGCGCGTTGGGGTCGTAGTGGGTTCAGGCATCGGCGGCGTTCATGCGCTGTTGGAGAACCAGATGGTTATCGTGGAGCGCGGCCCGCGCCGCGTCAGTCCCTTTGCCGTGCCCGCACTGATGCTGAACAGCGCCTCGGCCCATATCAGCATCATGATCGGCGCGCGGGGGCCGAACCTGGCCGTATCAACTGCCTGCGCAACGGGCACGCATGCTCTTGGAGAAGCCGCGGAGATGATCCGCCGGGGCCATGCAGATCTGATGATCGCGGGCGGGTCTGAGGCAGCGGTCGTAGAAATGGCCGTGGCAGGATTCGAGAACATGCAGGCGCTCAGCAGCCGCAACGATGAGCCGGAACGCGCCAGCCGGCCATTCGACAGGGACCGGGATGGTTTTGTGGTCGGTGAAGGAGCCGGGATCGTCGTGCTGGAGCGGCTGGATCGAGCGCAGGCTCGCGGGGCTCACATCTACGGCGAGCTTGTCGGATATGGCATCACCGCGGATGCTTATCATATCACCGCACCGGCGGAGGATGGGGTGGGCGCTGCGGAGTGCATGCAGATGGCCCTCGAAGATGCCGGCATCCATCCGTCACAGGTCGACTACATCAACGCACACGGCACCAGCACACCCCTGAATGATGCCGGGGAGACGCGCGCGATCAAGGCGGTGTTCGGCGCCGATGCGTACCGTGTGGCGATCAGCTCGACCAAGAGCATGACCGGGCACCTGATGGGCGCGGCCGGCGCCATCGAAGCAGCTTTCTGTCTCCTGGCCATGCGCGATAGCATCCTGCCGCCAACCATCAACTACGAAACACCGGATCCCATGTGCGACCTCGACTACGTGCCCAATCACGCGCGGGGCAAGACGGTCGACGTGGCCATGTCGAATTCGTTCGGCTTTGGCGGGCACAACGGTACGGTCGTTTTGAGGCGGGTCGCATGACGGTTGCGAACGGGGCCGGCACGAGCCATCCGCCGCGGTACGCACAGATCACGGGATGGGCCAGCTGTGTCCCCGAGAAGGTGCTGACCAACGAGGCCTTGGCGCGTGCTGTAGACACAACGGACGATTGGATCGTCTCCCACACGGGCATCAAGGAGCGCCATGTGGTGGCCGGCGAACGTGAGACAACCGCGGTCCTGGCCGCGCGCGCGGGACGTGACGCACTCCTGAAGGCCGGACTGCGAGCCTCGCAGCTGGATCTGATCATCGTTGCAACTGCCACGCCGGAGTACGTGTTTCCCTCCACGGCAAGCCTGGTCCAGGATGCGCTCGGGGCGGCGTCGGCAGGCGCCTTCGATCTGAGCGCGGGCTGTTCGGGCTTCATTTACGCCCTGACGATGGGGACTGCTGCGGTTCGCAGCGGCACGGCAGAGCACGTGCTCCTCATCGGTGCGGAGACGCTGTCCCGCATCACCGACTGGACCGATCGTAACACGTGCGTGCTCTTCGGCGATGGCGCAGGCGCGGTGGTTGTCAGCGCCAGCGATGCGCGATGCGGCGTACTCGCAACTGAGTTGGGCAGCGACGGCTCGGGCGGTGACCTCCTGATTCTCCCCGCGGGGGGCAGCCGCCAGCCGGCAAGCCTGGAGACCGTGAGCAACGGCGGGCACTTCATCAAGATGAACGGCCGGGAGGTGTACCGGTTCGCCACCACGGTC
>CAYLZG010000009.1:3680-9800 GCA_964387985.1 uncultured Anaerolineales bacterium | reverse complement strand
AAAACGTAACGCGCAAGGCGGGCAGGGAGCTCGAAGAGGTCTCACTGTTCGTTCCTCACCAGGCCAACACGCGCATCATCGAATCGGCTGCGAAGCGGCTCAGCCTGCCCATGGACAAGTTCTTCGTCAATCTCGACCGGTATGGCAATACCTCGGCTGCGTCCATTCCCATCGCTTTAGCCGAAGCGGTTACAGCAGGCAGGGTGCACGAGGGCGACAAAGTCGTCCTTGTCGGCTTTGGAGCTGGCCTGACCTGGGCTGCTGCCGCGGTGGAGTGGGGTGCGCCACCGCCGCCGACCACGAAGACCTGGTTCGGCAGGCTGCTGGCACGGCTTGGATTCGTGTTCGCTGGGCTTCGTTCCTGGGTGATTAGGAGCGAGCGCCATGCCTACAACTGGGCAATGGGTCCGGTGGGCAAGGATGACTGGCGGGGGCGGCTGCGGAAGCGCATCGACGTCTGGCGTCACAACCTGCGGCAGTGAGAGCAGGCTATTCCGCACGACCAACTGCAGGGTTGGTCAGGATGCCGAGCACGTGAGGGTTCCATGCGCGGGGCGCAGGGCCAATGACAAAGCCGAGCCGCTCTAGCAGCTTGACCGACCGCCGGTTGTCGGGGTGCGTGATCGTGACCAGGCGCAACAGGCGAATCTCTTCGAACGCGAAACGAACCAGGCTGCGGCATGCCTCCTGGGCATATCCCATGGACCAATAGGCCAGGCCGAATTTGTAGTAAAGCTCGACCTCGGGCGTTGCGAAGGGTGACCAGCGGAGAACGAATAACTGCAGCCCGGCCTGCCCGATGAACTCGCCCGTGTCCTTCAGCCTGACGGCCAGCGTACCTTCTCCGTCCTCCTGGTTGTCGGCCATCAGCCGGCGAATGATGGCCGCGCGTTGTTCGGGCGCACGTGCGAACCCCGGATCGTACCGGTATACCGCTGGGTCGCTCTCGAAAAGACGGACTGCCGGCGCAATGTCTTCTTCGACATATGGACGCAGGATCAGGCGTTCCGTCTCCAGCGGGTGTGGCATCTCATCACCTTTGCATCAATCTCGCATTTCGAGGGCCAGGTCCGGCTCGACGTCAAAGTCCAGCGCGGAGGCCCCACCGGTCAACAGGCGATAGTGCGCTGCAGAACCGATCATCGCTGCGTTATCCGTGCAGAGGAAGAAGGGCGGGATCGACGCCGGCACCGGCAGGCGCGTGGCCACCGATTCGCGTAGGACTTTGTTTGCGGCCACACCGCCGCACACACAGATGCGTCTTACGCCCAGCGCCTGCGCTGCATGCGCGGTCTTGCTGATGAGTACATCGACCACGGCTGCCTGGAAGCTGGCCGCCAGATCGGCGACGGGCAAGGGCCCTTCGCCCAGATCGCGCACCTGGCGGAGGACCGCGGTCTTGAGCCCGCTGAAACTGAAATTGTAGCGGTGCTCGGGCTGGATCGCGTAGTTGGTCAGTCCGCGCGGGAATGCGAACGCCAGGGGATCGCCGCCCTCGGCTGCAGCCTGGATGGCCGGTCCGCCCGGATAGCCGAGCCCGATGAGCCGCGCAACCTTGTCGAAGGCCTCGCCGGCCGCGTCGTCGAGCGTGGCGCCGAGCCGCCGGTATTCCCCGTGCCCGGTCATCACGATCAGCTCGGTGTGGCCGCCGGAGACGATGAGAACAAGCAGCGGAAAGGCCTCGCCGGCTGCATCCAGCTCCGGAGGACTGGGGCGAGTGATGGCTGATGGAACGATCTTGCCGCCCTCATCCAGCCAGTTGGAATAAAGATGCCCTTCGAGGTGGTTGACCGCAACGACCGGCAGCCCGCGGCCCCAGGCAAGGGCCTTGGCGGTGTTGGCGCCGACCAGCAGCGAGCCGGCAAGGCCTGGTCCGCGCGTGACGGCCAGAGCGTCGAGGTCCTCCCACGAGAATCCGGCCTCATGCATGGCGGCCCGGATGACGGGCACGATGTCGAACACATGCTGGCGGGAGGCGATCTCGGGGAAGACGCCACCGTAAGCGCGGTGAATATCGATCTGTGATGCAACGACGTTGGACCGGATGATGTGACCGTCCTCGATGACCGCGGCTGCGGTCTCGTCGCAGGAGGTTTCGATAGCCAGAATCAGACTCATGATATACTCGTGCTCATTATCGTAAGGAGATGTCCATGACCAAGACGCTGGCTGAATTCCAGGCCGAACGCTTGCAAGCCAATGAACGCATCCTGTCGGGCGATGACCGGGTCATCAAGCGCTTCTTCCGCCTCGACGGCGAGGCATATGAAGATGGCGCGCTGCCGGCAAAGACCAAGGAATTGCTCGGCCTCGTCGCATCGCTGGTATTGCGCTGCGACGATTGTATCACGTACCACGTGATTCAGTGTGTTGAGGCCGGCGTGACTGTCGCCGAGTTTGAGGAGGCGTTCGCGGTCGCGCTGATCGTCGGCGGCTCGATCGTCATCCCCCACCTGCGCCGTGCGTACGCCCGGATGGATGAGATGATGGCCGCGGCGTCGCTCAACGCATCCTGAACGGGCTGGCAGGGGCCGGCTCGTCGGTGAAGTGCATCTCCACTTCCTCGACGTCGGCCCAGCGCGGCCCGCGGTGGCACCACCGGATCATGTGGTCGACCGCCTCTTCCGGTCCCTCGAACAGGGCCTCGACCGTGCCATCCCACTGGTTCTGCACCCAGCCGCGGACCCCAACTGCGGTGGCTTCCCGCTGGCAGCTCGCGCGGAATCCGACTCCCTGAACACTTCCCCGCACGATCACGCGCATGCGTTTCTCTGTCATGAGCGCACCTGATTCCTTCGCAGCAGCAGGCACAATGGGATTGGGGTGATTGCCAGGGCCGGCCAATGACGTTGCATGAGAACTAACCCGCGGTCAACGACGCGACCACCTCGGTCATCTCATCGCTTCGATAGGCGTGGGCCAGGTAGGGGGTGCTGTGGGCAAAGCCGATTTGGCCGCCGGGCGAGATGCAGATGACGCCGCCCAGGCCCCCGATGCGGTGTTCGAAGTAGGCGATGGCTACGTGGGCAGCGTCGCGCGCACTGCCCAGAAGCGCAATGTGATCCACGGTTGTTTTTGCGAGCACGGTCTTCATGATCTGCTCGCCCCAACCGGTGCACGCGGCTGCGCCGAGAGCGTTATCCGCGTAGAGGCCGCAGCCGATGATCGGCGTATCGCCCACACGGCCGGGGTGTTTGTAGAAAGTGCCGCCGGTCGAGTTCGCCACCGCAAGATTTCCGTCCGCGTCCAGCGCCACTGCGCCCACCGTGTCAGCCGGCTCGCTGTGGAAGAGCGCAGCGGGCGGCTGGGGCTCCGTCTCCGCGCGCCTGCGGTTCCAGAGCTCACGCTCGCGGGGCACGATGAGCGCTTCCGGGTCGCACAGGGGCAGGCCGGCCGCCTGAGCGAAACGCTCAGCACCCTCGCCCACGAGAAATACGTGCGGGCTTTCTTGCAGCACGCAGCGTGCCAGGCTGATGGGATTCGCTATACGCTTGACAGAGGCCACCGCGCCCGCCATGAGCGTCTTCCCGTCCATCATGCCGGCGTCCAGCTCGACCACGCCGTCTGCGTTCAGGTGCGAGCCACGGCCTGCATCGAATACGGGGAGATCCTCCAGGATGCGCACCGCGGCTTCGACGGCATCCACTGCCGTCCCCCCGCGCCTCAATAGCTCCCAGCCCGCCTCTGCGGCCGCGCGGCAGCCTGAGAGATGGTCCGCATGCAGCTCCGTGGGGATGTCCCAGGCCCCACCATGAACGATGATCGCAGCAGGCATCGATGCTCCCGATCAGCAGGTGATGTGGAAAAGGCCGATGATCAGGCCTTCTGCCTTATTCCATTTCTCGATGGCTTCGGGGGTCGGATAGAGTTCGGCGGGGCATTTCTTCTTATCGAGGAAGGCGGCGGCTTCGGGTGACAGATGCACCTGGCCTTCGAACCCTGTGCCGATGATGATGCGATCGGCGCGCTTGCGGTGCAGCTCGACGATCTCCGCGAGGCTGAGGACGTGCGATGTGCCGTAGACCGCCTTGGAGAGCTGCTTGTTGCGCCGCCGCACCTTGCCGCTGAGACGAATGATGATGTCGTACTCGTAGCGAGCGCCTTCAACAGTAATGCTCCCGAACCATGCATCTTCGATCTTGGGCCTCATGGGGTGCCTCCGCCTGCTGCACTGTCGATTTATAAAGATTGTAACACAATTTAACAACCGCAATCAAACGGCGGCAGCCACGATCTCAGCTTCCGACGCTATTCGAACGGCCTTCGGTCATTGCGCTTACTGCGCGCAGTGCTATAATTGGCGCATAGTTCACGCGTACCTCAGAGGGAGGATGTCATGTCCAACGTGCGCATCGTCGCCGACAGCGGATGCGATCTGCCGCTTGCCCTGGTGGATCAGTATGCCATCACGATCGTGCCCGTCTTTGTTCGGTTCGGGCAGGACATGGTCTCGAGCGACGACCTGACCAACGACGATTTTTGGCAGCGGGCTGAACTATTGCCCGAAGGTCCCGGCACCTCTTCTCCGCCTCCGGGCACTTTCTACAAAGCGTTCCAGAAGCTGGTCGATGCAGGCCACGAGGTCGTTTGCCTGACGTTGCCCGGCAAACACAGCGGCACCTACAATGCTGCGTGGCTGGCTGCCCAGGACTTCGGGGAGAAGGTGCGAGTGATCGATACCGGATCGTTTTCCCTGGGCATGGGGTTGCAGGTGGTGGCAGCAGCCAGGGAAGCCATCGCGGGCAAGAGCGCGGACCTGATTCAGCGCACGATCGAAAACCTGCGCGAGCGTACCTCTATCATATTCGTGCTAGATACACTGGAATGGGTGCGCCGCGGGGGCCGGCTGGACCGGATCATCCCGCTGGTCGACAGGGTGGCGCGCACGCTGAGGGTCAAGCCCGTGCTGGAGATGTGCAACGGCGAGTTCCGCCTGGTGTCCATCGCTCGCTCGACTCGCAGCGCGCTTCAGCGACTGGAAGATGAGGTGCGCGAGCGGCTGCCCGTACAGGACATGGCGGCGGTCTATACGCGCGGCTGCGCAGCCGCCGGGGACCTGGCAGATCGGATTGCCGGCCTTGCAGGCGTCAGCCGTTCTGAGGTTATTCTTGCAGAGGTCGGACCAGCTTTCGCTGCCCACGCCGGGCCGAACGCGCTCGGCGCAGCCATCGTTCGCCGTGTAAAGAAATAGGAATGCGCGTCGCGATTCTGTCGGATATCCATGGCAACCTCCTTGCGCTAGAGGCGGTGCTGGCTGATATGGACAGCGCAGGACCGTTCGACCAGGTCGTGGTTGCCGGCGACCTCGTCTGGGCCGGACCAAGGCCGCGCGAGGTCGTCGATCGCGTGATGAGCCTGGGCGCAGCCGTGATACAGGGCAATACGGACGCGTTTTTCAACGTGAAGCCTGATGATGCGCCCGACGGCAAAGAGGCGAGCCGGTTCTCCGTTCACCTGGCGTGGATGCGCGAACAACTCGGGAAAGAACGAGTGGCTTACCTGCGCAAGCTGCCGTTCAGCCATCGCATCACCCCCCCTGCCGGGCCGGGTCATGACCTGCTGATCGTCCACGCCAACCCGTACGACCTGGAGCGCGCCATCCACCCCCGCGTCCCGGATGCGGAGCTGGATGAGCTGCTGCTCGAGTCCGGCCAGGCTCCGTCATGGCAGGTCCTCGCCTTCGGTCATGTGCACACCCCTTTCACGCGCACCTGGCGCGACCGGCTGTTGGTCAACGTGGCGAGTGCTGGCCTGCCGATGGATGGCGATCACCGTGCCGCGTACGCGATCCTGACATGGGAAGGTGAGCCAGGCCAGGGCGGGGCGTGGCGGGCCGAGCACCGGCGGGTGATGTACCGCCATGCGATCGTCGCGCACGAGATGCGTTCCGGCGGGCTTCCGCGGGGAAAGCACTTTGCAGAGCGCCTGATGTCCGCATCTTACGGCGGCCCCGACTGAGCGCGCTCCATGCTTGAGGCGATCCTCCCCCTCCACCCGCGCGTTGTTCACTTCCCGATCGCGCTGTCCCTCGCGGGCGTGCTGTTCCTGGTTCTCGGACTTTTCCGCAGGCATGAGCGCTTTACAGGTTACGGCCAGTGGAGCCTGCTGTTGGGCTGGCTG
>CAYLZG010000009.1:2851-3670 GCA_964387985.1 uncultured Anaerolineales bacterium | reverse complement strand
CGACCAGGCCGGCGCGCCGCAGGAACCCACAGTGACCGCGATCATCAACCAGCACATCACCGCAGGCATCGCGCTGCTGATCGCTTCGGGATTTGCCCTGTATTGGCCGCTGCGCAACAAGAAGCTGTGGACTACCCGTGCTCGCTGGGGTTACCTGGCCCTGCTGGTCGCGATCGTCCTTCTGGTTCTGATGGAGGGCTGGCTGGGCGGCAAGCTCGTTTATGATTACGGCGTTGGAGTGAAGTAGATGGCACCTATTTCGTGGCATATCGGTACGGGCGACGATGGCTTCACCGGAGTGCTGGGCCGCGAGCGTGTCCCAAAGTACGCGCTGCGCCCGGAGGCGTACGGCACCGTCGATGAGGCCTCGGCCTTCCTGGGCATGGCCCGCGCGCAGGCGCAGACGGACGAGGTGCGCCGGACGCTGCTGATCGTGCAGCGCGACCTGTACCGGATGATGGCCGACCTGGCAACCCAGCCCGAGACCGCGCCGTGCAAGCCGTGGCTTGCTGAGGAGCGGCTGGCGTGGTTGGAGGCGACCATCGAGGAATACGACAGCCTGGTGGAGCTTCCCAAGGCGTTCATCGTGCCAGGCGACAGCCAGCCCGGCGCGTGCCTGGAGATCGGCAGGACGGTGGTGCGTCGCGCCGAGCGGCTGGTCGCGCGGCTCAGCCACGAGGGCCAGCTGTGCGGCGACATCACGCTGAAGTATCTGAATCGCCTGTCCTCGCTCTTGTTCCTGATGGGCAGATTCGAGGACAAGCATGCGGGCGTGGAGCACTTCACGCTGGCCGCAGGGGACGACTAATCTCGCGCCAG
>CAYLZG010000009.1:0-2841 GCA_964387985.1 uncultured Anaerolineales bacterium | reverse complement strand
ATTGAGCACCGCTTTCGACCGCGTGGTCGCGGTGGGCGTCAACACGATGCAGATCTTCACGAAGAACCAGAACCGCTGGCAGCAGAAGCCGACCCCGCCTGAAGAGATCGAACGCTGGGCCCAGAAGCAGTCAGAGACAGGCATCGCGCCGGTCGTCTCGCATGCTGCGTACCTGCTCAACCTGGCAACGCCCAAGGACGACCTGTGGGAGAAATCGGTCGACGCGCTGGTCGACGAGCTGACCCGCGCGGAGGAGCTTGGGCTGCTGGGGGTTGTGTTTCATCCCGGCGCGCACATGGGGACCGGCGACGAAGCGGGCATTGCACGCATTGTCGAGGGAATCAATCGCGCGCACGCACGCACCCCGGGCTACAAGACGCTGACCCTGGTCGAGGGCACCGCGGGCCAGGGCACCGCGTTGGGCTGGCGGTTCGAGCACCTGCAGGCGATGCTCGCGGGCACAGACGCGCCGGAGCGCCTGGCCTTCTGCCTGGATACATGCCACATGTTTGCCGCGGGCTACGATCTGCGCACCGCCGAGGCGTATGAGGCCACGATGGCCGAGTTCGACCGGCTGTGCGGGATCGACCGGCTTCGGTGCTTCCATTTCAACGACGCCAAGAAGCCGCTCGGCTCGCGCGTCGACCGCCACGACCACATCGGGACGGGCCAGCTGGGGCTGGACGCGTTCCGCTTCATCCTCAACGACCCGCGGCTGGTCGACGTCCCGAAGATCCTCGAGACCGAGAAGAGCGAGGATATGCACGAGGATGTGGAGAATCTGGCTGTGCTGCGGGGGTTGATCGGGTAGGACGCGCGCGGGCGATGGGTTGGAGGAATAGGCTGGGAATACGCCTTTTCAGACCCCGATCTCCGCCTCATCGGCCGCGTCCTGGTACAGCCTTGCTACTTCTCCCATGCGACAGCTGCGTTTTTCCACGGCCTGTCGACGCAGGCCGCCGCGACTGTTTACATCCCAAATGATAATATTACTGAACGGTAGGGTTGACAGAAGTATCTCTGCATGATACACTTTTTCAGGCTATCTTAGTAAGATACGGTTTGTGCGGGAGGACCTATGTTTCGCAATCGTCAACGCGAGTTGGGCTACCTGGAACGTCGCTATGCGCGACCGGGCGCAGAATTCGCGGTCCTCTACGGCCGCCGGCGCGTCGGCAAGAGCAGCCTGATTTATGAGTGGTGTCGCGAGAAGCCACGCCTGTATTTCTTTGCGGCGCGGCTGCCGAGCCAGGCGCTACTGCACGAATTCGGGCAGCAATTGGCAGTTGCGCTGGGCGAACCCGGGCGTACTTTCGCCGATTGGGACAGCGCGCTGCTGGCTCTTGCGGAACTGGGGCGCGTGCGGACCCCTGACGGGGCTTCGAAGCGTTTCGTGGTGGTGATCGACGAGTATCCCTACCTGGCCGACTCCGTGCCCGGTTTCTCGACGCTGCTCCAACGCGCCTGGGACACTGTGCTGCAACACACGAATCTGTTCCTTTGCCTGACCGGCTCCACCTATAGCGTGATGCAGCGGGAGATCCTGGATGGCGCGGCGCCGCTTTACCGGCGACACACCTGGGCCTACGAGTTGCTGCCGCTGCAGCCGTCTGACTTGCGCGCCTTTTTGCCTGCGCTTGACGCCGAGCAGTTGATCGAGACCTACGCCGTCCTGGGCGGTATGCCGCGCAACTTGCTGGCGCTCGACACGGGGCGTTCTCTGGTGCGCAACATCGAGCGAGAGATCCTCGATCCGGCGGGGAACCTGTTTAGCGAGGTGCGCCTGTTGCTGCATGAGGAGCTAAAGGGCGAGGTGGACGCCTTCAGCCGCGTCCTGGAGGCGATTGCTGCGGGCAATCACCAGCGCCAGGAGATCGCGGCGGCGGCCAATCTGACGCTGGCGTCGGCCCAGCACTATCTCAACGATCTTGTGACGAACGGTCTGGTGGAGCACCGCCTGCCGCTCAACCGGGTGCGCGACGAAGGCCGGATGGGCACGTACCACATCCTGGATCCCTTCCTGCGCTTCTGGCACCGTTGGGCTGCGCCCCACCAGGCGCTGTTGGAGATCAACCAACGCCAGGCCGAGACGCTGAGCGAAATCCGCAACAACCTGCCGTACATCGTCGCTCCGGTATGGGAAGCCCTGGCGCGCCAACATCTGTTGGTTGCCTCCGGCCGGGGCCAGATCCCCTTCCCCGTGCAGGAGGTGGGATCGTGGTGGACGCGCGGCGCGCAGGTGGATGTCGTTGGTATCAATCGGGCGGATCATCGGGTAATCTTCGGCGAGGCGCGCTGGCGCAGCACGCCGGTGACGACCGCCGATCTGCACGCGCTGATGGAGAAGGGCCTGCTGTGGCTGCGGGGGGACACGGCCCGGTGGGACGTCCACTACGCTTTCTTTGCGCGCAACGTTGGCCAGGTGGAAGAGGCCGGATTGGGCGAGGAGAACGTGCACCTGTTCACGCCGGAGGATGTCACGAGTGTGAATACCTGACCTGCCGCGAAGCACTCGCTTGACGCTGCTGGAATGGGTGGCGCCGTCTATGCGACCGGCGCCCTAATGAAGTCGGTTAAGTTCTCACGCGTGATCGTCATCACCTCGGCGCTCGGATACGCGGTCATAAACTCCTGCCGGGCGGCCGGACGCAACTGGCCCTGCCACTTGAACGCGTACCCGAACAGTCGGCCGGCCCGCTCCTCGACCCAGTCCAGTTCCTTACGATCATACGTGTGCCAGAAGGAGGTGTTGGCCTGCCGGACGGCAACCTCGTTGGCCTTGAGGCGTTAGACCATCAGGTAGTTCTCCCAGAGCTGGCCGACGTCGTTGCGCAGCGCCAG
>CAYLZG010000008.1:0-63159 GCA_964387985.1 uncultured Anaerolineales bacterium | reverse complement strand
GATGGGGACGGAGTATGCACTCCATTCGACTGCAATGACGGCAACAACACGATCTATCTTGGCGCGCCGGAATTGTGCGGTGACGGCGTTGACAATGACTGTGTTGCGGGCGGTCAGCTTGAACCGGGGGGTGCCTGCACGATTCCTACCAACCCTGGCGTAAGCTGCGCTACCGGCAGCATATATGTGTGCAGTAACGATAACCTCTCTCTTGTTTGTCCGGTGCCCAACACCGGCCTCAAGCTTCCCAAGCCAGAGAACTGGTCTGTTCCTCAAAGCTGCGTGGACACCCTGGACAACGACTGCGACACCCTGGTGGATATCCTCGATGCGCCTGATTGTGCCAACATCCCCGAGATCTGCGATGGCTACGACAACGATCGCAATGGGTCCGTGGATGACGGTTTCTTCCCTGCGGTAGGCTCCACATGTACGGTCGGCATCGGCATTTGCGCGCGTAACGGCACCTCGATCTGCTCAGCCGATGGTTCAGGCACCGTCTGCACCGCGACGGCCGGCAACCCCAAGCAGGAGAAATGGGGCATCGGCAATAGCTGCTCCGACGGCCTGGATAACGACTGTGACGGAACCACGGATGTTGGCGACACAGATTGTGCGCCTGTTGCCTCCACGGAAATTTGTGACGGGATCGACAACGACCTCGACGACATTGTTGATAATGGCTTCGATGTCGGTGCCGCCTGTGATGTGGGGGTCGGCGCTTGCATGAATGGCGGCACGAAAGTCTGTACGGCGGACGGCTCGGGCACCATGTGTAACGCCTTCCCACTGCCTGCAGCGTTCGAGGGGCCGAGCGGTGCGACTTGCAGTGACGGCGAAGACAACGACTGCGACGGCACCACCGACCTGGCCGATGCCAGCTGCAGTGGAGCGGATTCGAGTCTGGCCGTGACCTGCAGCCTTCCGTATAAGAACGGCCGCCCTGGCGGCGACTGCACCGGTTGGCACAGGGTGAATTACGCAGTGACTGGCGATGGACCTGATACAGTCGTTAGCGCCGAGTTCCTGGCCGTTTCCTCAGATGGGGAACTTCTGGGCGTTCTGCCCGATGTCAAACCGGGGGACGAGGCACATCTGGCCAGCCGGATTAGTGAGTATGATTGGAAATGGACCACCGACGTCAGCAAGAACTGGACCAAGCACCAGGTATTCGCTCCGGTACCGCTGCTGCACGTCACGGCCCGGGACGGCGACACGATCGCCGAGGCTTACTGCTCGAACATTCCGTACTTGCAGGTGATGGAGCCTGACGGCGCGGTCATCAGCGTCTCTTCCGGGGACGTCATCGAGTTTACGGCAGCCATTCCGCTGGTTAACGTCAAGAGCCTGGTGATCAAGGTAGACGGCGTGGAAATCCTGCCGGCCTTGGGCATCGACCCGGCAACAGACTTCCCTGGCGGTCCCTTCAGCGGCACAGTAAACGTCGACGGACAGATGGTCGAGGTGCTGGATCTGGTGGTGGATGCCAAGACAACCATGATCGGCAACCCCGTCGCAGCCTCCAACACAGTGACGATGGTTCTGAAGAACCTGGGCGGTGGGGGCCACATCATCTATGTTGACGGTGCCCCTATCCCAGTGCGGTCTCCGCTTACATCAGCATGCTTGCAGGATGACATTGCCGATTCAGGCACGGTGGCGGCCTTGGAGGTCACGCTCGAGACGCCGGCCGAGCAGGCAGTTGTCGACGCGCCGGTGTCCGTAACCGGTAAGGTCGAGCACGGCCGTATGATCGCCAGCCTGAAGCTGAACGGCGCCCCGGTCGACATTGCCGGGCAAGTAGCATTTATGCCGGGCGACGGCATCAACACCGCGGATCAGTATGTACTTGACTTCGTCGAGGCGTTGCCTCGGGTCGCCTTCAACATTCCAGCGAGTGGCAACCAGCCGCTTGGCGTGTTCCAGACTGGCACCAACCGAGCAATCGCGGATGCCAGCGACGACCTGGGGAATCGCGCGTTCGACTCGCACATCTTTGCCACAGGGAATATTCTTTCACCTCAGAAGTCAGCCGCTCTGGCTGCCCAGGTGGAAGAACGTTTGCAGAAGGCGATGAACAAGACGCGAGGCAGCTATGCTTCGATCCTGGCGACAGAGGTGCCCAATGCGTTTGTCGCCGGCCTTGAAGAGTCGGCCATCGATGCCGTCTTCGACAAGATCTGTGTTGACGCGATCGATGAGTTCAAATCCAGAGCCGACGCCACGATCAGGGGGATGGAGCTCGGAGATATCACAGTTGACCCGGACTGCTCCTGCTCTGTGACGGCTCCTCTGACCATCGCCGATATCGCATTCGGGACGCAGTACGACTGTGACGCAATCCTGGCAGAGGATCAGATCAGCGTCAAGGTGGAACTGCCCGATATCACCGTCACCATGAGAGCAAGCAATAGCTGCGAGACGGAAGGTATCTTCGGTGAGTGCCTCGCAGAAACGGTGATTGACATCACGGCGATCACCAAGATCATCGATCCCGTCTTTACCTACGGCGTGACTGAGACCTCCATCGAGACAAATACGCCGCCGCCGGAGGACATGAAGTCGTTCGTCATCGGTCAACTGGTTTACCCTGGCTCTGGCGGTGAGTCGCTGGAAAATGATAGCGCCATCTGGCAAACCGACAACGAGATCAACTGCTGGGGTGCCGCAGTCTGTAGCTTCTTTGAGGGTGCCGCGGGGTTCCTGATCGAGGTGTTCACCTTAGGCTTTGTCGACGCCACCGATGTATTCGACTTCGTCAGCGTCGACTTCCAACTCGCGGACTTCCAGGCGGCCGCCGGAGCAAGCCAACCTGACGCGGTCGGGATCACGGGAGTGAAAATCGACCCGCAGGAGGTCGAGGAGTTCGGGCGCGCGGCCTTCTCACCATCGCCGCCCGATATCGAGATCACCACCGCAGGCATGACTGCGGCGTTCGGTTCCTCGTTCGAAACCCAGGTGGTAGACCCGAGCGTGGACCAGACCCCGGGTGCCGTGCTGTCGCCTGCACAGGCTCCTGGTCCCGCGCAGGGCAATGCAACTCAGAACGGGTTCATCGTGTTGGCAGACGATACTATCAACCAGTTTTTCGCCAGCCAGGCCGAATCTGGCGGGTTGAAGACCAGTTGCAACCCGACAGGGAAGAATATCGGCAACCTCCTGCCCGCCGATTGCGAAACTCTGACGATCCTGAATGAGGATGGGACCACTAACTGGGTGAGCACAGCAGTGACGCAAGGCATCTGTCACGCGATCCGCGGGGACGATTGTGAGTCGCTTACCAATGCCGACCTGGTCCTCCAGGGCACCGAGCAGGGCGCATGCCACGGCATCAAGGGAGACAACTGCGATACCATCCCGGTGCAGGGTATCCTGGGCACGGTTGCGGAACGGCAGCTCTGCAAGAACACGCCGGTCCTCAACCTTAGCGCAAGCCAAAACTTGCTGTTCTGCGCCAAGCAAAGCATCCCGCCGCAGTTTGGCATCGACGAGAACACGGCAGCAGCCCCGAAATCCACCCTGGATACCTCGCTGCTGTTGAACGATATGTCGGTGGCCATCGTCGTTGACCGGGATGTGGACAGCACGAGCGCCGATATCGCTGCGATTCCGAGTTGCTTTGCTACGAATGTTGCCAGCGGCGCGGATTGCAATCTGTACGCCGCGTGCTTGGACCTGTCACTCGATACCGAGATGAGCCTGGACAACTCGCAGTGCGAGGCAGATGAGGCCGGGTTCGTGTTCGGAGTTAAGAATGTGACGTGGTCCGGATTGCAAGCGGGTGCGGTGTGCGGAGCCGCCGGGCAGACCGACGATGCTCAGGTCACCGCTGAAGCCGCGGGAAGCACTGCGGTGGATGAGGTCACGAAGAATACCGATCTGTACACGCCTCCGTTGTGCGCCAAGGGGCTGAACCTGGGTGGATTGCTGACGTTCAACAATCCCTTGCTGATCGGCATCGATACTGCTGCAGTATCGACGCCACCTGACGAACCCTACAATGATTACTTCGGGATCATCGGAGAGATCCAGTAGCAGGTAGGGAGCCTGACGCATGAGTCTTGCCCGGCGGGTAGCGCGTTCTCCAGGCACACAGCCCCCGGGCAAGTAAATCAGCCGCTAGGCTCTCCTGCTGCGCAGCAGGAGAGCCTATGCGTTTACGGTTAGGGTCGGATCACATCGCTTAACAGCCGGATCAGGAGCCACGTACCAGTTCAAAAGAAAAAACACCGACGGAGGAAGACGGCGCCGAGAGCAAGCCGTTGGTGCCGACGGCCCTGAGTACGTAATAGCGGTCCGAGCCGGGAAGGGGAACATCCGGATCGGGAAACGGGCTGGCCGCCGGCTGCCCCAGTAACGCCGGATTGCTGGCATCGCCAGGTCTGAAGTATGGGGCGCTGCTCCGCCACACCTGGTACTTAGCTACACTTGGGTCTGTCGCCCATAGGAGGGAGATGCCGGTGCCCGAGCGTGCGATGGCCACCTCGGGTTGGAGCGGGAGATGTGGAGTGCGTGCAAGCACAGCCCGGACGGCATCGACGGTCCAGAGGCGTCCGGCGCTGGCGACAATTCCCCACGGAACGCTTTGAGTTCCTGCCGGCGCCGCATGATAGACCTGCGTCCCTATCGGAGCGCCCGTGGCCGCGACCCAGTTCGCGGGCGCGAGACTGAGGGGCGCCGGCCTGCTGACGTCCACAGCGATGGGCCCGTGCCTGTCATGAAGAGTACAAATCGGCGGCTCAGAATATCCTGCGGCATCGCTATCGGGATCCGGGACGGCAGGCAGTCCTATAGCACGGGCAGGATCCAGAAAACCGACTCTGCCTCCCTGGTCTGAGTACCAAATGACCCCTTCGTCCGGCACAAGCATCTTGGGCCTGCTGTCCACCAGCAGGCCGTATGTCACGGCCTGATTGGTCTCAGGCGACAGGCGGCCCAATCGCCCGGCATTCGCATCCGCCCACCAAAGCGTCCCGTCTGCATCATAGGCGAGGCTGTCCACTTCCGATGCAGCCTCTGGAAGGACCCACCACCGGAGCTTCTCAACGTCGGAATACGCGGCGTCGGGGTCGAAGCGAACGATTTGTCCCGTCCATCCCATCCAGACTTGTCCATTATGCTCGATAACATACGCGCTGCTGCCGCCTACAGCGTAACGGCACAACCGACCAGTTCCGGGCTGGTATTCAGGCTCGAAGCTCAATAAGTTGATGGCGGGGTATGCCAGGTCCGCGAACCATAACAGGCTGCCTGAGGTATCAAGGGCAAAGGGTCCAGGGATCACATCTGTGAAATCCCAATAATCAAGCGTTGCAGTGCCGGTGTCGATGCGGCCGATACTTCCGTAGAAATCACTCCACCAGATCATCGAACCGGCAGCATCAGGCTTGGCATCACCGACCGCAAACGGGGTATTGTAGCGGATCAGGGTCTCGGACAACGGATCGATCACGATGACCTCGCCCGCAGTCCAGTCGCTCACGTAAAGCGTGCCCTCAGCATCGCGGTATGCTTCAAGCACGCCCGAGAAACTCGCGTCTCCAACGACCGACTCATCAACTTCCAGATCTGCACTTGCAAAGTGCACATGAGTACAAAGCAATGTCAGCAACAGAGCCAGGCAGACCGGCGCGTGAGTGGTGCGCATGATTCCTCCTGAAGCGGATAACGACGAACCGCGTTACAGCGGTTCGTCTGGACCGTCGGAACATGTAACACGGCGCTGCAGTGTAGTCCTGGTCACTACAATGGCAGACCTCACCGGAAGTAAGCTGTCGCCCACATGCCTGGGCGCAGTTGCTGATCGTTATTCGGCACCCGTATGCGCACTGCGAAAACGATGGACGAACTCACATCCTGAGCCTGAACGGTGCGGGGAGTAAACTCCCCCTCAGAGGCGACATGGATGACTTGTCCTTCGAACACCTTGCCCGGGTAGGCCTCTGCGCTAACATCAACGATCTGACCGAGGTTTATACGAGCGAGACTACTCTCATCCGCATAGACCATCAACACAACAGGGTCCAACGCCGATACGACGAACAGGGGGGTCCCGGGCACGATGACTTCGCCCTCATGGACAAATCGTTGTGAGATGATGCCGGCGATCGGCGCTGTAAGCGATAGCTTCGCCGCAGACACGTTTAAAATGTCTCGCTGAGCTTGTGCTTCTGCTGCCTTGGCTTGCGCAATCACGATGTCTGCGGGCCGAGAGCCTGCCAACGATAGGCTACGCTGCGCCTCAGCTTGCTCCAACTGAGCCCGCGCGATTTCGATCGCTTGGTGTCCCTGCTCCTGCGCCAGTCCGGCAAGCTGGAAGTCTGCCTCTGCCTGTTTAACCGCTGTTTGGGCCACCGCGAGTTCTTCACGGTTTGCTCCGTTGCGCAGTTTCGCAACTGCAAGCTCTGCCACGCGGATGGCACCTTCTGCATCCACAATCCGAGCTTCGGCAGCTTCGACGTCGGCCTGCGCAGGACCGAGAGGATTCGGCACGGCAATTGTACCTAAGGTCTCCCCATTAATCACGACTGGAATAGTGAGGGGAAAGCCAATGCCGTTGCGAACTGCGTCTCTGGTTGCCTGAGCAGCCCAAAGCTGGATACGCGCCAATTCCACATTTTTCTCGGCTAGTTCGAGTTCGGTCGGCGTCGCGCCTGCGGCTAATCTTTCGTACTTCGCCTGGGCGACCCTGACACTGGCTGCTGCGGCATCAACACCGGCCGCTGCGGCTAGAGCGCCGGCCTCAGCTGCCCCGACCAAGGCATTTGCGCCATCTACGGTGGCGTTGGTGGCAACCAGTTCCTGCTGCCGAACGCCGGCCTGCGCAAGTGCCAGGTTTGCTTTGACTGCCTGAATGGCTGCCTCCGCCTGTTCAATCTGAACCATGAGAAGTTCATCGCTCAGGCGGACCAACAGGTCACCGGCGTTGACAGCATCGCCCACATTAGCACCCAACAAGACAATGCGTCCGGCTACTTCGGCGCTTATGGCAATCTCTACTTCAGCCCGGAGCACGCCCTCAACCTTAACCGCCCCACCGACCGGCCTATTTGCATAGGCATCATCGACAGCCAGCGCTGGGTCCGCCCCCGTCCGTGGTGCAAACAGGTCGCGAATGCCTTCTCGTTGCGGAACCGGTAGGCCGAAGCGACGACCGGCCAAGGTCCCGATAACCAGGAGTAGGGCCAGCATTAGGAGAGCTATAGCAAGTGCGCGTTTCATCGCTTTCTCCGGCCACCTCACAGCCCGGTGAATTCTGCCTCGCTGGGCATGCCGGGCCGGAGCACACCGTCCGGATTGGCGACTCGAATCGTTACCGCGAATACCTCGCTGGTCTCGGCGCCAGAGCCATTCAGCGCATTAGGGGTAAACTCTGCCTGCGGTGAGACGTGGTTAACTTCGCCGTCAAACCTTCTCCCCGGGAGCGATCCTGTCGTGATCCTGACGCCTTGGCCGGCGCGAATTCGGCTGATATCGCCGCCGGCAACATAGACCGTGAGTTCCAAGGTCTTCAAGTCACTCAGGTGATACAAAACCGTTCCCACCAGGACCTCCTCACCAACGTCGACGTTCCGTTCCAGGATCAGGCCAGCGCGCGGGGCCGTTAGTGTCGCCTGTGCACGACGGACCTCCAGGACCCGCAACGAGGCCATCGCGATGCGCACAGGTGCTTCAGCCACGGCTACTTGTTCAGGACTGGCCCCCTCCCTCAGTAGGTCGGCTTGCGCCCGCGCCTGCCGTAAGCGAGCCCGTGCGGCCTCCAGGCGTGCTTCAGCTTCTGTGACTTTCAGTTGGGTGGCGTTGAGCCCAGCCCGTGCCGCATCTACTGTCGCGCGGGCGGCCTCAAGGTCCTGAAGATGAGGCCCTGCCTGCAGATTCTCCACCTGAAGCCCGGCGATCGTTGCACTGAGTTCGGCCTGGGCAAGGGTTGCTTGAGCCGCGTCGTGACTGCCAGGAGGCAAGATCCCACCCTGTTCCCCTCCTCCCACATTCTCTCGCATTCGCCCGAGTGGAGCCAGCCGGTCTTGGGCCGTCTTGGCACGTTCTTGTGCACTGATGATATCTTGCGGGCTAGCACCTGCGTTGATTCTGTTCTGTTCCGCCAGCGCCACCTGGAGCTTAGCCTCGGCACCCGCAACAGATCCTCTGGCAAGCTCAACGGACTTTTCAGAGGCGGCGACCTCTTCCTCAGCGCGCCTGACCGCTGAGTCGGCCACGGCGATCTCTTCCGGTCGAGCACCTTCCTTTACTCCTGCCAGTTGAGCCTTGGCTGTTTCCAGAGCGGCCATAGCCTGCGCAATCTGCGCATCAACCAGGTTTGTTTCTAGACGTGCCAATACATCGCCCTGGGACACTGTGCTGCCTTCATTGGCTCCAAGCCACTCGATCGTCCCCGCAGTTTGGGAGCTGACCAGAATCTCATCGGCGCGGAACACACCATACGCCCGCACCTCAGTCTTCGCGTCTCGACTTGACACGATCGCTGCCGGTTGGCAACTGGCCAGCATGAAGACCGATGCCAGCAAGGCGATTTCCGGTCGGAAACAGAGCGTCATAGATTACCCCTCATCCCCGGCCGCTTGAGTCACTGAGATGAACACATCCTCGATAGTGACTGCGCCGGCCTCTACTGCCGAGAGTTGAACACCGGCCGCGGCCAGATGCTCCCTGATGATGCCTTGCACTGCACGTGCATCGGGCACTGCGAGGCGCACGGTGGAACCACATTGGCTAAGTGAGTTGATTTGAAGTGCACGGCCTGCGCGCGCACGGGAAAGCACCGCCACCGCCTGCTCAGGCTGATCGCAGGCAATTTCGACAATATCGCCACGCACATGAGTGCGCTTCAGCTCCTCCGGAGTGCCAATGGCTGCGATCTTTCCATTGGCCATGAAGGATAAGCGTTGACACAACTCGGCTTCATCCATGTAGTGAGTCGTAACGAAAATCGTCTTGCCTTGGTCAGCGAGATCGTAGATCAGCTCCCATAACTCGCGCCGCGCCAACGGGTCTACCCCCGCCGTAGGCTCGTCTAGAAAGACCAACTCCGGATCATGGACAATGGCGCACATGAGCGCAAGTCGTTGACGCCAGCCTCCAGGTAAGTCCTTAGCCAGTTCATGCTCCAGGCCTGCCAAACGTGCCAACTCGATCATTCTTGCAAAGCGAGAGCGCAACTGCTTTCCCGAGAGGCCATAGGCCCGTCCATAGAAGCGAAGGTTCTCAGCTGTCGTCAGTTCATCGTAGAGTGTGAATTGCTGCGACATGTAGCCGATCCGCGCATGAAGATTTTTCGCCGCCTCAGGCAACACCAGCCCTAACACTCGCACCGTGCCCCCGGTTGGTCGCATCAATCCCAGCAGTATTCGAATTGTCGTTGTCTTGCCCGCGCCGTTGGGGCCAAGGCAGCCGAAAACCTCGCCTCTGGGCACCGTAAAGCTGACACCATCGACAGCCCTGAACGCCGGCCTTCGGCGGTCTCCGCCAAAGACCTTAGTTAAGTTCACAACAGCTATTGCAGTTTCATCCATGGGCCAACTACCGATACTGCGTCTGCCGTTCAGGGGATTGCTGGCCCGCAGCGGATTGTGCGGAGGTTTGCCCCTTCACCAGCGAGATGAATGCCTCTTCGAGCCTGGGTTGCACCTGCCTGAGATCTTGCATAGCTATTCCCTGACGCACCAACTCGGTCGCCAGTTCGGGGGCCCGCAGGTTAGAATCGTCCACAAAGACCCGAAGCCGGTCGCCAAAGGTTTGGACCTCGAGGACACCCGGCAGCGACGCTACCAGATTTTTGGCCGCACGCAGGTTGCTGGGCCTGCCGTCAAGGAGCTGGCCGGCAAGGCGCTGTCGGATCTCCTTCGAAGTTCCCTCCGCAAGTAGTGTACCATGATAGAGCAACCCCACACGCTGGCATTGTTCGGCTTCGTCCATGTACGGTGTGCACACGAATATGGTTGTCCCTTGGTCCGAACGTAGCTTAGTCAGCAGGTGCCAGAACTCGCGCCGGCTCAAGGGATCCACACCGAGTGTAGGCTCATCAAGGAACAGAATCTGGGGAGAATGGATCAATACACAGGCCAAGGCCAGCTTCTGCCGCATGCCGCCGGAAAGCTGACGACCCAGCCGATCCTCGACACCCTGCAGGCCAGCCAGATCCAATAAGGTGGCAGCCCGCAACTCCTGCATCCTCGCTCCGACGGCCTGCAGCCGAGCGAAGAGCCGCAGATTTTCGATGACGGTAAGGTCACCGTACAGGTTTGCGCGTTGTGACATGTAGCCAATCTGGGATTTCAGTCGACGCAGTTGATACTGAGAGCGCGTCTCCGTGCCCAGTAGGCGGATTGATCCACTGGTTGGTTTCAAGAGGCCGACCAATAAGCGGACGGTGGTGGACTTACCTGCGCCATCAGGACCGATTAGGCCATAGAGTTCGCCCATTGAGATCTTCAGATCCAGGTGATCCACTGCGGCAACGCGGCCGCGTTGCCTGCTCCGAAAGACCTTTGTCAATCCATCAACAGAAATCGCGAACTGCTCGGCCATGACCTAATCCAATCGCGTCCGAAAAGAACGCGCGCTCAGGGCGAAGACGACCAGCCCAAAGATCAACAAGACGAGAGCGTCATCTCGCACTGAGTTGAAGCCGACGCCCTTGATCATGATCCCGCGGCTGATCGGCAGGTAATATGTCAGTGGAATTAGGCTGCCCAGCGTCCGTATCGCCGGCGGCATCGCCTCGCGGGGAAAGATGTAGCCAGAAAGCATGAAGGCGGGCAAGATAATCACGTTGGCCAGTTGCTGAGCCTGTCTCTGTGTTGTGGCAACAGTTGACACCAGCAGTCCCAAGCCAAGGGACGCGAAAATAAAGAGGAAGCTCAAGGCGAAAAACAGGCGGAGGTCGCCGACGAAAGGGACCTTGAACCAGAACATGCCGATGGCAAGGATTGTTACGACGTTGACCAGCGTGATAAGTACGCTCGGCAGCATCTTGCCCAGCATCAACTCCCATGAGCGGATCGGCGTAACCAGTAGTTGCTCTATCGTTCCAGCTTCGCGCTCTCGTACCACGGCATAGGCTGTCAATAACAGTGTTTGCTGCTGGAGGATGAGACCTACCACTCCCGGTATCATGAAGACAATGCTGCTCAATGCGGGGTTGTATAGGATCCTAAATCTCACGTCAACGGGCGAAGTTTGTTCCATCCGGGATCCCTGGGGGGTACGCGCAATCCGCTCCAGCGCGACACTGGCTGCAAAGTTTTGCCCCGTGGCCAAGGCAGCATTGAGGGCCGATTGACTGGCGAGTAGGTCGGATCCATCTATCATTACGAGCACCTGTGCTCCAAGGTTACGCTCGATGGCTGTGCTGAAACCGGGGGGAATTATAACTCCTGCCCGAGCCTGTCCATTATCGATCAGCTTGCGAGCTTCAGCTTCGCTGTCGGCATAGGCGGTAACATCGAAGTAGCCACTGTTCACCATCGCATTCAGATAGGCTGCCGACCGGCGGTCCTTGCTCAGGTCGACCACCACAAGGGACTGGTGGTCAACCTGAACCTCGACCGCGTAGCCGAACAGGAAAAGCATGAGAACCGGCAACATGAGCTGGATTAACAGCGTGCGCCTGTCCCGCAGCACCTGCGCGAGTTCCTTTTGCATGATCGCAATGAGTCGCTTCACCATAGTATTGATCCGTCGTTGCTATCCTGAACGCCTGGCGCCATCAATGCTCCATGGAAGTTGCAGATCCAGTTGGTCTCACATGCCATACAGGAACTGGCCTGGAGAGTAAGCCAAACTGTGACGAAGTCACTGCAGCACCAGTGGCAAATACTGACGCGGTGGCAGAATCAGCTGTTGCCACTGCGTGTCGACCTGGAGCGGCTGGTTGTAATAGCTGGCATAGTCTGCACCCACATTGGGCTGCGGACCGTTCAGGAAGTAGAACACGGTTCGGAATGTAAAGCTCAGGTTCGGCATATCCACCCGGACCCCCGAATCACCGAAGTGCATCTTGTCACCGGAATCTTGGTTGTCGATGGCAGAACTGTCAAGATAGTAGTTGATCGGGGCGCCGCCTAACTCGCTAACGTCAAACACATGCACAAACGTTCCCGTGCTATGGCTGATCTGATTCCAGGTGCTCAAAGGCAATTCGGGTACAGCATCCGGCGAACCGTCGACTAAGACGCCACCCGGCACAGCCTGGTTATAATAGAGGGCTCCTGTCGCGGCAGAGTTGAGATCAACAGAGAAGCGCAGCCAGTCAGGCGCGACGACGGACGGAATCGTGAGCGGGATCTCAGAAGACGCCATCCATCCATAAGCTATGATGCGCCCCTCGCGCAGGATGACGCGCACCGGTCCATCTTTGACCAGTCCGTCCGGCGTATCCGGGGCCAGGTTCTCATTCAAACAGAGCAACGCCCGACAGAAACGGTATTTAGGTGCGCGGTCAAGGATGTCGACGCCACTCGAGCCAAGAGCGAGGTAGTCTAGCCATGGCCGCGGACTTTCAAAGCCCAGCGTGTAGTTGCTCCCCATGATCCGGTGCTCTGCCGCATTCCAGCTTACGTAGTCCGGAGTGCCCCCTGGAGGCGCAGAGCCAGTTCGCACAACGTAGGCCCAGCCCTGAGCTCCGGAATGTGTTGGATCGCTGACTTTGGCCTCGTACCAAGAGAGCGCAAGGCTCCCGTCGCCGATTGCCGGCGCGCGTCCTCCCGATAACTCACCGAGGTCCCTCGCCATGAAAACGATCTGGTCATTGGCATCGAGTAAGCCGTCTTCTAATTCCACATACTTGTCCCCCAGATCGATCTCATCTACCTGGGCGGGGAGCCGCACCCATTGGTTTGCATCGAAAGCGTAAACGTGCAATTGCGTCACCGGGACACCCAGGAACGCGGGCAACTCGCTGCCCAGGATCACCACGGGCTCCTGGGTCCTGACGATAGTACTCAAGCCAGACACGCTGGCTGCGGCGTTCGACGCCAACAATAACGCCAAGACAACGGTCACGAGGACCAATCGATGGTAGAGAGCTCTATGCTTCATGTTTGCCTCCAATTAGGATTTCTGCCGTTCCGCAGCAGAAAAGCCCAGATTGTGTCGACTCGATGCGCTGTGACAGGTCGAAGACCGTGGTGGCGCAGATGCGGGTCACTGCGTTGCAAACCGGCCATCCAGTTCTGCTCGGATTGCTGCCACCAGGCCCCGGTTGAGCGGATAGCGCATCATTAAGGCGGCAGCAGCAAACAACGCAAGCGCGGGCAGGAGGCTGTAGATCAACCCGATACGCTGGATTGTGAGCGCTGGTTGCTGCACGGTGCCCGGCACAAGTCCAGCGAACCAGTCAAGCAGGAAGCCAGCCGTTAGCGCGGCGAGTGCGGTGGCGAGCTTTTGTCCGAAGAAGAAGAGCCCGAAGAACACGCCTTCTCGGCGCTGACCGGTCATTAGTTCATCCTGGTCTATCGTGTCAGCGACCATGGACGTTGGGATGAACCAGAGTACGCTGCTCACAAGCCCTGCCAGACTATGCCCGACCGTGAGCGCGGTTACATTACCGGTACCCAGCATATTCCCTTCGCCGAGAAGCACACTGGCGCCAAGCATAAGTAGACCGGTGAGAATCGCCGAAGCAACATAGAGCCGCTGTTTTTCGATCGAGAACCTTTTGTTGAGTATGAACCAGCTTAGAACCCCTGCCAGGCTACCCAGGTAGAGCGCCACCTGCAGGCTGCTCAGTGCGCGGCTGTCCGTGACTCCGGCGTAGTAGGTGACGAAATGAATCATCAACACCCCGTTTACAACCACGGCGAAGAAGAACAGCGAGGCTGACAGGAATATGGGTCGGAAGGCGCCCAAGCGCAGGATCTGTCGAAAGCTGGTCAGAAAACCCATCGGCATCGTTCGGGCGTCATTTCTGGGGCTAGCTGCCGACCGCCAGGGCAGAGTAGCGACGTACGCAATCAGCGCGACGGCTGTAACAGCGACTCCTGCAGCCAGCCCCATGTCCGAGTAGGCGCTGGGGTTGAGCTTTGGATCGAGGCCAGAACCAGTGCTCGGAAAGAACAAAACGAACGACAACCCAGCGGTCAGTAGCGTTCCAAGCAGTGCGAGGCCGCCGCGTATGGCTGTAACCTGTGTGCGACCCTCATAGTCTTGACTGAGTTCTGCACCCAACGCAAAGTAGGGTACGCCGAATACCGACGCGGTGATGCGTACCAAGCTGCCTGTGATGAGCAGCCAGACAAGAAGGGCAGCTTCTGACAGATTCGGAGGTGGGCTGAAGAAGCTCCATAGACTGATACCCATGCATAGTCCGCCAGCAAGCATAAAGCTGTGGCGACGTCCCAGGCGTAACCGGGAGTTATCGGAGATGTGCCCCAGATAAGGGGCAAGAAATGCATCGGCCATGAGCCCAATCGAGGTCGCAATCCCCACCAACGCTCCCGGCAGTCCTATCACCGAAGTATAGAAGAACAAAGTGAAGAGGTTGAATAGTACGGACTTGATGGCAGTCGCGATATCACCGACGCCGTAAAGCAACTTAGTGGTCGTGGAAGCCTGACGTCGTGCCGGTGCGGTCAAACTGTAATTCGGATAATTCGTTGTCATCAATCACCTGTTCAGGAAATTGTCTCAATCTGCCTTGCTGCAAACACGTTCTCTTACCCTAGCTCGGGGGCCTCGACCGCACGTCTGGACTTCGCTGGCTCCGGTTATCACGCAGCAACCTCGCTGTCGAAATGCTCCGCTGATCGACACCTCAACTGTGATTACTCGGCACGCTAATGTGATACGAGCGGCAGGTACACCGACGTTGGGACAATACAGCTACCCACCGGCGGCTTGCCTGCAAGCCGATCGGCCGCCCACTGAAGGGCTTCAGGCATGGCATATATGGGTGCGTTATGTCTGCCATCCGGGTAGATGCTGAGTTTTGTGGGTGTCTCGTGATGGCACAACCGGATACTCAGCCACTCGCTCGCCTTCACAGGCACCGTTGTATCCGCACCGCCGTGGATGACAAGAACAGGGACGTCGCTATGATAGTTCCCTGGTGTATTCATTTCCAGATAGGTGTTCCACGGTTCAAGTTTTTCCCATTCGTCTTGTGCCACGGACTGTAATAGCAGGTTGGGGAAAACGTTCGAGGGTCGCCATCCAAACCATGCGACCAGGGGCACAATGCACTCCTGTTCGACGCGCAGTGGCAACTCCGACACGTATGGCTCCTTCATCCACGACGCGAGGTCCGCAGCTGCCCCGTAATACTCTGATTGTGCATACATGGCCAGAGCTACGGGTGCGGCAAGCGTTGAAAGGTAGCTATCGGCCATTTCCTTGGCCAGGAGATGCATTTCTGAACCCGGAGCGAAGGCGATAGTGCCTAGGATATTCAGCTCTGGCGCGTGTGCGGGCCATATCTGGTGGGCGAAGAGAGCCGCCTGTCCCCCCTGGGAGTGGCCCTCCAGGATGATCCGGTTGCTGGCGCTTTGGGCCACGTCGTGCTCGCTGTCGCAGAAGCGCAGCGCGGCTCTGGCTGCATCTAGCAGGTTTTGGCCGGCTACCGCACCCACCCCATATGGGTGCAGGCCAGGTGTACCAAGCCCCTGATAGTCTGAAGCAGACACAACGTAGCCTTGAGCGACCCAGGGCAGCAACAAGATGGGCGGTGACGAGTTGCGCGATGGCGCACACGAATCAGCCAAGCCACTCGTCGGATGGCCGGCTGCAACGATCGGGAAGCCTCCTGCCGGCACGATTCCAACCGGCACAACGATCAAACCCGACACGGTGTGATACTGGCCCAAGGTATCTTGACTGACATATAGAATGCGATATATTGCCGCGCCATAGGGACTGGAGGACAAGCCAACCATGGTTGCAACTTGCTCGCGAGTCATGCTTAGTACGTGCTCTGCGCGCACAATCTCCCCTAAGCGCTCCGCTGTGACGTCGCCTAACTCCGGTGGAACGTAAAAGTCAGCGTAGGTTTCACCGGACCACTTGCAACGATCCCCAGACGGAGGCTCGAGAGGAGCAGCAGAGATAGGGTGCCAGGCAAGCAGCAAGAGACAAAATACCGCAAGCACGGTCGCAACAAACGACGTCATATGCGTTAGGAATGAGGAGTTGAATTCTCTTCTCATGCGGGTCCTTCCATCGCTCTTATGGCTTCAGTGCTGACGCGAGCAGGTAGTAATGCAGTCCAGCCGCTGCGACTCTCTGACGGAAAGATATCCCCAGAGCGGCACCCCGGCTCATCTCTTTCGCGTGCACTTTTTGTTGTCTGAACCTCCTGGCATTGGCCAGAAAGCGACGCCAACACTCGGTTGTGGCATCTAGCACCTGAACTTCATCGAAGCCAATGTCGCGGTAGGTCGCCACATATTGATCGAGATCTGCGACATAGTTGTGCATTGGCGTCCGGAAGTTCACCCTTGCCGCCCAGGAATAAGTCAGAATGTCCGACAGGACGACGTGACCTCCTGGTTTTAGAACTCGAAATGCTTCCGCGAGAAATGACGCTCGAGTGTTGAAATGGAATGCTGCCTCAACGCAAATCATGTTATCGATACTCTGATCGGGAAACGCAAGCTGCGTAGCATCCATCATTGTGAACGTGCAGCCTGGAGCGTTCATTTGACTACGCTGGAGCTGCTGCCTGGAGATATTAATGCCGATCACCTGGCTTGGTTGGTAGTAGTGCAGCAGATGTCGCGTGGTCGCCCCCATGCCGCATGCTACATCGACAATCAGCCCCTCGCGACGCGGCACGTAGCTCATCAGTTTATCGACGAGATTCTCACAGGCTTCCCTTTGATCTCGCGTATGTTCCTGCCAATAGCCGAAGTTATAGAAATCGCTGTACCCATACAATTCCTGCGTCCAGGGGTGCAGCATCTTGCGTTCGTACCGATCATCGATAATTGATTGTCTCATGATCCCTCACTGAGTCCAAGAGATCTGGATCAAGTCGATTTCGCCCGGCCTGCTTGCGGTAGAATCGACCTGCAGATAGGCAACTAGCCGCGTCCCGTCGGAGCTCAAACTTATGTCGGAGGCAATGACCCGCGCTTGTCGGTAGTGGGGAGATGAGGGGTCGTTGAAACCGGTAAGCTTGACCTGGTTATCGCCATTGACGTCCATGAGCCACAAGTCTGTCTTCACGTTCAACTGATTGAGCGGCACGTTCTCAATGGCGCCCATACTCGATATCCAGACGATATGCTGGCCGTCGGGAAACAGGTGGCCGTGCTCGTCCCAAGCCTTCACTGCGCTGGAAGTCAGCGGCATTACGGCGCCGCTAGCCAGATCCAGCCGGTAAAGATCAAAGTCGTTCGCATTGCCCCGACGAGGCATGGCCGTAAACAAGAGCCCCTGGTCGTCCCAAGTAAACTCATGTGTTTCGTACCATTGGAAATCTCCAGGCACCAGACTTCGTGGATGGCGAAGTGCGGGAGTGCCCCCTTCAATAACGAAGTCTGCTATCATTATGTCCCAGGTCCCCAAAGGCAGTAAGTCAGTACTCGTCATCCGAGCCCAGACCACCTGATCACCGGTACGGGAAAAGTGAGGGTGCAGGATGCCAAGCCCATCACTGCTGCTAGTCATCTGCCATGCCTGTCTTCCGTCCGAGGTTATCAACCAAAGAGTACTGCCGAAACCAGCACCGGGATTGGTATAGATCCGATAGGCCTCCGTATTCTCCAGAGGCCCTGTGATACTGTCATCGAGGGCCTGGAGCAGGATGTACTTGCCAGAAGGATGCCAGGCCGGATTGCCTTTGTGGCGCTGTGGAACCTCCTTATTGGCACAGGTCAGGCATTTCTGTGCGGAACCATCTGCTCGCATGGTCCAGACATCAAAGTAGCCGGACCTGCTTAACTTGTCATAGGCGATAAGTTCGCTTTTCGGCAGCCAGTCCACACGTCCGCCGACATCGGTAACCAGGGGCGTAATGCTCTCGACGACAGGCCTGCCTTGGATGGGAGGACTCTTGGCCGGCAGCTCGGTAGCCGAGATGGTAGGAACGTGTGGCACTGTCGCTGCACTACGCGATGTGGGGGTTGGACTGATAGTTTTGGCTGGTCTGGATGAAACCCGGCACCCTGCAACAAAGATAGAGAGAGCACAGATCAGCAGGATGGAGCCAATGCGAGGCCGGGGACCGGGATGGTTGTTTGAAGCGCGGCTACGCGTGCCTGGCAGCCTGAGGGAGCGGCAGGCACCTTTCAGAGCAAAAAACCGGCTAGAATGCACGTCCAAACTCCTAACCTACCAGGACCTGCGTGCGCTGGTATCCGAACCGGTCACAGTAGATAGCCAGCCTTTTGAGAACACGCTGCTCCCTCGCGATTACTTCTGGAAGCAGAGAGGTAGACCGAGAGCGAATGTAGCTGGCATAATCGCCCGACGAGGACGGTTGTGCCTGAAGAAATGATAGCAGGTTCCCGATCGTGACATCAGGCGCCTCGCACAAATCCTCATACCTTATGACTGCATATTCCTCAGGAGAGAGAACATCAATGTTACGAAGGTAATAGCTCGCGACTTTCGTAACGTGTCTCATCGTAGTAGCTAAACCGATGCCAAAGCGTTTCCCGCTCAGCAGCCTTATCACCGCCAGTTGGATCGGTCTGTTGAATATCTGCTCGTACCACGGATCGATAAGTGCTACATAGCCGTTTTTCTCAGCAAAGAGTGAACGCAGCGCTTTGAGTTGGGAACTGATCACACACACTGGATGACGATGGATAAAGACGAAGCGTGCAGCGGGAAAGAGCTGTTTCACGCGAACGAAGCCCAGAGCATCCCAGGGATTCTTGAGCAGGAGCGGGCGCTCAGGAACGGTAATGAGTTGAACTTTTCTGAACAACTCAACCAGAGGCGTTACTGTTTCGCGCCGTACCTGGGGCCGTGGTCCGGAGGCTTTCAGCCTGAACCCATACTCCTCTGGAAGCTCAGGCGTAACCCGCACCCCGTCAATGAGCCGGTCAGTCAGGCCTGCAGCAGCAAAACGCCGATGCAGCGATTCCTTGGCAAGCAGCTCCTTACCTTGAAAGTGATTGTATAGAAGTTCATGGTAGTGAATCAGGTGGTAGGCAGTAACCACATTGAAACACTTGGAGGCGTCCAGAAGCTGGTAGAGCAAGGTTGTACCAGATCTGTGGTCTCCAATGATGAAAATCGGATCGACCTTCACTTCTGCCAGCCGATCCATGTACGGTTCGTCCCGCCCTCGTATCTGGTCCGTTGATACGGAGGCTCTCCCTCCCGTGCACATTCCTGATTCCCCCTGCAGCTACTTTAGTAGTTCCCGGATGTCAATCAAGCCCATCCGCGCGAGATGCAACCGTCGCTCAAATCTCTCCATCAGCGCTGCGATATCCGTTGCTCTCCAAGAGGGCAAACCACTCGAATCGCCCGCCAGGATTTCGCTGAGCTCTTGTTGCCTGCTGGCAGCTTCGCTTAAGTCACCCGACAGAAGGGCCTCGTTGAGGCCTTCAAAAGACGCTCGAAACAAACGAGTTGAACTTTTCTCCGCCGCGACAGAGTGTGTGGCCCAAGCAGCAATCAACTCCTGCAAGGCCTTTACTGTGGCCGGTTCGGTGACCACTGGGGCTTGAACGAAGTTCGACCCGCGCGATGTCCTGTTCCCTTGTTCTGTGACGACGTAGTACTGGTAAGTCTGTCCCGGTATTGCGGTCACATCCAGATAGTGGGCTTTACCGGTTGAGGCGATGCGTCGGAAAGGACCGGGAAAGGCCTCGGCCAACTCAGGCGCAAGCGCCGCCAAGTCTTCGTTTACAGCAAAATCCGATCGGTAAACCCCATATGTTACCCCACCTTCGACGGGTTCCCAGGACAGGATCAGGCCGCGAGCAGAATTATCGAGCTGCAATCTGGCTGGTGCAGCGAGATCTGCAGTTCGAATCCGGAATTCGGTTGAATTGAGACCGGCTGCACTTCGCACAGGTGTGGTGCCACCGGCTGAAAGAAGCGGCAAAAAGAGTTCATCTTTTCCCACGGTTCCCCGCCACAACTGCAAGCCATAGCTATCGTTCATGGTTCCCAGATACATGCCACCAGGCGTAGATGCCATAGTCCGGGCCGAATAGCTGAGTGAGTAACGCTCAAGGCCTGTTCTGGTGATCAGGTAGAAGTACCAGCCCTCCTGCGTAGCGTACAGGTCAAAGCCGTAGTTGGCTCTCAATAGATCCTCGATCCATGGCACGAGATGCCATACTCCCGAACTGCTCTGGTCGTTTGTGCCTGCATACAGCCAACCGTTGTGGCCCTGCATCTGGTGGATATGGATGTTCAGAGGCCATGCGAAGCCATCACCGATGCCGCTGAGTGGATATTTGGGCCCCTCTGGAGTAAGGCGGCCCGTGCCCATGATGAGGTCCCACGAGTTGTCCGGGTTGATGCGCAGGAGTTCCACCGGTCGGTTCGTGCCCACCCACAGCCTATTGTTGAACACGTACAGGGTGGCAACAGATTTGCTGCCATTCTCACGGTACCCTGCTGACCTCAGAACTGGGATATAGCCGTACGGAGGACTCCCTGTCGGGTACGTTCGATAGACGGTGAAAGGCGGCCGGTCAGGTAGTGGATTGGAGCCTTGCGCCACATAAAGCTGGCCATTGTACGAGGCAACGCCGGTGATCGTCATTCCTGCCGGTGTCACAATCTGAAAGCTATCGTTACCGTCTGCCGGTTTCTCGGCCTCCAGCAACGCGCCATGCCCAAAGGCGCCACCTGCGATCACATAGAGGCGCCCCTTGTGGACCTCCATCCGGTTGAATCCGGTAATCGTGATGCCTTCCAGCTCATCCAGATCCCCCAATAGAGTCCCTACGTCTTGCGGGACAGCCTCGAAATTTGCGCCGTCTGTTGTGCGCAAAATCCTGGGCGGCGGGACACCGGGATTGAAGTCGCGCGAGGTAAAGCCGCCTACATAGAGCGCCTCGGTTCCGTCAGATTCAGTGAAAATGGTCATGGACCGGTAGCCCACATCGACGGCGACCGTTTTGCCCGTATCACCGAGCGGTACTAGTGGCGACTGGTAGACGCGCTCCCACGTGTTGCTCTCTGGCGTGAAACGCCAGATCTCCCCTTGGAGCATCAGGTCTTGCGCTGAGGCGGTGCATTCCAGCTCGGGATCAAGCGGTGGATACTTAATCAAGGAGAAGTAGGTACTCATGATTGCCTGGCGGACACAGCCGTATGAGCGCCCCGTTCCGATATAGAGCTTTCCACGCCACCACTGCATCGACCATGCCATGCTGTTTTGCCGGTCACCGAAACCTTGTGGCGTAGCCAACCGAAACTGAGTAGGAAGCAATGGCCCTGCCGGATCAGCCGAGACGGACTTAGCTAAAGACAGGGTTACTATACAGAGCAGCGCGATCCGGATAGCTTTTCCCAGTCGGGTAGTGAGTAGCAGATGCATCAACTGGCCTTTCCAAGTTCTTCGAGGAGTTCTGCCGCACGTGCCGGCCCACCGTAACTTCTCAGCAGATTCGCCATCCGGCCGGCGTTCGTGCGATAGGTAGGATCACACAACACGCGTTCGACCGCAGCACGGAGACGTTCCGGTGTGCAGAGCCGTGGCTCAAGCCGTAACCCTGCACCGATTTCCACCACGCGCTGTGCATTCTCGGGCTTATCCCACTCGGTCGGCACCACGATAATGGGCACTCCCGCAGCCAGCGCAGCCATGATGGTCCCCGCACCACCGGTGGTTACTATGACTGCGGTATTGGGTAACAGGTCGCTATGCGATATCCAGCGGGCCACATGGATATTGGGGGCCCGGGGCCCCAGGTCTAATTCATGCGGTTCGTAATCACTGGCTGCCGTCATCACAATTTCCATATGCAGGTTTGCCAGGCCCTGAGCAGCCGCGCGCAGCAGGAATGGGTTCTCGACGTGCATCGTCCCCTCGGTTACGTGAACCCAGGGCCGGTCGCGCGGCAGTGTGGCAAGCCAACCTGGCGATGGCTCTCCATGCGGTCTATTCCACAGACAAGCTCCGGTATAGTGAACGGAAGAGGGTAAATCCCGGCGTTGGTAGTCGAACTCAGGAACGCTGGGCACCAAATAAAGCGGCATTTGTCCGGTGAAGGCCGTCACCGACATTGTCAGGGGCGGAAGTCCGTACTGTTCACGCATTGCTTGCGCGGCTCGTCTGAAGCCAAATGCCAGGAACTCAGTTGCCCAGGCAACGGTCTTGGCGATGAGACGGGTTTTCCAGTTGTGCGGTCGCGGCAGGCCCAGACCAAAAGGGGGTGCATCTGGTCCCGGCACCAGACACGCTGGAATGAATGAGGACACGGCGACCGGAATGCCGAGTTTTTCGTGCAGTATGAGGATGGGACCCCACATCGTCGGGTCACAGGCAACAACATCCGGTCGCCAGGTAGCCAGGATTTCCTCTTGGTCTTCGATCTGAAGTGGAATTGTGTCGACCAACCACGAGCGTAGCGTAGTGCTCAGTCGGCCGGCGTTACTCCAATCTAGCGACAGCCGTTGTCGGGCGAACATCAGACGTTCAATCGTCGCTTCGTCAACGCATCTGAAGGGAAAACACTTAAAGCCTTCATTCTCAATGGTTGCAAGTGCGCGCGCGCCGGTGTAGAACGCAACCGCATGGCCCCGCTCTCGCAATGCATGAGCAATGGCGATATCCGGGTAATAGTGACCCGCAAAGGGCCAGACAGTGAAAAGAAATCGCGCCACGAGAGTCAGCTCCTGGCCTATCCTCTGGGCTTGGTCACTCGCCGCACGGCTTCACCGAAGTACAGACGCTCGAAAAGGGCTTCCGGCACGTAGCGCCTCAGACTCGTAACGAGCCTGGCACGGCTCCCGACACCATAACGCAGCCGAGGACGCGACGATGTAAGAATAGTATAGACGCACTTTGCCACGTCCATCGCCTTCGTAGGAGAGGTATCCACCAGTCGGTCAGCGAGGCGCTCCGATACGCGGAACCATCCGCTGTACGGGCTGGTTGGTTTCAGAGCTCCCTGGGCAACTGCCCGATTGGTACTCCACCGCTCGGTCTTAATGATGGCAGGCTCTACTAGAGACACATATATCCCAAACGGAACAACCTCCTGGGCAAGAGCCTCACCAAACCCTTCCTGGGCGAATTTGGTGGCGCAGTAAGCGCTGACAGCCAGGGATGCAATTCGACCGCCGACCGAACTGATGATGATGATGCGACCACGCTTGGCCTGACGCATGAATGGCAGCACGGCGCGAGTCACAGCCATTGTACCGAATACATTAACCTCAAAGAGCTCACGGATTTCAGCGTCAGAAAGGTCCTCGAAGTAGCCTCGTAGTCCAATCCCAGCATTATTTACAAGGCCATAGATGCTGCCTGACTCTTCTACGACCTTGGCCACGGCAGACTCTATATCGCCCTGGTTTGAGATATCCAGTTTCAGGACATTGAGGTTCACCCCTTGCTTCGCGGCGGCATCATCCAATGCCGCTCGATTGTCCAAGTCTCGCATGGTAGCATAGACGCAGAACCCTCGCTGCGCAAGGTAGACTGCCGTTTCCAGGCCCAGACCCGTGGAGGCGCCGGTGATCAGAATAGCGTCTTGCATTGTCACATCCATTCACCTTGGTCTGTGTTCGTTACTTATCGCGTTTGAGGAAGGGTCGTACAGCGGCAACTACTTCATCTGGGCGCTCAAGCGCGCCGAAGTGCGCGCAGTTTTCGAGGATCACTGCGTCGACATTGGGCAACGCCTCCCAAAGGATTTCATAGGTGCCCAGATATGCCGAATCGCCGCCATACATCAGTAATACGGGGTTTCGGATGCCCGAGATGGTCTCCACGGTCAGGCCAGATGCATCCTGGTAATCATCGACGAGGGTCGTTGTGTCCAGCAGCTTTCGCAGAGCATCTCCCTTACGCGGCAGTCCGCGCGCCGGACCAAAATAGATCGGCGCTTTCAGGCTTTCCTCGAGCATGTAGCGCACGTCGGTCCACTTCTCTCTCGGAGCGCGAATGCCCGTATATTGTTCCAGTGCTCGCCCCCATTCGGCCCAACCAGGCCAGTCAGGATGTTTGCGCATCTCTACAAGCGCCGCGAGGCCGGCTTCAATGGCAACGATCTTGTCTACACGTTCAGGATGAAGCATGGCAAGATGCAGGGCAATGTCCGCGCCCAAGCTGTGACCCACCAAATGTGCTTTCTCGATCTCGAGGTGGTCCATCAAGGCGAGCAGGTCTGCTGCCAAGTAATCTGTGCTGTAGCCGGTGGCGGGCATATCGCTGCGGCCATGCCCGCGCAGATCGTAGGTGGTGATGCGATACTCATCGCGGAGCCGCGGCACCAATGTGAAGTGCCATACTGCCAGATTCCCTGTCAGGCCATGGAGCAAAACAAGATCGGGCCCTTCACCGACCTGGTAGTAGTGGATGTTGAGGCCATTGACAAGTGCCTTAGCCATGACTCCTCCTGCGGTTCTGGTGACAGATTCCTTACGAAATGTATCCAAGCGCACGCATTCGCCTGAGAAGTTCTCTTTCATCTTCTTCAGTGAGTTCTGCGCCTCCGTTTTTAGCAGACTCAGCTGATGATGGCTGCTGAACTGAAGGCAACGAGAGGCGGGCGTAGTCCACCCCTATGTTGTTTTCATAAGCCTGAGCTGGCACGCGTCCTTCCAACTCGACGGGGACCGGCAGACCGAGGCTATGGAGCACCACCGGCGCCACGTCGAGGATCCGCAGTTGGGGCAGGACCACGCCCTTTCGTATCCCCGGCCCCGCCGCCACAAAAACGCCTTCCAGTCCATGTGTGCCGCTCGGTTGGGGTCTCGTTTTATAAGGAGCATCCGAAGCCAGGATCGACAGCAGACCGCCGTCGCTCAGAAGCAGAGTTAGGTCGGGCGCCAGATTCATAAACGGCCCGGAAAACGCCTCCTCACGCGTCCAGATGCGCGAGACCACCGGGCGCCCGGTTGCAGAATCCCGGAAGCTCAGTAGTTCTGTCATCAACTGGGTTCGGAAGTCCTGGTAGTGTGTGGGTGGAACACCAATTCCGCTGCCGTCATCCTGTACAATGTGAATTCCGTTGCTGCTGGGTGTGGAAGCGTAGGCCATGGTGCGCGACCAATCGAGCTGATAAACGTGACGCGCGAGTTGTGAGATTCCTAGTTTGTCGGGCTCGGGTGTGACCACCTTTCCATCGGCCCATGCCAGGAAGCCGTTCTGCTCAAGCCAGGTGTTCACAAAAAAGGTCCCAGTCTGAGCACCAAAGCCGTGGTCGGACGCCAGGACGACCGTCGCGCCCTCTCCTGCGAGTTCGATGATCTCCGCCAATATGCGATCCAGTTGCCGGAAGTAACCCAGGAGGCTTTGCCGCACGCGTTCCTCATCTGCAGGCAGCGCAGCCGGGACCAGTTTCGGGTCCAGGAAGCGCCAGAAGAGGTGCTGCAGCTTATCCACCCCGTCAAAGAGGACTGCGGTCAGGTCCCAGAGCTCTTCTCGCATGAGCATTCTGAGAATCTGAAGCCACTGTTGCTCGCGCCGGATATGCAGTTGTATCCAGTCCTCGTACTCCCCGGCATCACAGCCCTCGAGCGCCTTTTCCTCCAAGGTCATATCCATGGCCAGCTCACGTGCGTCGAAGCCTGGCAAAGCCTTAAGTCGATCGAATAACCCAGATGGGTGGCAGCCATGTCTCAGCTGGCGCCACGGCATCCAGCCTGGCACGATGTAACCATCCAGAGGAGGAGCCGGAAACATCAGTGGGAAATTGAGAACTATTACCTGCTTACCGTAGCGGTTGGCCATAGACCAGATCGTCTCAACTGCTACGTCATGCGAGGTATTGAACCGAACGTGCTGACTTCCCGGTGCGACTTTGCGGAAGAAGTCAAATACGCCATGCTGACCAGGGCTACGCCCGGTCATCAATGAGGTCCAGGCTGGCGGTGTTAACGCCGGGATCACTGTGTGCAGTGGCGCACGGGCCCCTGACGCCATGAATCCCTTGAGAAAGGGCATCACACCGGCGTCCATTAGTGGGTCAAGAGCTGCGAAGGTCGCGCCATCGAGCCCGATCAGGACAGTCTTCTTTCTCATGATAGATGCTCGCAGACAAAGGTTACCCATTCACCAACGGTAACGTCACCGACGGCTCGCTGCCCAATTTCTGCGAAAAACTCGGGGAAGGGCAGCACTTGGTCATAGTGTTCCTGAATTACAGAACCTAGAACTACCACATCCAGCGACTCAAATCCGAGATCGGCCAACATACGCGTGTCCTCGGTAATCTCACCATCGTACTCCCAATCATCAGCCAGCCGCCTCAACAACAGCACGATATCTGATCGGACTTCTTCATAGCTGCGCTTCATAGGTTACCTTTCGCGATAATGCTTTATGAGTGGAGGACGGATAGTGCCGCTATGAACTCTCCCTGTCGCGCAGTGCCCACGCTCAGGATGCTGCCGCTTGCCTGCGGTACCATTCTGAGCAGCGCTCCTGTCAGCGCGATCTCAACCACCCCACATGCTGGGTCCAGCTCTTTGGCTTCCAGGCTCTGCGGCCCGCCCTGCATTCCATATCCGACCGCTTTCGCTGCCGCTTCTTTGGCACACCAGAGTCGCAAGGGCCACAGTTCCTCGCTGGGCAGTCCTTCCCTGTGCAGCAGAGCCTGCTCATAGGATGTGAACGCGACTGCACTCACTTCTGCCCGCATGTGCTCGGCATGCTCGACATCCACCCCAATCCCTGCAACAGAATCAGAAGCCCCAGCGATTGCCACGCGTGCCGTGTGTGCGATTGAAACTTGGTATTGAACCCCAAGCCGCTGGAGCCAGTTACCGGCCACAACCGGGCGTCCCGCGTTATCCGGCAGGATCTCGATATCTGCCGGTGCCAACACCAAACCATGGCGTTCCTTAACTGAGGAGCGCACGGCGTCCTTGGCTGCCAGGCGGCCCAACAGCCATTCGACGCGCTGCCGTTCAGGCTTGGTCAGACTGTGCCAGAGCACTCTCTCGCGACGGCTCAGAATCAGTCCTGCGAGCATCTGTTGCCAGATGCCGCCGGATGAGGTGAAGAAATCCTCCGCAAATGCGTCCAGATCAACCCGGTACAACTGGTGCCCGGGATCCGCTTGTAGTTGCTCTCCGCTAAGCCAGGGTTGGCTCAACATCACATCTCGCGGCGACATCAAGAAGCGGAAGAATGCGCCTGGCAGCTCAAAACGCCGATCCTCCCAATGCTCAAACCGAAGCAACAAACCGCGATCCGGGTCCACCACATCCAGGTCTGATCGCACCTGCAGGTCACCGATCAGATCAATACGCGCTCGGCATTCCAGACGCCGGCCCGCCTCCGGCATCGCCGCGTAGAAGTGAAGCGCCCGCAAGTGAAAGGGAAATATCACGCGTCCGGTGTCAAGATGTTCAGCTGTCCAGAAGCCAACGACTTGGCCAGGCTGGTCGAGCAGCACGGGATCGATTATCAGCGCGGGCTGCGGCAGGGACCGAAGCAGCCCCTGTTTGTGGAGGACCAGCAGCGTTGCTATCGTGCCATCCGAGCCGGTCCGATCTATCGAGACAACGCCACGGAACGTCGGGCCGTGAAACATGACTTCCGAGTACAACTGGTCAGAGGTCCACTTTGAAGGTTGCGCGTCCTGAGGCGCAAAGGGCGCGAGTGCCGGAGGAGCCGGATAGCTTCCGGCGTAGAGCATTGTCCCTTCGACAATGGGCATCGTTCGCTCGCTACCGTTGCCTGCGCTCGCCTCATATAGCTGTACATGGACGCGCTCTTCTGGACCGCCCTCTTCTCGGGTGGCGATAAGCTCCAGAGTCAGGGGTTCCCTGTCAACAATAATCCAACGGGTTGCCCGCACGTCGCGCATGCCGGTCAGGAGAAGGCCGGGCGCCAACGCCGCGGCCGTCTCTGCCAGCAGTTCCATGCTCATGGTGAGAGGCATCACAGGCAGGCCGCGGAGTTCCGGATCTTCCACCGATACATGCCTGCCGAGCGTGTGGTCGAGCAGAAACCGGTGTTCTTCGGGGTTGATCTCATAGCGAGCCGTCAGTTCTTTGCCTGGTCGATATGCGATCACACGTCCGAGCAACGGCAGCGAAGCCGGCCAGCCCGGATCGACCGGTGCGGACAATACGGATATGCCTGGATGCAATGCTTTACTGACCGTCGGAGGTGAGACAACCGCCGGTACGTGGTCATGCGAACCTGCCTCGGAAGACGACAGCAGATTGATGATCGCCTGCAGCGTTTTGGCTGAGGCCAGAGCTTCCATATCAGACGGTTGACCCAAGCCGATCTCTTTTCGGAACGCTCCAAGAATCTCCACGCGCTTGATAGAGTCTATACCCAGGTTGGCCTCCAGATCCAGATTCAGCTCCAGCATCTCGGCGGGGTATCCCGTACGCTCACTAACCAGCCGTACCAGGATCGCAGACGCGGCATCAGCGCTGAGTGCACTTCCTGGCGGTGAGTTGATGCCATCTGAGCGTTGCGACTGATCAGCGGCCAGGGGGGCAGTTGCCTGCGGAAGAGGGCAATCATCTGTGGACGAGGCAGCTGGTGAGGACACCAGCTGTTCGTCATCCGGTCGAGTGCTGCCCACGGTTGGCGGGTCGTTCCCAGGCGAGCTTTGTGCCAGGTATGCTTGCATGACGTCTTGCTGTGTCGTCAGGAATCGCTCCATCGTACTAAAGTGGGCGCTCAACACCTGTTCTGCGGCCACAGGTGCAGGCTCGCTGGAGAGCGTGCGCGGGAAGGTCCTGGTCGCCGGGATTGGCGCCGACCACTCGGGCACAGGCATCGATACGGCGCTGGATGAATCCGGTGCACTAGTCAATGGTCCGGCTTCTGGGCGCGCAAGGAGTTGCTGGGCGGAAGTCTCCGACAGATGCATGGCAGGCCAGCCGGTAGGAAGTTTCATCCCAACGCCCTGCGTCGGGCCGGCATGATACGGGTCTTCCGGCCGCTCCAGGTCCAGCTTGACAGGGGTACGGTGACGATAAAGGTAGTCCAGCTGCATGGGCACAGCATGAATTGCCAGCAGAGCCACCAGGTGGTTCAACTGCGTGATTCCTGAACGGTGGATCACGTCGGCGGGAACGGCCACATGAGGGCGACCGCGAAGAATGTCATCCACAAATGCACTTAGATTGCCCTTCGATCCCACCTCGATGAATATGCGCACGCCATCGGCGTACATGGCTTCAATGGTCTGCGAGAATGCAACCGGACGTAGCCAATGATCGACTGCGATCTGCCTCGCCTGGACCAGGTCAGTTGGGAAAGGCGCCGCAGTCGTACATGAATAGGTAACGATATCCCGACCTGCAACCAACCAACGTGCAAAGAATGGTTCGAGCCGTTTAGCCGCTCCCTCGAATTGCGGTGTGTGATACGGTCTGTCGAACGGCAACCGTTCTGTGATAAGTCCGGCAGCATGCAACTTCTCGGCAGCTCTCGCGATCGCCGCCTCAGGCCCCGCAATGACGGTTTGGTGCGGGCAGTTGGCCATTGCGATGAAGAGCTGTTCTTCGCCTTCTGCAATGGTGGCAGCGACATGCCCTGAATCACCGGCAACAGCCAGCAGCGCTGCGGCGGGGATACCGCTATCTCCGGCCGACTCCTGATGTAAGTTGTTCAGGCCCAGCGCAAATTCGCGTAAAGTAGACTCATCGTCGGCCCGGATCATACCGGAGGCCAGCATGGCTGAGTACTCTCCCGTACTGTGCCCGACGACCGCTGAAGGCCGAACATGCAAACGGTCAAGTAAGAAAGTCAGCGCTCGGTTGGCAGTCAGCACGGCTTCGACCGCACATTCCATCTGCCAGATACGCGTCTCATCAGCGTTCTGAGCTTCTGAAGCGAAAGCAGGTGGCGGGAAAAGGTAGTCGCTGGGCACGAAGTTGCGAGCATGTCCGGCAAATATACGATCGATCAAATCGAACTGAGCACGTACCTCAGGGAAGTGGATACAGAGGTCCGCCAGCATGTTCACGTACTGGCTGCCCTCTCCGGGGAACAGGAAGGCGACGGCCCCTGGCGAATTCAGAGGTTGCGCGGTCCAGTAAACTCCATCTCGCGTCTTGATCTGACCGACCTGGGGATCAGAGAGTTTCTTCAGCGCCCGGTCCAGCTTGTCCTGCACTTCGGGGATGCTCGATGCGACAATAGCAAGGCACGTTGACCCGGGAGCGTTAGCACGGGTGGTATTCAGTGTATAGGCCAGGTCGCGCAGGACAACACCGGGTGCTCTCTCAAGGAACATAGCCAGCGCCCTTACCTGCTCGAGAATGTCCTCACGGGACGAGCCGTATAGAAGGAGAACCTCGGTATCCCAGGACAACTGGCGACTGCGGAAACCGGCCGCGTCAGCAAGGTCGGCTTCCTCTAAGACCACATGCGCATTGATCCCCCCAAAGCCGAACGCACTGACGGCGGCTCGCCGGAGGGACTCCTGTGAACCATGAATCCACGGACGGGTCTCGGTATTGATGTAAAAGGGTGTCTTCTCCAGGTGAAGCTCGGGGTTAGGTTCGTCCACATGGAGCGTCGGAGGTAGTACTCTGTGGTAGAGGGCGAGGGCAGTCTTGATCAACGCCGCAATGCCGGCGGCAGGCATCAGGTGACTGATCATCGACTTGACGGAGCCCAGGCCGATCCGTCGCGAAGTGCGGGCTTCCTCTCCAAACACCTGGGCTAGCGCCCTGACTTCCGCGGTGTCTCCAACCGATGTCGCCGTCCCGTGTGCTTCGATCAATCCTATCGTGTTGGGCGATACGCCTGCGCTGCGATACGCGCGGGCGATAGCCTCAACCTCGCCTTCGAGGCGCGGAGCCATTACGCTCAAACCACGGCCATCACTGGCAGTGCCTACACCCTTGATGAACGCATAGATGCGGTTCCCATCGCGCTCGGCATCGGCGCGTCGCTTCAGCACCACCATGCCGACACCTTCGCCGAGGATTGTACCATCCGCCTTCTTGTCGAAGGGTCGGATCTCCTGCCGCCGCGACAATGCACCGAGCTGGCAGAAGAGCATGAGCACCGGCACCGGCGTGACAACATGAGAGCCGCCAACCAGGGCCAAATCACACCGGCCGGTTTGCAGGTCGCGCATGGCGATGTCTACGGCGATCAAAGATGAGGCACAGGCAGCGTCTACTGTGTAGCTCGGGCCCATGAGGTCTAGCCGGTTGGCAATTCGCCCTGCCAGAACATTAGGAATCAGCCCCGAGGCTGTATCGGCGTTGAATGGGGGCAAGTGCTGCTTCAGTTCACGACGAATCGCCTTGAGATCCTCGGCAGTCAGCTCGGGATGCAGGGTTTTCAGGATGTCCAGCGTCTGATCGGTGACGATCCCATGTTGCGCCGCGCTAAGGTTGCCCCGGTTGAGATACGTGCCCTTGCCAATGACAACGGCCGTGTGCTTGTGCTCGGGGATTTCATCGCCGTAGCCAGCATCGTCAAAGGCAGCGCGAGCGACCTGTAATGCCAGCCACTGGTCGGGCTCCCCACCTTCTACCGCCTTCGGCATGATGCCGTGCTTTGCCGGATTGAAGTACGCAAGCGGACTGATAAAACCTCCGCGTTTGCAGTAGACGCGGTCATTTGAGTCTGACTCAGGGTCATAGAACACGGCCGGATCCCAGGATTCTGGCGGCGGATCGGTGACAGCATCCACCTTCGAGATGATGTTTTGCCAGTAAGTATCAAGGTCAGGGGCGCCCGGAAACAGACACGCCATGCCGATAATCGCGATGTCGCCGCCTGTCTGCTGTTCATCTTTTGTGTGGTTGATCCGTAACACGCTCACTCGATCCTCCAACCAAATCGAGACACAGTGATCTGAGTGCCGGCCATTCGTATGTCAGGAGCGGATTGTGCCTCCGGTGAGTCGATTCAGGGCTTTGCTGGAAGGGCATTCCATGCCTTCAAGCACGCCCAGCAGTTGCCCCTCGCGGCCGACAAAGTCGATGTCCAACGACACGACCGGGCTCAATGGTTGCACCGGGACCCGCAGGTAGCATTCAACCGGAGCATCCGATGGCGGTCCGAAGATTCTGTATCTAGAGAAGCGGGATGGCAGGGGAGTCGCATCTTGATACGTCCTCATCCAGAGAATGATCAACTGGAGGGCGCTATCGAAAACAACCGGATCGATCAACCATGTGCCCTCCGTCTCTCCGGTCAAACAGCGTCCTGGCGACGATGGCAAACAAGTTGCCACCATGAGTTCTGGAGAAATGCCGTGTATATTCGCGATGCCCTGGAATAACGGCCCATGGAACAACCAGCGACCGTAGGCCTCAGGTATGGTCATGGGAAACGGCTGCAGGCCGTTCCTTGAGAGCGACCGCTGCGGGGGAAGCGGCAGCCGGTCTACCAGCTCGACGATCCCGCGGTAGAAGGGTTTGCCTGGTTCGTCGGGGTCGGCGATTTCCACGTGGACATCGATCCCCTTCCAGTCGGGCGACGGCGCAGTCGCGGCTTTCGCGAAGACCTCAATCGGCCGCTTGCCATTACTCAAGACGATACCGCGCAGCACCTGAAGCCCGCGCAATGAGCCGACCTTCAGGTCCGGCCAGCCATGCTGCGCCACCTCCGACACTAACTCCATCGCCATTGCGAACGGGAAAACAGGCTTCCCATCTAGCCGATGGTCATTCAAGTAGAGGTCGTGGGCCAGATCTAATTGCCGCAGCACACGGACGGCGCCCATCTCGGCACTGGAGAAGATAGCCCCCACCAGTAGCGGCGCCGCGTATCCCTTGGCCAGCTTGCCTCCCCCCACATCTCGGTGCGACGTGACTCCATCTGGTGACGGAACGCCCCACGTCCCGCCCGCCAGGACGACCTCCACTTCACCCTTTCGACCCAGGCGCAGCTCGCGCTCAAAGAGCTTCCGTCCGGCAGCCAGCGAGATTAGCTCGATGCCGCGTGCCGCGAACTGCTGCTCTAGTTCCTTAGAGACCATCCCGGTCTTCAGCCATGGGCCCCAATTGATTGAGACGACGCGGCCTGGCCAACTTCTGTCAAGGAGCATGGCCAGTTTGTTGACCACTTCGTTAGTGGCCGCATAGTCTGCCTGGCCGCGGTTGCCGAATGCTCCGGCCGCTGACGAGAAAAAGGCGAGGAACCTGAGCGACTCGGGCTGCAATGCCTGGCTCAAGGCAAAGGCGCTGTCGGCCTTCGTATCGAACACCCGATCGAATGACTCAGGCAGCTTATCTTCGATGAGTTTATCCTCGATGATCCCTGCCCCGTGGATGACGCCATCGAGCCGGCCGTACTCGCTGTAGATCCCGGCGATCAACGTGCGCAGCGCACCCTGGCCTCGCACGTCGACCTGGTAGTAACGGATTCTGGCTCCGGCCCGCTCAATACGTGCCAGATTTTGGCGTATCTCGCGCGCCCTCAAGAGGTGTCCGTATGCCGTTTCCACGTTGGCCAGCGATACCTCTTCGCCCGCTTGGCGTAGCTGGGCCATCAGCGCCAGCTTGAGCTCCTGAGGAGAAGTCAGCCCCGCGGTCTGAGGCGATTCCTCGGTCTCAGGCAGTGGCGAGGAACCCACCAACAGCAGAGTTGGCTGGTAATGCTCGGCGAGCTCGCAGACCACTTCGGCCGTGATGCCGCGTGCGCCCCCGGTCACCAGGATGACCCAATCCTGTTCGATGCTCAGGAATTGGGCTCCAGCTTCATCCAGCGGAGTAGCTACCGGCTGTAAGGTCTGGCGGCCTGCGGCACCGTAGCCTACCTCGACCATGCCGTCGTTTGCGACCATCTCCGCCAGCACCCATGCTGTGAAACTGGCTGGCGAATTCCTCAAATCTACGTCGATTGCTTTGCAGCGTACCGAGGGCCATTCCTGGGCCAGCGACTTGACGAGTCCGGCCAGGCCAGCTTGGAGTGGCAGAAATGGATGTGTGCCGGTCGGGTCCATCGCAAAGCTGCCACCCATCGCCGAAACGGCCACGAGCCAGGCCGGGCCCCCCTTGCCTGCTTGCTTCAAATCGCTCGCTGCGGCGCGGGAAAGGTAGAACAGGCTCTTCACCTGCCTCCGTGCCTGCTCCCGCCACAGAGCAAGGTCCATGCTGGCCATGGCCTGCTGCTCCCGCAAGGGCAATAGGTGCACCAGGCCCCCGATTGGACCGTGTTCCTCGCGCAACCGTTGGATGAACTCCGCCACGCGTGACGGGTCATCCAGATCCACGCAGTGCGCGCCCGGAACCGTATCGGTCGGATTATTAATAGCTTTCACCAGAACCGCTCGGCCACCCAGGCCGCGAATCTGCGTGGCCAGTATCTCGGCCACACCGAAACCATCGACCGTAATGACGATACAGCGATCCGCAGGAAACACTTCTGTTGTGCTACCAACTGGTGGGATGGGATGAATCGCAACCAGAGACCGGGGCACGGTTGTCCCCGCGGCGATCTTCTTTGCCTGACCAAGCTTGTTAGACTCGGTAGACAAGTACTCGCTCGCGTCGAGGCGCCGTGAGGTCTCGCTTGGTGAGAGAGGTCCCTGGAAAACCTCTTTGTCCTGGCTAGCCTGGACGATTGATTTCTGCAGGGCGCGTTCGAACCAGTCAATGATTCCGCCCAAGGTCTTGATGCCAGTCAGTCGCTCCATTGCTTCCGGGTCTGACTGCCGGTCAGCCGGGAGATAACTTCGGCGCAAGGCGCCCAGTATCTCGACGCGTTTGATCGAGTCGATACCCAGCTTGGCCTCGATATCCACGTCCAAATCCAGCATGTCCGGTGGGTAGCCCGTTCGTTCACTGACGATTTTCAGGAGGTGTTGGGATAGGCCTTCTCTATCGAACGCAAGTGGGGCAGCTGCGGAATTGCTTACCGCGACCGGTTCAGATGCCGGGGGCTCGGTGGTTGCCTGTTCAGTGAGCGCACGCTCAGTGGCGACTGGCATAGAGGATTCAGCCCCGCGTGTTACAGGTGCGGGCAGTGCCGTGGCCTGGGCCTGGACGGCGGAAAGCGGCGCTGCGGTCTGGGCCGTCTCCGGTTTCGCCTGCGACTCTTGCGGAGCGACACCGTTGCCACTGAGGTAGGCCAACATGACATTGCGCTCGGTTTCCAGAAAGCGACTCATCAGGTGCTGGAACTGTATCATCACATCTGCCGAGTTTTCGTTTGCGGCAGATGTCATAGGCTGTCCTGTTGATGCAGCCCTCTCTACCGTTGAAGACGCCGGCAACCGTGGTGCGATCAACTGGTCCATAGCAGGATTGGGATCTTGGCCGTTGCGCGCTGGCTGGGGCGGTGCGAACGGAGCAGCTGCTGACGCCGCCGGCAGTTCGATAGCCGGCTTGCCCTTCGCGGTAGCAGGCGTTCCCGCGGGACGGGCTCTGGCGCCGTCTACCAACCAGGTAGTCGCCGAGGGCTTCTCCCTGCCCGAATTCTGTGCCAACCTGACCAAATCCAGCGTGTGGGCTCCGCGTCCTCGGAAGAGCCGTCCCAGCTGCACAGGTACAGCCTGGGCTGCAAGCTGGCCCAGTGCGTTGAGCAAACTCGGCAAGCCTGCGCGACCGGGGAAATCGGTTACGATTGCGAGATGTGGCCGGTCGCCTAGGGTGAGTGCGGTGAGTCCGCTCAGTACATTGCGCGGTCCTATCTCGACGAAAATGCGCGCTCCCGCCTCATACATCGCCTCGATCTCATCTGCGAAACGCACGGGCCGCACCAGATGCTCCGACAACAGTGCACGGATGGCCTCCGGCTCCGTCGGATATGGCTTCGCGGTTGTGTTGGAGAATACCGGCACGACGGCGGCTTTGAACTGCTGCTGCGCCAGCACTTCTGCCAGCTTATCTCGGGCCGGCGCCACGAGCGGCGAATGGAAGCCACACGCAACCGGCAAATGCCGAACGGTGATTTCTGCAGCCTCGAGCCGGCGCACGGCTTCAGCGATGCCATCACGCGTGCCGGATATGGCAGTCTGGGTAGGAGCGTTCAGATTCGCGACCCACACGCCGTCGACGGCTGCAATGATGGGGGCAATCTTATCCGCAGGGGCACGCACCGCGGCCATCGTGCCCAGGTCGCCCGCTGCGGCTTCGATAATGAACCGTCCCCGCGCCTCCGACAGTGTGGCAAGGGTACGGAAATCAATGACTTCTGCAGCCCATAGCGCCACATATTCGCCATAGCTGTGGCCGGCAACCATCTCAGGCTTCACGCCCAGGGTTTCCAGCAACCGCAGCAAGGCGGCGCCTGCCGCTCCTAATGACGGCTGCGCGCGATCGGTCTGCGTCAATTCGTCGGACTGCAGTTGCCGTTCCTGATCGGTGAACGCGGGGGGCGGGAAGATGATGTTGCTCAATCTCCCGGGGAAGCGTTGCGCCAGCTCTTGGTCGGCCTGCTCGAAAGTCTCGCGTACCTCAGGGAAATGGACGGCCAGGTCACGCAGCATATTCACGTACTGAGAACCCTGACCTGGGAATAAGAAAGCCACCTTGCCTGTTCGCGCCAAAGGTTCGTCGCTAAAGTAGATTCCTTGCGCAGCATTAAGGCGTATCGGATCCTGGCCGGTCTGGCGAAGGCCTATCTCAGCAGACGCTAGTTTCTGTCTCAGATCCGGGAGCGAGCCGGCAACGATGGCCAGCGTCTGGCCAGGCGCGGGAGCTTCGGCGGCATGCTTCGCGAGGGTGTAGGCCAGGTCGAGCAATCTCGGCTGGGCACCCTGGTCGATGCCTTGCATCAGGACAAGCAGCTGCTCCGCCAGTTGCTGTTTGGAAGCCGCTCTCCACAGGAAGAGCTCACTGGACCACTGTTGGCTGGGAGCTTCCCGCTTCTTCGCGAGGAAGTCCCCCGTGTATTCCTCTACGGCAGCGTGGAAGTTGGTGCCGCCGAAACCAAAGGCGCTGACGCCTGCGCGTCGCGGATGACCCGCCAGGTCCCGGAGCCACGGTCGCATTTCGGAGTTGACATAGAGCGGTGTCTTTCCGAACTGCACATTGGGATTCGGCCGGCTCACACGCAGAGTAGGCGGCAGGATTTTGTGGTAGAGCGACAGTGCGACCTTTGCCAGACCGGCTACGCCTGCAGTAGCCTTCGTATGCCCGATCATCGATTTCACTGAGCCGATAGCATGTCTGCCGGGCTGCGCGCCGTGGGATTCGAGGAATCGCGCCAGCGATTGGGCTTCGGTGCGATCGCCGACTACTGTGCCTGTACCATGAGCTTCGAACAGGCCGACGGTGGTGGGATCATACCCCGCGTCGTCGTAAGCCCGCCGCAGCGCAAGCATCTGGCCTTCTGGCCGCGGCGCCGTCATTCCCATGGCCCGACCGTCGCTGGAGCCCGACACCGCCTGAATCACCGCGTAGACGCGGTCTCCGTCTCGCTCCGCATCCGCCAGTCGCTTGAGGACTAGCATGGCCACGCCCTCGCTGATCACGATGCCATCGCCCTCTGCGTCGAAGACCCGCGGTTGGCCCGTGGGCGAGAGAGCCCGTGTCTTGCTGAAGCACAGGTAGCTGAAGGGATTCTGCGCCGTGTCGACGCCGCCGGTAATGACAATGTCACTGTTGCCGGCCACCAGTTCCCTGACCGCCAGGTGGACGGCAGCCAGTGACGATGCGCAAGCCGCGTCGACCACAAAGTTCACGCCACCCAGGTCGAAGCGGTTGGCGATCCGGCCTGCCGACACGTTCGGCAGCAGTCCGGCGAAAGAATCCTCCGTCCATTCCGGCAGCGCGTCACCGGCACCGGCTGCGAGGTCAAACCCTTTATCGCCGAACAGCAGTGGGAGGCCTGACCGGAGAAGATAGTCTGCGCCGAGGTCGCCTGTGCCGCCGCTGGCACCGAGGATGACGGACGTCCGGCTCCGCTCAAAAGGGCGGCTCTGATAGCCGGCGTCTCTTAGAGCCTCGCGCGTGGCCACAAGAGCCAGCAGATGCATAGGGTCAATCGATGACAACGAGTTGGGAGGGATGCCGAACTCCACCGGATTGAAAGTGACTGCGTCGATGAACCCACCCCACCGCGAGTAGATCTTGTCGCGAGCATTGCGGTCCGTACTGTAGTACAGATCGGCATCCCAGCGCTCTTTGGGGATTTCGGTGATGCCGTCAACGCCGTTAAGAATGTTCTCCCAGTATGTCTGCAGATCGCCGGCCTTGGGCAGAATCGCGCTCATTCCCACGATGGCGATCTGGGCCGGAGCTTGGGCTGCCTTCGTCGTCGGTGTGGATTCCATGTCGGCAAGCGCTCTTAACAAGGCGGCGCTTTCCTCCGCGACTTCGTGATGCAGCTCGGCCATGCTGAACGGCTGATTGTGTAGCGCGGCCACCTGGCCAATCATATAAAGGCCATCTCGGTGCTGCACTTCCTCGCCGACGCTCACGTATTTGCGACCCGCAGAATTGTGGTCTGGTTGTGACTGGTGAGCGATACCCTTTGCCGCAATGCGCAGACGCCCCACGTTGAATTCCTCGAGAGCCTCGCGTATGTCCTGCGGTGACTTACCCTCACGAATCAAGCGCAGCTTCTCCTGGTTAAAGGTATTCACGAAGGGAGTAGAAACACATCGAGTTTCGTATCCGGGGCCAGATTCGAGGCGCACCGTGGTGTTGCAGCGCAGTGCTTCTTGTTGGAAACGCTGCAAGATGGCACCCGAACTGACCACCTCCTCGGTAAATAGATAAGCAGTGCCCATCAACACCCCAATGCATACTCCCCGCGCAGCGAGTGGCGCGGCGACTGTCGCAACCATGGCCGCGGAGACCCTATCATGTATGCCTCCTGCAAACATCACTTCACAATCCTTCAGATCAGCGGCAGGGACCTCGTTACTGATAATTTCTACTGCTGTTTCCCAGAGGACAAAGCTGCTGCGTGGACCGACATGTCCTCCGCACTCCAGGCCCTCGAAGATGAAGCGGCGCGCGCCGGCTTGGAGGTACAGGCGTAGCAGACCTGGCGAAGGGACATGCAGATAGGTGGCAATACCACTAGCCTCCAGCTCCTGCGCCTGGTCGGGTCTCCCGCCTGCAATCAGCGCACACGCAGGCCGGAACTTGTGGATGACCTGCAACTGCTCCTGGCGGAGTGCTAACGGTGTAAAGCCCAAGACCCCGACCCCCCACGGTCGGTCGCCCAAGAGACGCTGGGTCTCGGCGAGCAGAGTCTCGACATCGGGGCCACGCATAAGGGCAAGGGCCAGGAACGGCAGGCCTCCATTCTCTGCCACCCGCAGGGCGAATTCAGCAGTGTCGCTCACGCGGGTCATGGGACCCTGAAAGATCGGGTAGCGGCAGCCGTGGGCTTTGGCCAGCGGCGTGTTCTCCGCCCAAGGTGATGAAGCGGCCGCCTGATCCAGGTGCTCTCTCAGTGCCTCGCGCATCGCTTCGAGAACGCCGCCGACGGTGCTGTATCTTTGCGCAAGCGACGCGGCAAAGGCCACGTCCTGTCCGAGAGGCCAGAGGTTCTCATCAGGTGAGTTCCAACCCACCTGGGCAGTAAGCGCATTGTGCCAGGCTATCTGCTTGTTCTCCGGCATATCGCCATTTTGGCTCAAGTCGACGGCGAGCGCACGCAGTCGCTGCACGACACTGCTGCCGGGGCGCGCGTAACTGCGGAACTGGAGGCCGACTTCGGCCCCGAGACAGAGGGTTTCACTGCCATCCATGGCAGCAATTGTCTCCCGAGCCGGCTCGGGGAGGGATGATTCGCGCGTCAGGGCCAGTTGTGTATCGAGCACCACACCTGAAGCACCGGCAACTTTACACGCCGCGACGTTATGCAACCCGATTCCGCCATATGCCAGGACCGGTAGCACGGTGGAAGCCACTATGCGCTGGAGGAGGATGAAAGTTGTCTCTTCGTGAATCCAGCCGGTGCTCTCGTGTCCTTTTGCAATCAAACCGTCGACGTCCAGAGCTTCAGCGTACTTGGCCATGGAGACGTTCGTGACCTCCAGCCAAATCTTTAGCCCATGCTGGTGGAGAACAGGCACCAGATCTTCCCACTGCTTCGGATCAGAGCAAGTAAGGATTGCGACGGTGATCTGCCCAGGTATGGCGGGAAGTAGTTCCTTGACAAATGTAGTGGAGGAACTGTCAAACCGAACGCCGCATTCTTTGTCGGTATAACGGATCAGTTCGGAAATGGCCTGCCTGGCAGCAACGCCATCGTTAGCAAATTCCAGGTTGAGCACACCCAGAGCCCCGGCACGATTCGCAGCAATTGCCACCGAAGGATCATTCAATGGAGAAGGAGTCAGGACTACAAATTCGAATACACGCATGTTTTACTCCATTAAAATTGACTCCAAACGAAGAGAAACGCGCCGTACTCTAAACAGCCCAATGTTCTGACTTTGTACGACTATAGCGCAAAGTATCCGGCCTGTCAAGCAGCTATCTCTGTATGTTCTCTCTCAGAACTCCCAGTACATTTGCAGAACTCCTATAATCAAGGTAATATTGGACTCAGTCCTTGACTCGCACTCCTTTCTGGGTTGGCCTGTGCCTTATACATTACTGACCGCTTGCGCAGTTCGATTGTCAGGTTGTTCGCAGGATTCAGGCACTCTCTAACGACTTATTAGGTGCACAGAGATTGTGATCACTATCGGCATCTCAGCTGATGCGAAACGCGATAGCACAACAGAGGGGTGCCTCGATGAGCGCGCCTATGTGGCGCGCCTTCGGGCAGGTGATGAGCGCGCGCTTGAAGACCTGTTCGCGACTTATGTGCCTAAGCTGTACCGTTTCATCTGGCGGACGATGGGCGGTGACAACACGCCGGATGTGGAGGATGTCTTGCAGGAGACGATGGTCGCGGCGCTACGCTCGTTGCCACGTTACCGGGGCGACTGCAGCCTGTACACCTGGTTGTGCGCTATTGCCCGGCATAAGGTTCAGGACTATGTTCGCCAGCAGCAACGCTCGCGCCAGCGGCTCTCATCCGAAACGTTTGATGAGTTGGGGAATTTGGCCAGTGCATCGCCATCGGTCGAGGGTGAGTTAGCGCAGCAGCAGATTCTGGAACAGGCTCTTCATGCGCTGCCCGTTGATTATCGGACCGTGCTGGTGGGCAAGTACATTGATGGGTTAGCGGTCAGTGAGCTCGCGCAGATCATGGCGCGATCGGAGAAATCGGTCGAATCGCTCTTGACCCGAGCTCGTGCGGCGCTGCGGGAACGGCTTGTGGATGCCAGTCCCGGATACAGGTGAGCGACATGGTCTCGCAGGACTTAGCACCTAATCAAGAGACTCCTCTCAACGTTGAGGACGAGCTTGCGATTGCGTTTGCCCCATTGAGGCGTACACCGCTGCCGATGCGCCCGGAATATGTGGCCCGGTTACGCGGCATCATACTGGAAGAGCTCGCCGCGCAGGCGTCTCGGCGCGCAAAGCGCTCTTGGTGGCGAAGGTCTGCACCATCCGCTCAGTCCGCTCCGCGTCCAGGCCGCGAGGTTTCGCCGTCGCACACTGGATATGGACTGCGCCTGGCGATGGTCGCGCTGGGTGCGGTGCTGATTCTCACGCTGGGTGCTGTGCTGGTGAGCAGACTCGCTTCGCTGGACCCGCGCAGTCAGGTCGCTACCCTTAGCGTGATTGACGGTGAGTTACACATCGCCCGCCCCGTGAGTCTTTTCATTGACACCGGGCTTATGCGTTCGATCACGGTATCGCCCGGTCAGCTAGTTCGGCTGCGACCGGGCGACCAGCTCAGCAGCGACAGCGCGACCGAAGCTGAGATCGCGCTCTCTGACGGCAGCAAGATGGCGGTAGGTTCGGGCGCGCAATTGACGGTGGAAGAACTTCAGGCGCGTTCGGCTTCCAAGCCGCTCGTCGTCGCAATGCGATTGGAGCGCGGTGAGGTGCGGTCGCAAGTTGAGCGTTTGCGACCGGAGAATGGCGAACGGTTCGAGGTTAGCACCCCTAGTCTGGTGGCTCATGTAAAGGGTACCGTCTTTCGGGTTGGTGTGGAGTCCGATAAGACTCGCGTCGCCACCGACAAGGGCTTGGTGCGCGTCAGCTTCGACGGGAAGGCATTCGATATCGAGGCCGGCCGGGAGTTGATGGTGCGGTTGGGCGAATCCGTGCCCGAGGTTAATGTGCGCCCTCAACCCCCTCGCATGTCATCGACCGCATTGGCGGAAAGAGATGGTGGGGGCGAAAATGCCTCTGAGCGCTACTTTGTGAATACGACCTCGATGCCTTGGGTGATTCAGACGCTCCCTGGCGCTCGCGTCGCCTTCTATGTCAACGATGTCGTGTTGAAGGAGATGATCGCCAACGACGATGGAGTGGCTGCGGTCGATTTCACTCCTGATTCCGAGGGCATCTATCGGATTACGGCTAGCATGGAGACAGCAACGGGCGAGGCGAGCCTGGCTGCGCCGGTCAAGACTGTCGTTGTAGATTATACCCATCCCCCCCTGTTGTTGACCAGCCCTTCCGACCCCCAGGTTACGACGAGTTCGGTATCCCTCGCTGGTAGCACTGAACCGGGGGTTACACTGTTCGCCAACGGTGAACCGGTAATCGTTGATGAACAGGGAGATTTCTCGCAAGAGCTTCCTCTGGCGCTTGGCGCTAACCCAATCAATCTGGTTGCCACGGATCCGGCTGGCAACAGTATTACTCTTGAGTCGGTCATCGTGTACGAGCCTGCCCAGTAGGGTAGGAGTGCTTCTTTAGGTCTTTGAGGGGACAGTGGGCCGACGCGCGCTATCTCGCCAACGGCTTACTGCGATCATCGGGGTCAGTCTGCTGCTGCTGGCATTGCAGTGGCTCGCTGCGATGGTCGTTTTCGGCGCGGCTCCTGCAAATCCTGGAATCGACCTTGCTGAGCTCGACCTGGTGCCAGACGCGGACACATGGACATTTGCCGGTACGGTTCAGGATCAGGATGGCCTGACGCCCGAGAACCCGCAGGCTTTTGCGATTCGCTTGATGGGTGGTACGGCTGCAGGACCGCAAGAGTTCCTGTGGGGAACCGCCGTCCGGTCGGATGGTACCTTCAGGCTCAGTACTGAGCTCTCCTACAGCCATTTCTACCTCGGTTTAATCCTGACAGGAGCAGAGTATGAGGCAGTCCAGGTGCGACCCGGGCCTGGTGGTGCGGCTTTGGGGCCGGCTGGCATCTTGTTTGGCTTTCTGGAGCCTGGCACGTACGGGGATAACGTTTTCGTGGTCAGCCGCAGTCCTCTTCCGCCGACGCTCACGCCGACGCCCCATGCCACGCATACTCCAACTCGCATGCCCACCCACACTCCGAGCCCGGTGCCTACACACACAGCCACACCAACGCAGACTAGTACCTCTGCACCTACCCTGACGGCCACTGCAACCGAAACGCCAGTGCCGACGAATACATCGACCGCAACCGCAACTCCGCAGCCAACAAGCTCACCGACAGCCACGCGCACCCGGGTGCCAACTCATACGCCCTCTATGACGCCCCGCCCGACTTCTACTCCGACGGTGACATCCACCGCCGTGCCGACCGCTACTCCGACGTTGCTGCCCTCGCCCACCGCAACATCCACCGACGCGCCAACGGCGACGCCAACCACCACGCCGACACCGACTGCTACTGTCACGCTGATGCCGACTCCCACCGCCACACCTACGGCTCGGCCTCCTACTTCGATCCCGCCGACCGTTACTCAGCCGACAGAGCAGCCTACCTGGACGCCGCTGCCTCCGACAGCGACTGCCACGCGTATGTCCAGCGCCACACCCACTCTGCGATCATCTACTCCCACAACCACAGCAACTGCAAATCTCGCAACACTGGTGCCACCCACTCGCACGCGCACGGCAACGCCCTCTGGCGGGGCCATGGATGTGCCGACCGTTACGCCTTGGTGGCCGACCAGAGTGCCGTCGACCAGCACTCCAACGAGCACGCCGAGCCGCGCGCCCACGGCGACACTGCTGCCGTCACCCTCGCCAACCGCGTGGCCTCAAGCCCGCATTTTGGTGGCACTGGAGGACCGCCCGCAGCCGGTGATCGCTGGTAAGGTGGCACAACTTGCCTTCGTCGTGCGCAATGACGGAGATCTGGCATCGCAGCCCATCGCGCTGATCGATGCATTGCCACCAGGTTGGAATCTTGCCGGCGCTGCCGCCAGCAAGGGGCTCGTCAGTATCGTTGAGGGCCGCTTGCGGATCAGCTTGGGCGTCCTGCAACCGGGCGAGCAGGTCGTCGTGCGCTTGACCGTGCGCGCACCTGCCGTCGCCAAGCCCGCGGCTGATTTGCATTGCGTTACAGTCAGCAATGGCATCCGCTTACCCGATGTTTGCGGACCGTTGCCCAGCGTGCGGGTCCCGACCTCTGATCCCCGTGACAGAACTGTCGCGTCAGACAGCGACACCGACCCGACTGGGGCGTTGCCCACACTATCCCTGCTGGGCAATTCCGGGGGTCAGCTCACCATCGGCCGCAGCGGGGCCACATTGGTGGTGAGCAACCCTGGCGCGATTGCAGCCGACAGCGCCTACCTGTACGTGGAGTTCAATCATGGCTGCCGGCTCTCCGATGTGCTGACCACGATGGGGCTGGTCAGCGTGGTAGACCATACTGTCGTTGTACGTCTGGGGCGGCTGTATTCCGCGGCTTTGATCGCCGTCACTCTGCGTGGCTGGACTGAGCTGGAGGCCGACGCAGAATTCTGTTCCACACTGGTCGCCGACGGACAGATCTATCAACGGCAATGCGGCCGATTGGGCTCCGGATAGAGGCGACGCGCGTTGCTCCCTGGGGCTCCCACCGGATGCCATGTGATCTCAACGGATATTCTTGCTCAAATCTGCACAAATTTGCGAAGGATTGCCTTACCCTTGGCGACTAAGCGAGTAGGAAGTGCATTATGCACCGTTGTACGGTGGCCGCGTCACCGCCATTCCGATTGACAGGATGAAGTGTGTGTGATTACGTTCGGCCACCCTGCCAGAGTCCATGTTCTCTGGCTTCCCATCGGCGATTTCCCGCGGCTCGCCAGTTTCATCTGGGGCATATCCCACCGGTCTACCAAGACTGACGCTGCAAAGGAGGTGATTATCGGGTAACCTTTGTCTCACTTCGTTTTGCGTTCTACCGGCTATCTCATGGTAACCGGCATCGGTTTTCTACCACCACTCATTTTTCTGCACCCTTGGAGGAGAGTCCTATGCACGCCAAGATGAAATGGCTTGCGCTGTTGGCCATTGTCGCGATGGTCATGGCATTTACAGCCGGTGCGGCCTTTGCGGCCGATCCTGTGTGTCCGGCCCTTGCGCCCGATGCCGATTTCGACGGCCTTTGCGATGCTGCTGAAACGATCTGGGGCACTAACCCTAACAACCCCGACACGGACGCAGATGGCTTGCGCGATGGCTATGAAGAAGATGTTAATGCCAACGCCATCCAGGACGCCGGTGAAACCAATCCCCTCAAGTGGGACACGGACGGCGACGGGATGCCTGACGGTTGGGAAAAGAACTTTGGGCTGGACCCGCTGGATCCGACGGATGCGGGCGGCGACAAAGACGGTGACAACCTGTCTAACCTGGCCGAGTTCCAGGCTGGCACCGACCCCACGAAGTCTGATACCGACGGTGATGGACTGAAGGACTCGTCCGAGCTGATCGTGTACCATACCGATCCGCTGAAGGCTGACACCGATGGTGACACATTGTCGGACGGGGCGGAAGTAAACACCCATCTCACCAACCCCCTGTCGAAGGACAGCGACGGCGACGGCATGCCCGATGACTATGAGGTGGCGAACCCCTGCCTGAAGCCGATCACGGCTGATGCCAACGCTGATCCCGACGATGATGACCTGAGCAACATCGCGGAAATGGCGGCCGGCACTGACCCATGCGCTGCCGACACTGACGCGGATGGCATGCCTGACGGTTTCGAGGTCTCCCATGAGTGTCTGGATCCTCTGTACTTCGACGACAGAGGCGAAGACCCGGATGGGGATGGCCAGGGCAGCCTGAACGAATACCTCATGGGCACCAATCCGTGCAGCAACGACTCTGATGGCGACGGCATGACCGACGACTACGAGTGGGCCAATGCATGTTTGGATGCCACCGTGGCGGATGCCGATGACGACGCAGATGAAGACGGTCTGACCAATATCCAGGAGATGGCTCTCAAGACCAACCCCTGCGTCAAGGACACCGACGCGGACGGCATGCCCGATGCCTATGAGGCTGCCCATGCGTGTCTGAACCCGGTGGTCGACGATAAGGGCCTTGACCCTGACCTGGATGGCTTCGGCAGCTTGAATGAGTTCACGGTTGGCTCCGATCCCTGCGACATCGACACCGATGGCGATGGCATGAATGACGGCTTCGAGGCGTTCTACGCCACAGATGCTGACGGCAATGCGTGCCTGAACGCGCTCGTGGCGGATGCCGACAAAGATCCGGATGCCGATGGCGCTCTCAGTGGCGCGGAATACCTGGGCAAGGATGGCTTGGAGCCGCTGAAGTATTCGGATGGGACGGCGGATCATTTCACGTTCCCGCCCACCGGGGATAATACCAATCCCTGCGACGCCGACACCGATGACGATACCATGAACGACGGCTACGAGTTAGCCAATGCTTGTCTCAATCCGAAGGTTGCTGACCGGAACCGTGACCCGGACAGCGACGGCGCGACCAATATCGTGGAGATGAAGGCCGGCACCGATCCGTGTGTCGCCGACACCGACGAAGATGGCATGCTCGATGGGTACGAGCTCATGCGCGACTGCCTGGACGCGCTGGTGAACGACGCGGCTGCGGATCCTGACGGCGACGGCCTGACCAATATTCAGGAATACAACGTCAGCGAGCCATGCTACTATGACACCGACGGGGATGGCATGGACGACAAGTATGAGGTCGATAAGGCAGCTGCTGGCTGCGCCCTCGACGTGCTTGTCAACGATGCTGGCGGGGACTTGGATACGGATGGCCTGACCAACCTGGCGGAATACCTGGGCCGGGACGGCGAGGCGTACTCCGGTGATGAGACCGACCCGTGCAATGGTGACACCGACGGTGATGCGCTGCCGGACCTCTATGAGACGATCCGACCCTGCCTCAACCCGGTGGTAGACGATGCGGATGCGGACCCTGACGATGACGGCGCGACCAACATCGAGGAGATCAACAAGAGTGAGCCGTGTGATCCCGACAGCGACGACGACGGTATGCTGGATGGTTACGAGATCCACAATGCCTGTCTGAGCCCGCTGACGGCGAACAACGCCTCTGACACGGATGGCGACGGCGCTCTGAACATCGATGAGATGAATGCCGGCACCGATCCCTGTGACATCGACACCGATGACGACACCATGCTCGACGGCTACGAGCTCGCCAACTCGTGCCTGGACGCGCTGGTGGACGACGCAGCGGCCGATCCTGACGTGGATGGCCTGACCAATGTCGAAGAGAAGGCCCTTGGCACCAAACCGTGCGTTGCCGACACCGACGAGGACGGTATGCCGGATGGGTGGGAAGTTACCTATGGCCAATGCGCTTCGCTGAGCCCCCTCATTCCGGGCGACGCAGCCTTGGACGCGGATGGTGACACTCTGACAAATGTGCAGGAATTCGGCCTCAAGACCGATCCGTGCGACAGGGACACCGACGATGACGGCTGGAGCGATGGCGTAGAAGTTAATGGGCGTGTCCCTGCTCCGTACCCCGGTGGCCCGGGCAGCTGGCAGTCATGCGATCCGACCAAGGCCGACACCGATAATGATGGCCTGGACGACGGGGAAGAAGGCAGACTGGGTGAGGACGGCTATACCACGAGCTGCACGATGCCGGACACCGATGACGGTGGCGTGACCGACTTCGTCGAATGGCAGTTGTCCGAGATGGGCTACCCCCATAACCCGCAGAATGGCCTGGATGACATATCCGATCTCGACCACGACGGCCTGCCGGATGCCCAGGAAATGGGTGCCTGCCCCCTCATCAGCAACCCTGACTCGGATGGCGACTACCTGCTGGACGGGGATGAAGTCAAGATTGGCACCGATCCGTGCGACGCCGACACCGATGGCGATCGGGTCGGTGATGGCGATGAGGTCCAGTACTATGGGACCGATCCCACCAAGGCAGACACTGACAATGACGGGCTCAAGGACGGCGAGGAGCTCTTCATCTACCGCACCTACGCGACGGACCCTGACAGCGACGATGACGGCCTGATGGACGGCGAGGAAGTCGCCAAGGGCACTGACCCAATGAAGGCTGACAGCGACGGTGATGGTCTGAAGGACGGTGATGAGATCGATGTTTACGGCACCGATCCACTGAAGAGGGACACCGACGCCGACCTCATGCCTGACGGCTATGAAGTCAAGTACGATTGCCTCCAGGCGACCGTGGCCGATGCTACTGCTGATCCGGATGCCGATGGCTACACCAACATCCAGGAAATGCTGAAGGGCACTGATCCCTGCGTCCCGAATTGCGACCTGAACTACGATTGGGACCAGGACACCGAGGTCACCGTCAATGATGTCTTGATGATGGTGCCGCACTGGCAAGAGACGGCAGCCAGCCCGAACTGGGTGGCCGCATACGATGTGGACGGTGATGGTGTGATCACCGTGATCGACTTCATGAAGGTCATCAACCATATCGGCGACACGTGCCATTTCTGAACCTCTGATAGTGAGGTCACTGCGCCAGGTGCGCAGTGACCTCGCTTCCACCTGAATAAGCTACACTACCGAACCCACTTCTACCCCAGCCCTCACTGGGGCTGGGGTAGAAGTGTGTCTGTGGACATGAGGGATTTATGCCGCTTGTTGGAAGCGTACAAGCCGGAGGGATCTTTTCCAGTCACGGTGGGCTTCGCCTGGGTGCGATCACGGTGGCTCTGATTCTCTTTGGCTTGGTCGGCTCGACCGTCGTTACCGGCGCGGCTCCAACCCTGCAGGAGCAAGCCACCATCCTGGTGACTCCTGCGGAGATCGCGCGTGCGGCCGGCGAGCGTTTTGAAGTTAACGTAGCAGTCGAAGGTGTCAACGACCTGGGCGCCTTTGAGTTGGTCTTCGCATACGATCCAGCCTTGGTTCAGATTGATGAAGCGAAGCTTGGCCCATTCATCGGCAGTACGAACCGCACGGTAATTCCGGTCGGTATCAAGGACGATCGGGTGACAGGCAGAGTAAGCGCAGGTGCGGTGACACTCGGGACGACGTCTGGCGCGAGCGGTGACGGTGTGTTGGTCACCCTCAGCATCACAGCCCTCCGGGCCGGCGAAGGTAGCCTGGTGTTGTCCGATGTGCGGCTGGCCGACACGCAAGGAACGGGGATTTCGGCCTCCGTGCAAGGCGCACAAGTTGTTTTCACGGGCGATGTTGTTCTACCAACGGCAACACTCGCGCCGGCAACGATCACGATGGAGGCGCCGGCCACCGAGGTGGCTGGGCCAACACCGGCTGCAACCGCGGCACCGAACGTTACAGTGCCGGCTACCTTCGACAGCTCTACGTCTGTGACGTCTGCCGTATCGACTTCAACCGTGGCGGTAACGGGCGCCACCGATACTCCATTGGCCTCTCCGACCCCGGAGACACCAACGGACACCCCTGAACCGATCGAAACGCAGATCGTTAAAGTGGCGACCGCCACGGCCCATGCTTTGCGCACCGCGATCGCTCTGGGGACGGTTACGCCGCGCGCACTGCCGAGCTTGACCCCGCGACCCGGCGAAACGGCCATCTTTGCGCCGAAAGACACGACCGTGCCCGGTGCGACCCCGCCTCCGCCGTCTTCAGGCGGTACTGGCAGCATCGTCGGACCTGTTCTCATCGGCTTTGGCGCGCTTTTGGGCGCCGGCGGCATCTTTCTCTGGCGGCACAGCGGACGGAAGAGCACGCGGGGCGCCGGCAAGTAGTATCTTCAGCGCAGCGGGCATCCGGCCTGTTGACCATTCGCAAGGAGAAGTTCTCATGAAACTACCCAATCCTACTCGGCCGTTTCGCCGGTATGGCGGATCACTGGGCCGGGCCTTGGTTATCCTGCTGGTGCTGTTGCTTGGCTCCAGTGGCTTGGCGATTGCCGCGCCGGTCGCCCAGCCGAACACGCAAGGCAGCGTTGCCGAGTTGCGCCTGGTTGGTCCGGCCACCAACCCGCGCGTGGGCGAAACCTTCACCGTTGACGTTCGCGTGGAAGACGTGATCGGATTGGAAGGGTATCAGGTAGAGTTGGTCTACAACAACTCACTGATCCACGCTCTGAGCGTCAGCGGGGCTACTGCCTTCCTGGCTCAGCCTGCAATCAGCGTGGGCCCGGTGCTGAGCCCGGGCAACGTGGCCTTTGGTGGAATCAGCCTGGGTGGCGGCGTGGATGGGTCGGGTGTCTTGGCGACCATCACGTTCGAAGCCGTCGCTGCTGGCACCTCATCGCTCACCTTCGCAGCAGCACCGAAGACTAACCTCGGTGGCCTCCCGTTCACGACCACCAACGGCAGCGTAAAGGTGGAATCAACCATCACCAACGTGCGCATCGTTCCGGCCTCCAAGGATGTGACCTTGGGGGATACGTTCACGGTGGATGTGGTGGCTGACTATGTGTTGAACTCGGGTTCGTTCCAGTTTAACCTGGCATTCAACCCGACCGTGCTTTCCTATGAAGGCTTGACAGGCGGTAATTATCTGGGAACAGTTACCGCACTCGGCCCGACGATCACCCCAGGTGCCATCAGCTACGGCCAGTTTTCAGCTGCTGCGACTGGTCCTACCGGTGGCCCGCAGGTCCTCGCCACCATCGAGTTCACAGCGATCGCATCTGGTTCCAGCCCGCTCGATCTGTCGAATGTGATCTTGACGACTGCGGCCGGTGTCGTGCAAGGCAGTGTGCCTGTGGACGGCGTCGTCCGTGTCGCGCAGTTGTCAAGTGCACAGTTCAGCGTTGTGCCCGCGGACCAGACGGTCACCATTGGTGACGATGTCTACATCAAGATCCACATTGACGGCGCCGTGGACTTGGGCGCATTCGAGTTCAAGCTGGCGTATGATCCCGCAAAACTCCAGTTCATAGGGACCAGCGATCCGCTTGCTGGCTTCCTGCACAGCACTGGCCGTACTGTGTTCCCGACGACTAGCCTGTCGGCGGGTGTTGTGGCGTATGGTGAGTATAGCACCGGGGCTGCCGCTGGTCCTGAGGGCGCGGGTGATCTGGTGACACTGCACTTCCAGGCGATGGCTACTGGTACGTCCCCTCTGACACTCTCCAATCAGATCGCAACCACGACACTTGGTTACGCGCAGCCCTCGACCGCAAGTTCGGGCCAAGTCACAGTCAGTGCGTTGCCCGTCGCCAAGGTCTACATCCAGCCGATCACGCAGACGAAGGAAATCGGCGACTTCGTTGATGTGAATGTTATGGTGAGCGCTGCAGCGGACCTCGGCGCCTTCCAGTTCAACCTCGCATACGACAAGGACGTGTTGGAGTATGTGTCGTTGACCGGTGGCACGCTGATTTCGGCCACTGGCCGCACGGTAACCCCGGTGGGCCCGACGGTCAGCGCAGGCCTGATCAGCTATGGTCAGATTTCCAGTGGCGCCCAGGCGGGTGCGAACGGCGGCCCTCACAAGTTGGCCACCATTCGTTTCCGCGGAATCGGAGTGGGCACCAGCCCGCTGGACTTGAGCAGGGTCATCCTGACTTCGACGAAGGGCTTCGAGCAGAACGCGACGGTGACGGACGGCAAGGCGATCATCAAGCCGCTGCCTACGGCCAACGTGCATTTGGTGACACAGGCCGCCTGCGTCCGCAACGCGTTCAACGTCGAGGTTCGGGTTGATGATGCATCCAACCTTGGCGCCTACCAGTTCAAGCTGGCGTTCAACCCGGCTCTGATGGAAGTCGTGGGAGTTACCGATGGCGGCTTCCTTGGCAGCACCGGACGGACCCTCATTCCAGCGGCCCCGATCATCGACAACGCGGCGGGGACGATCTCGGTGGGTGCGGCCAGCAGTGGTGCCATGGATGGACCGAGCGGTGATGGTAAGCTCGCGGTGATCCAGTTCCGCGGCAAGACGCTGGCCGGCACGTCCTCCCTCACGTTGTCCAACGTCATCTTGACGGACATCGACGGGTTCGTGCAACCCAACACGGTAGTGAGTAACAGCATCGCGGTCAAGCCATTCATCATCAAGCTGGTGCCGGCGAGCGCGGAGATCTTCGTAATTGATCCTCAGTTCACCGTGGATGTCGTTGCCGAGTGTGCCTATGATCTCGGCGGCTTCCAGTTCGAGCTGAACTGGAATGCGAGCATCGCCCAGGTGGATGATGTGCGCGATGGCGGCTTCATCAGCGCCGTCAGGCCCATCAACGAGATCGGGCCAACCATCGATAATGCCGCGGGCAACCTGGAGTATGGCCAGATTTCCTTCGGCCCCAATCCGGGACCCAGCGGCAATGGTGTTCTCGCGCATATCGACTTCACAGCTCTGAAGGTGGGCTGTGGTTCACCGCTGAGCCTGCTGAACGTTCGGGCGACGGATACACGCGGCCAGGAACAGGTCCCACTGGTCTATGGTGGCGCATTGTGTGTCAAACCCTACGCGCTCAGCAGCATCGGGGACCAGGTTTGGTATGACACCAATGCGAACGGTACACAGGATGCGGGTGAGCCTGGCCTGGCTGGCGTCGAGGTCGATCTGACCGGCACGGATGAGTTCGGTGCTGCCGTCAACAAGTCGGCCACGACGGGCGCGGACGGGAAGTATCTGTTTGATGGATTGCGGGCCGGCCAGTATCAGGTCAAAGTGGATGCGACCACCGTGCCTGCCAATCACTTCCTGACGACAGGTAACAGCCCGGAGACGGTCAGTCTGGCTCGCGGTGAAAGCCAGCTCACTGTGGACTTTGGCTACACAGCGCCGCGGCTCTTTGGCTGGGTCTTCATCGACACCAATGGGAACGGCATCCGTGATGCGGGCGAGACGGCTGGTATTCCAGGTGTCGCGATCCAACTCCGGAATGCTGCGACCAACGCGCTGCTGCAGACAGTTAACTCGGTGGGCGCTACGGGCTGGTTCGAGTTCTCCGGTGTCGTTCCGGGTGCCTACAAGGTAGTCCAGGCGACCCAGCCGGCAGGCTACATCAGCACATCACCCGACACGGTCTCTGTCACGATCGTGGGCGGCCAACACAAGGCGGTGAACTTCGGAGAGGTCCTGGCGCCGACTGCGACGCCGACGAACACGTCGGAACCGACGGCTACACCGACGAACACGCCGGAGCCGACGGCCACGCCGACGAACACGCCGGAACCGACGGCCACGTCGACGAACACGCCGGAACCAACGGCCACGCCGACGAACACGCCGGAACCGACTGCGACGCCGACAAGCACATCTGCTCCTATAATCTACAGGATCTACCTGCCGCTCATTAGCAGGTAGAGGTTCATGATTGCAGGCTGACTGACTAGTTGGCCTGCAACCGTTGCTGTGGTAGCATAAAAGGGCCGGCATAGCGCGCCGGCCCTTTTCTTTGGGAGCTGCGATCATGGGAAAAAAGTGCGCGAAGATAATGGGGATCCTGTTCCTGGTTAGTTGGTTTCTGGCTCCGGCACCCGGCATCCGGAGCCAGGCACAAAGCCTGTTGGCCACTTTCTTTGTGGCCCATGTGGAGAGCCACCAGGATGCCTCAGTTGTGCCGATCACTGTCCTCGGCGGTCAAGCCGTGGCGTTCGAGGTGGGTGTCCGCGATGCAGGCACGTCTCCAAAGGCGGGTTGGCAAGTCCGGTTGTTGCTGGATGCATGCACATTCGAGACTCCCACAGTCGAAGATATTCTCTTCGGCGATTACATGGTGCCGGGTTCCCTGATCCCTATTGGTCCCGAAATCCAGCAGAACGGGAACACCATCCGCATTGATCTGGGGCAGGTGGCCCTTGCTGGCTCCACGACAGCCTCAGGTGGCCTGGCTCGCCACGATGACGCTAACGGCCAAGACACAGGTGGCGTGCCCCAATCCGGATGCCCCGCCGCCCGACCAGTCCTCCGCCGCCTTCGCCCTCGCGATCCTCAGCACGCCGGACGGCACCAAGTATGATGTGACCGCCCTGGACGGCCGCTTCACGATCATTTCAAACGGCGGCCGGAAGGTTCTTCTGCCTTTGGTCATGCGTCGTTGAAGCGTCGCCTTAGGACGTTCGCTGGCAACGCCATCTGCGTTCCTCTGGAGTTCAAAGTTTTGCGTTGCCCCATGAGTTGGAGTATACTCATTTCTGTACTTGCTAAAAGGGAGTGTTCACGCTTAATTGTTTTCTGAGCAAGAGATCGACTCTCGTGAGGCGGTCTCGCGTCTTGGGGCTTTTGTGCGCCGAGGCTGTCCAAAGCAACCCTCTCCTGCTGGACACCGGCTAGCTGATTTTCTCTCAGCTTGTGTGCTTGATGCCAGTACCGTTGGTAAAACAGGCCGTTGGGTCATCCTGTTGATTGACACCTCTGAGTTCCGATTCCTGCCGTAGTACCTTGAGTGTGATCATGCTTGTGCGCGTTCAAGTGATGGACTCAGAGATGAGTTGGCCGCTGAGCTCGCTTGTTGCCCTGTCGATGCTCGTTGGAACGAGTTGCCTGATCCGGGTGCAGGCCTGGCGGTCACGGCTGTGGGCCATACCACTGTATACAATGCGAAGGAGTCGTCTATGAGACGCCATAGCACATGGTTGCTTGTTGTGATTTTGATCGGCTTATTGGCAACTTGGGCATTGCCCGCCGTGGGCCAGGCCGCGTCTGGGGAGCCGATGGCCGGGAGTCGAGCACAAACGCGCGCCGTTCTGGTGCCCGCGGCCGACCCTGCCACGTTCTTCATCGCGCATCCGGGCGGTGCAGAAGCGACTGCCGGCAACCCCATCCCCGCGCCCGGTAACAGTGCCGTCACTTTCGAGGTGCGCATGCGTGACGCCGGCAGCGGCGAAAAGGCAGCCTGGCAGATCGACCTGCAGCTCGATGCCTGCAAATTCGCGACAGCGCCGGTGCTGATGAGTCTGGCTGGCGGTCTTTGGCCGGCGCCTCCGACCTCGATTCCGGCATTCAATCCAAACCCCAAGGTCTCGCTTTCCGGCAACGTGCTTCACATCCAGGCGGGCCTGCTCTTAATTCAGCCTCCTTATGTTACAGCCTCACAAGGCCTTCTGGCGTCGTTCACGGTGCAAACCAAGGCAGTGCCGAACTGTCCGGCAGGCGGGACGCCTACTGCCGATACGACGATCACTTTTCGTGCCAGTCCCGGTAGTTTTGTCAGTTCGCCCCAGGCGATCAAGTACACGATGACGCTGAAGACGGGGTATCTGACCTACACGCCGCATGCAGGGTCGACATTCACGCCGACCGCCACCAGCACCATCACCGAGACACCGGTCCAGACGTGGACTCCGACGCCTACTTCGACCGTGACCCGAACGCCAACGGTGACCCCCACATCGACGGTAACGCGCACACCGACGATAACCCGCACGCCGATCCAGACGGGCACGGCCACGCGTACGCCGACTCGTACCCAAACTCCAACCGTGACGAATACGCCGTCTGTGACCTCCACGCCGACCGCCACGCACACACCGACTGTGACCTCCACGCTGACCGCTACGCACACGTCCACTCCGACGTCAACCGTAACGTCGACCCCGACCGTTACGCTGACACCTGAGCCTGGTACTTCGACCGCGACGCTCACGCCCAGCGCGACGCCTGAGGAGACTGCGACGTCCACCGCAACGGTCACTACAAGCCCGGCCCTTTATCGGGTCTGGCTGCCATTAGTGACGCGTGGCAGCACGTCGCAGCACGGACTGTCCTGGAGCTACCTCATGTGGGGTCGTTAGTAGGACGGACTCGAATTGCCGGACCCCTCCGGCTTATTCGCTGTTAGGAAGGTCACGATGCGGAGATCCGTCGGTGTGCTTATGTTGGCGGCTGGCCTGGTGGTGGTTGCCTTGGGCATTTGGCTGCTGTTGCGTCCAGGAGCGTCGGGAGCTGCGAACATCTCGGCTCAGCCTGTCGTTATTACGCCAAACTTTACGCGCTTGACCTCGCAGCCCGTTGCCCAGGCTGCGCCGCCGACCAGATTGGCCATTGCCCCGGCTGCACCTGATCCGGCTATGGCAACGGCGGTCGTCAAGCCCGCGTCACCACAAGCTGAAGTGCCGCGCATTTCGCCGGTTGAGCTGCAACGCCGTTTAGGCGAATCAAACCCACCTCTCGTATGGGAGATCCGCACGGCAGATCAGTATGAAAAGCAACACATTCCGGGTTCGCAGCTTGTCAAACTAGGTGAAATCACTGCAATGGCCCAAAACCTGGATCGTGGACAGGCGATCGTGACAAGTTGCGACTGAGGGGGCGAATCGACTAGCGCCCGTGCGGCGCAAATGCTTCAGGAGATGGGATTTGCGGATGTGGCGGCACTCAAGGGAGGGACAGCCGGCTGGATCGCGGCTGGACTTCCAATGGTTGGCGGGCGGTAGTGGCAGAAGATGATGCTCCGCCCGCCATGCTCGAAACAGGTAAAGTTTTTGTCAGCCGTGTGCACAACACAGACAACAATCTGGGGTGAGTTAAGTTATTCCCACTTGCTCGCGTCGTTCAGCGCTGCCAGATCCTCGGAGGTGAGCTTCAGCTCGGTCGCGGTAAGGCTGGCGTGGAGCTGTTCCGGTGAGTTCGCGCCGATGATGGGCGCGGTCATGCCCGGCTGCGCGAGGAGCCAAGCCAGCGCGACCGCAGTGGGCGTGCTGCCATGCGCCTGCGCCACGCGATCGAGCGCATCCACGATGGCGAAGCCGCGGTCGTTGAAGTAGCGTTGCTTGATTCCTTCCGCCCGCTGGCTGTCCGGCACGCTGTCGCGGCGGTACTTGCCCGTCAGGAATCCGCCGGCAAGCGGGCTGTAGGGGATGATGCCCAAGCCCTGGTCGTTGCAGAGCGGCAGCAGCTCGCGCTCGAACTCGGCGCGGTGTGCCAGGTTGTAGTGCGGCTGGATGGAGTCGAACCGCACCAGGCGGTGCTTCTCGCTTGTCCATAGCGCACCGCACAGCCGCCAGGCCTGATAGTTCGAGCAGCCCACGTAGCGCACCTTGCCTGCCCGCACGAGGTCATCGAGGGCCCGCAGCGTCTCGTCCAGCGGCGTGTCGCGGTCATCCGAGTGGGTCTGGTACAGATCGATGTAATCGGTTCCCAGCCGGCGCAGCGAGTCCTCGCACGCACGCACCAGGTGGCCGCGGCTCAGGCCTTCGCCGTTGGGCCCGTCCCACATCCGCCCGCGCGCCTTCGTCGCCACAACGACATCCTGGCGGTTGCCGCGCGCCTTCAGCCAGCGGCCGATGATCTGCTCCGACACGCCGCCCGGGTTGCCCTCGACCCAGCGGGAGTAGACGTCCGCCGTATCGAGGAAATTCCCGCCCGCCTCCACGAAGGCGTCCATGACCGTGAACGATTCTTCCTCGTTCGCGGTCCAGCCCCACTGCATCGTGCCCAGGCACAACTCCGACACCTTCAGTCCAGTGCGTCCCAATCGTCGATAGTTCATTGTAGCCTCCTCAACTCACAGATGGTCCTACGTCCGGTAGCTCCCGTTGATATCCACGTATGCGTGGCTCAGGTCGCACGTCCAGACGGTCGCACGGCCCTCAGCCAGCCCCAGCTCCACGGTCACGCTGATTTCCGCGCCCTGGAAGATGGCGGTCGCCAGCTCTTCCGAATAGGCAAGCGGCTGGCCTGCGGCCACCAGTTGCAGCTTACCGCGTTCGCCCTCGATCCACAAGTCCGCGCGCGCGGGGTCGACCTCTGCGCCGGAATACCCCACCGCGGCGAGGATGCGGCCCCAGTTGGCATCGCCGCCGTAGAAAGCGGTCTTGACCAGCGGGGAGTTGGCGACGGCCTTCGCCGCGCGCCCTGCATCTTCATCCGACGCTGCGCCCTGCACCGTGACGGTAATGAACTTTGTCGCGCCCTCGCCGTCGCGCACGATCTGCCGCGCGAGGTCGGCGCAGAGGTCGGTCAGCGTGGCTGCAAACCGGTCGGTATTCACCGGCCCGGCCGCACCGTTTGCCAGCAGGAGCAAAGTGTCGTTTGTGCTGGTGTCGCCGTCGATGCTGATGCTGTTGAAGCTGCCCGCGACCGCTTTGCGCAACAGACTGCCCAGCGTATCCGCCGCAATGTCCGCGTCGGTGACGACAGTTGCGAGCATGGTCGCCATGTTCGGGTGAATCATGCCCGCGCCCTTCGCCATGCCGAACAACCGGATGCCGTCGACCTGGCGGAAGGCCACCTTCGGTCGCGTGTCAGTTGTCATAATAGCGAGCGAGGCGACGTCCCAGCCGTCCGGCGAGAGCTGCGCGGCCGCTGCGGCCAGCCCCACGGTGATCTTTGCCATCGGCAGCCGCGGGCCGATGACGCCGGTGGACATCACCGCGACCGACCTCGGCGGCAATCCGGCCGCTGCCTCTGCACTGGCGGCCATCGCAGCTGCATCGGCCAGCCCGTCCTCGCCTGTGCATGCATTCGCGCAGCCGGAGTTGATGGCCACGCCGCGCAAGCCGGCCGGCTGTTCGGTCAGCAGTGCGCGGTCGTATTGCACAGGCGCCGCGGGGAACGCATTGCGCGTGAACACGGCAGCTGCATTGCACGGCCGGTCGCTGATGATCAGCGCCAGGTCCGCCGCGCCGCTCTTCTTGATGCCCGCCGCCACACCGGCGAACCGGAAGCCGCGTGGAATCTGGTCGGTCATGATGTGCTCCTCACAAACGAGCAAAGAGTAACGAGTAACAAGTAGAGAGTAAAGCGGGACAGACGACGATTACTTCCTACTCGCTACTCGTTACTCATCTCTAATTCCTCATTCGTAATTCATAATTCTTGCGTCAGTCCCGCTTGAACTTGCTGTAGTCCGGGCTGCGATACTTGCTCACGCCGGTGCCCTCGATGTCGAGCAGGGCGGAGACCTTCATCGGCAGGCCGAAGAGCTTGATAAAGCCTTCCGCGTCCTTCTGGTTGTACACATCTTCCTCGCCGAAGGTGGCGTAGTCCTCCCGATACAGGCTGTAGGGAGACTTGCGGCCCACGAGGATGATGTTGCCCTTGTACAGCTTGAGCCGTGCCGACCCGGTGACGTTTTGCTGCGTGACGTTGACGAAGGCATCCAGAGCCTCGCGCACCGTGCTGAACCACTGCCCGTTGTAAACCAGGTCTGCGTACTTGAGCGCGATGACCTGCTTGTAGTGCAGGGTCTCTTTGTCCAGGCAGAGCTGTTCGAGCGCCTGGTGCGCGCGGTAGAGGATCGTGCCGCCGGGCGTCTCGTACACGCCGTGCGACTTCATGCCGACCAACCGGTTCTCCACCAGATCGATACGCCCGATGCCGTGCTTCGCGCCGATCTCGTTCAGTCTCGCGATCAGCTCGACCGGGCCGAGCGCCTCGCCGTTGACCCGCTTGGGCACGCCCGCCTCGAAGTAGACTTCGACGTACTCCGGCTCGTCCGGGGCCGCCTCAGGAGTGGTCGTGAGCTGGTACATGACCTCTTCCGGCTCCAGCCAGGGATCTTCCAGGATGCCGCCCTCGTGGCTCAGGTGCCAGAGGTTGCGGTCGCGGCTGTAGATGGACTTGAGGGTTGCGGTGACCGGGACGTTGTGCTCCGCGGCATACTTCAGCGCGTCCTCGCGGCTGCGGATGTGCCACTCGCGCCACGGCGCGATGATCTGCAGCCGCGGGTTCAGCGCCATGACGGTCAGCTCGAAGCGCACCTGGTCGTTGCCCTTGCCGGTCGCGCCATGGCTCACTGCATCCGCGCCCTCCAGCTCGGCAATCTCGACCATCTTCTGCGCGATGAGGGGCCGGGCGAAGCTCGTGCCGAGCAGGTATTCCCGCTCGTAGATGGCGCCCGCTTTGAGAGTCGGGTAGATGAAGTCGGTGATGAACTGCTCGCGCAGGTCCTCGATGTACAGTTTGCTGGCGCCCGAGGCGAGGGCCTTCGCCTCCAGCCCGGAGAGTTCCTCTTCCTGGCCCAGGTTAGCGCAGAAGCAGATCACCTCGCAGCCGTAATTCTCGATGAGCCACGGCACGATGCAGGAGGTGTCCAGCCCGCCCGAATAGGCGAGTACGACCTTTGACGCGGATTTCTTGGCAGACATTGGGGGGATACTCCTCGAGATTAGGATTGAGTCGCAAGCCGGATCACATCGCGCAGCATCGCGCCAGCGGTCGGCACAGGGCCGCGTTCGTCCACTTTGAGCTGTTGCAGCCCCATGATATCGGTATCGAAAACGATGCCCATCTCCCAGCCGCTGACGCCGGCGAGGAAATCACCGGCGGGCAGCCATTCTGGCTGGACGGCCAGGCGGTATGCGCCGCTGGCCTGATCTCGCGTCGCGCGCGCAACGAGCTTGACCACGCGGCCACGCGCTTGCTCGGTCTGTATCTGTTCCGGCGTGATGCCGGTGATGCCCGTGACAGGTTGCACATCGGCCAGCGTTGCAGGCATGTGCAGGATGCTGTTGGCGATGATGACCAGCTTGTTCGCTGTGTCCCACCCTTCGACATCGAGGCTCGGGTCGGCCTCCGCGATGCCGTCCACCTGCGCCTGGTGCAGCGCGTCGGCGTAGCTCTCCCCGCGGGCCATGGCTGCGAGGATAGAATTGCTGGTCGAGTTGAAGATGCCCGCGACCGAGCGGATGTCGCACGCCACCAGGTCGCGCTGGCCGATGTTGACCACCGGCAGCGCTCCGCACACGGTCGCGCTGTAAGCCAGGCCCAGGCCGCGGTCCGCGGCCGTCTGGGTCAGTTCGTTGAAGGCGAGAACGAGCGGCCCCTTGTTCGCCAGCACGACCGGCAGCCCCCGTTCCAGCGCGATGCGCACGCAGTTCAGCCCCGGCTGGCCATCGCGCAGGTTGACCGGCGAGGCATCGAGCACCATGTCGGCTTCCGCGCGGCGCACCATCTCCGGCGAGGGCAGGTCGGGGAGCGCGCCGGGGAAGGTTGCCAGGCGGCCGCCGCCGGCCTTGTGGCCGCGCAAAGCGGCCGGATCGATTCCGCGGCCGTCCAGCAGCGCGGCAGAGGAGTCCGCCGCGGCCGTCAGGACGAGTGCCAGGTCGTGCCGTTCGGCCAGCAACGCGGCCTTCTCGACCATCAAATCGAGGAACGCGCGGCCCACGTTGCCCAGGCCGACGAGCGCAATACGTACCGTATGTGTCATGCTTCCCCTTTTTGAACCGCTAAGACGCGAAGAGCGCAAAGTTGTTTTCTTTAGATAACCTTCGCGGCCTTTGCGTCTTCGCGGTTCCCAATCATACTTTTTGCCGGAGCATCTGCAGCCGGCCAAACTTGAGCGCCTGCCACAACTCCAGGCTGACTTCGGGTGGGAGCGGAGCCAAGGCCGGGGCCGTCTCGGTCAGGTTCATCGCCACGGCGATCTCGTCGCACGCATCGAACTTCGGGCAGTACACGCACTCGTGCCAGATTTTGGGGGAGATGGACCAGCGATCCACGATCGTGAAGCCGCAGCGGTTGAAGAACTCCTCGCTCAGGGTCAGCGCGCAGATCGTGTCGTACCCGTCCGCGCGCGCCTGCTCGATGAGCGCGTGGACGAGCCGCCGGCCGAGGCCGGTGCCGCGCTGGTCCGGCGCGACGGCCAGCGAGCGCAGCTCCGTGAGTTCAGGCGTGAGCTCGACGTTGGAACCGCAGCCGACCACGCGTTGACTCCCGCCGGGGGACGCCTGCTCTGCCACCAGGAACTTATGTAGCACGCGGCGAATCTGTTCCGGCGTGCGGGGCAGCATCAGGTTCTGCGCCGCATAAGCGTTAATGATCGCCAGGATCGACTCGATGTCGGCCTCAGTGGCCTTGCGTATATGTATATCCATCATCCCATGTCCACCATCTTGTGTAGGGGCGAACCTGCGTGTTCGCCCCGGGTTCACCCCAATTCGGTCAATATCGCCGTCAGCCGCTCGATGAGCGTGTCGATCTCCGCACGCGTGATGATCAGCGGGGGCACGAAGCGGAGCGTCTGCGGGCCGGCGTTGACGAGCAGCAGGCCGTGGCGATACCCCGTGTTGACGACATCCGCCGCCGGGATGTCCAGGTCTGCACCGACCATCAGCCCGCGGCCGCGCACCTCAGTGATGTGCGGCGAGTTGAGTTCCTCCAGCCGCTCCTTGAGGTACTCGCCCTTGGCCGCCACCTCCGCCAGGAACTCGGGCCGGTCCACCTGGTCGAGCAGGGCCTCTGCGACCGAGGCGACGAGTGGCGAGCCGGCAAACGTGCTGCCGTGATCGCCCGGGTGCATGACCGCGGCGACTGCCTCGCGCATCAGGATCGCGCCCATCGGCAGGCCGCCCGCGAGCGGCTTCGCGGCGGTCAGCAGGTCGGGGATGACGCCGTAGCCCTGGTACGCCCACAGCTTGCCGCTGCGCCCGACACCGCACTGCACCTCGTCGAAGATCAGCAGCGCGTTGTGCCGGTCGCACAGGTCGCGCAGGCCCGCGAGGAACTCCGGCGTCGCCGGGTGGACGCCGCCCTCGCCCTGCACCGGCTCGACGATGGCCGCACACACGCTGTCGTCGAACGCGGCCGCGGCGCCGGCCAGGTCGTTGAAGGGGGCGATGCGCACGCCGGGCAGCAGCGGGCGGAAGGGCGCCTGGTACTTCTCGCGCGGGGTTGCTGCCAATGCGCCGAAGGTGCGCCCGTGGAACGCATTGGTGAACGCGACGATGACGTGCTTCTCCGGCCCATAGTGGTCATGCGCCCACTTGCGCGCGAACTTGAATGCGCCCTCGTTTGCCTCCGCGCCCGAGTTGCAGAAGAAGACGCGGTCTGCGAAGCTGCCCGCGCACAGCCGTGCAGCAAGCCGGGCGTGCGGCGCAGTGTGGTACAGGTTGGATGTGTGCCATAGCTTGCCCGCCTGCCCGGTCAGCGCGGCGACGAGGGCCGGGTGCGCATGGCCTAGCGCGTTGACGGCAATGCCCGCCACACAGTCCAGGTACGCGTTGCCGTCCGCGTCGTACACCCAGCACCCCTGGCCGTGGTCCAGCACGAACGGCGGCCGCGCATACGTCTGCAACACATGCTGCCCTTCCAGGGCCATGATATCTTCCATACGTCTCCCCCTTCCGTGAAGAGGTGA